>JAFSPN010000040.1 GCA_017442875.1 Bacilli bacterium
AACCAGCGGAAGAAGATATCGTCCGCTCCAAAAAAGAAGCTCTTGATGATATTCATGATGAGATGGTATCTGTCGCACTGATGGCTTCTAGCGAATTATTGAAACGGGAAATTAACGAGAAGGACAATGCCCGTATTGTCGAAGACTTTATAAAGGAAATGAAATAATATGAATGAAGTCGCGTCTCGTTATGGTCAAGCTTTGTATTCTCTTGCCTTAGATAAAGGTCAAATTTTGAAATGGCAAGAAGAAGTCAAAGAAATAATGCGTGCTTTTAATGAGAACGCGGATTTTATCATGGTTTTAGGAAGTGAGTTTCTATCAATTGAAGAAAGACAACAGATCTTAGCTAATACTTTAAAAGGTATTTCTACTGAAATAATTTCTCTTCTTCAAATTGTTATCGCTAACCATAGAACCGATGAAATAAGTAACATTTTATTAGCCTTTAATACCCTTTGCAATGAATATAAAGGCGTAGAAGAAGGATACCTTTATAGCAGTATTCGATTAGATGAATCTACTATTAAAAAACTCGAAACAAAAATCTCAGAAGTGGAACACCATCAAGTGGAATTGCATAACATCATTGACCCCACTCTTATTGGAGGAGTGAAAGTGGTCATTCATGATCGTGTATATGATGGTTCCCTCAAACATCGTCTTAAAGAGATGGAAAAAGACCTTTTGAAAAGGAGGGCAAACAAATGAAAATAAAAGCCAATGAAATCAGCGCCTTGATTAAGGAACAAATCAAGAATTATCACGCTAAAGTCGACGCCAATGATGTTGGCACTGTTGTAACAGTGGGTGATGGAATCGCCATTGTCTATGGCTTAGATAAAGCCATGCTTGGTGAATTGTTAGAATTCCCCAATGATGTTTTTGGTATGGTAATGAATCTGGAAAGTGATTCTGTCGGTGCTGTTTTAATGGGAGATGATTCTCTTATTAAAGAAGGTGACATAGTTAAAAGAACAGGTGAAGTGATGGAAGTACCCGTTGGAGAAACTATGCTTGGTCGTGTTGTTAATGCTTTAGGCCAACCTATTGATGGCTTAGGTGAAATCAAAACCAATAAGAAAAGACCTATTGAAGTTATTGCCCCTGGTGTTATTAAAAGAAAATCATTAGATACTCCTTTAGAAACTGGTTTAACTGCGATTGACGCTATGACTCCTATTGGTAGAGGTCAACGTGAATTAATTATCGGTGATCGTCAAACCGGTAAGACCGCCATCGCTATTGATGCCATTATTAATCAAAAGGGAAAAGATGTTGTTTGTATTTATGTCGCTATTGGACAAAAGAATTCCACCGTTGCCCAAATTGTCGATAAATTAAAAACTTTCCAAGCGATGGAATATACCATTGTAGTGGCTGCAACTGCTAGTGAACCAGCGCCTTTACTTTATATCGCACCATATGCTGGATGCGCGATGGCTGAAGAATTTATGGCGCAAGGAAAAGATGTTCTCATCGTTTACGATGACTTGAGCAAACACGCTGTTAGTTATCGTACTTTATCATTATTGCTCAAGCGTTCACCTGGACGTGAAGCTTACCCTGGCGATGTTTTCTATTTGCATAGTCGATTATTAGAAAGAGCTTGTAAATTGGCTCCGGAATTTGGTGGTGGTAGTATTACTGCTTTACCAATCGTAGAAACACAATCAGGTGATATTTCTGCTTATATTCCTACCAACGTCATTTCTATTACTGATGGTCAAATATTCTTAAATACCGATTTGTTTAACGCTGGTCAAAGACCGGCAATCGATAGTGGCTTATCGGTATCTCGTGTTGGCGGTGCCGCTCAATTCAAAGCTACAAAGCAAGTGGCGAGATCTTTAAAGATTGATTTAGCGAACTTTACCGAAATGAAATCATTCTCTCAATTTGGTAGCGATTTAGATAAATCAACATTAGCTGTTTTAAAACATGGCGAAACCTTATTAGCCATGCTCAGACAAGAGCAATATAAGCCCCGTCAATTAGATCAACAAGTCTTCGAATTATATTTATCTAAAAGCAGATATCTCGATAATTTAGAAAATAATAAAGTGAGAGAAACTATAGATGATTGCTATAACTTTGTTTTAGCAAACCATAAAGAAATATTGACATCCATCAATGATAAAAAAGAAATATTACCAGATATGGAAGCCCTATTAAAAGAAATCGTTGATGCCTATTTTGCCAATCAAAAATAATTAAGATATGTCACAACAAGTTACAAAAATCAAAACACGTATTAAATCGGTATCGAGCGCTTTAAAAGTCACAAGCGCGATGAAACTTGTTTCCACTGTCAAACTTAAGAAGTGGAAAAACAAGATGCTCGCTTTTAAAGACTTTAGTGAAGCTTTAGAAAAAGTGAGCGATACAGTTCTTCGTTTTGCGGAAAAAGTCAAAACGCCTTTTAATACGCCTAATGAAAGTAATAAGAATCTTTATATTCTTATATCTTCCACTTTAGGTCTGTGTGGCAGTTATAATTCTAATATTTTTAAATTAGCGGATGCCGCTATTAAAGATGAAGATGACGCTATTATTTTAGGAAATAAAGGTCTCGTTCATTTCCAAAATGGTAAATTTACAAAAATTGCTGGATTTAATGATAATAGCAGCAGTCAAAATAATTCTTTTATCAATTCATTATCCAGTTTTATCATCAATGAATATATCAAAGGAACCTATCGTGAGATTCATTTAATATATTCGGAATACCGTAATTCTTTGGTTTTCTTGCCCAAAGATTTTACCATCCTTCCTTTAGGAAAAAAGGAAATTGAAGATTCTCTTGGTTATGGTCCTATTCTTGAACCAACTCCCCAAGAATTAGTGGATACCTTAATGCCCATTTATTTAAAAACCGTATTAAATAGCAAGATATTAGAAAGCGAAGTTTGTGAACAAGCTGCACGTAGCAACGCTATGGAAAATGCCACCGACAACGCTCAAGAAATTCTCGACGAATTACAAATTCAGTTCAATAAAGCTAGACAAGGTGCTATTACCCAAGAAATTACGGAAATCGTGGCCGCTAGCAATGCTCTATAGGAGGTAACAGTATGAATAATGCTAAACAAGTCAAAGGAAAAATCATCCAAGTTGTCGGACCGATTGTCGATGTTAGTTTTAAAGACGAGCATCTTCCTGAATTATTAACTGCGTTAATTATTCCTTTAAAAGAAGATAAAACTTTAACTGTCGAAGTGGCTCAACATATCGGAGATGATGTAGTGAGATGTGTCACTATGGGACCCAC
>JAFSPN010000005.1 GCA_017442875.1 Bacilli bacterium
CGCTGGAGGTTATTTTTGGAAGGGCGAAAAATAAAGAAAACCCACCACTTTTGAAATGGTGAGTTCTGCTATCTTCTGATTATTTGTTTCAGTGTTTTAGTATGTTCTGATACCACCACACTTGATATAACCACAATTAGTTAAAGGGTTATTCAGCCTTTAAAATGATTTTATCAATCGTATCTTTGAAGGCCTTTTTTGTCGAATAAACAGTATTGAAACGACTAATAATATCTTTATAGTAATTACTATCTAATTTCAAATAATCTGATGGAGCGACAGATTTACCTGTATTAATTGCTACTCTGGTTGCTAAATCAAAGCAATAGCCAAGCACTTCATCACCGATCAAGCCAAAGATATCTTCGAGAACATCTTTTTCATTATCTAATTTATTAGCAATGACACAGCTAACACCATCCATTTTGCGGAGTGTTCTCTTTAATTCATCGGTATCGTTAATTAAGTCATTAATTTCATCATTAGTGAAGCAACCAGCGTTTAGCTTAACAGCATAAAGTAAGCAAGCCATAACGAATGTTCTACCATTCTTAATCATTTGTTGAGTTTCAATAGTATAAGCTTCAACTTTCTTTGATTTGCTATATTTATCATAGAAGTAATCAATTTTGATTAAATCCACTATTACTTGAGGCACTGCACCAGTTCCAAAGATTGAATAGTAATATTGATCATCGTACATTTTTTGTGAGTTACTACGCGCAGAACCAGGCATTTGCAATACGCCAGCAAGACAAACCTTACCAACTTTTTCTAACTTAGCTGAATTGTATGGCTCTGGATATTTTTCGGCAGGGCTTGGCTTATCACCATTTTTAGGCATGTAATAGAAGCCAATATCTGCTAAAGCAGATTTTAATTTCCACTGCTCTGGTCTATTTGCTTTCAAATCTTTTGTTTTAATAGGCTTTTGTGAGTTAGTGGCCTCAGCAATTTTTCCAACGAAATCCTGTGATTGTTCTGCAGTTGCACCTTTAGCCTTAACGACTTTACATTGAAGATAGAAATCTTCGTCAGGTAAATCACATTGTCCGATTTTGTATGTAGTTTGACCACCATTGACGATAGAAAAATTTGTGAGTTTTAATTTGGTGCCATCGCATTGATATTTATCACACACGATTAAAATACCATTGTTTTTGTACCAGAAATTTGCTGAATCGTCCTTGATTGTTTTTGCAATTGCATCATCAACATTCTTTCCAGCAATGTGATAACGAAGGTTCATACCTAAAAGGCTGCTTCTACGTCTGTTTTGTAAATCTTGTAATGATTTAGCAGAAATATTAACAATAATGGAGTCTTCGTAATGAAGAGCATTATCAGGTTCATCTAGATCAAGTTCATCATATTCAACTACAGTTTTTCCATTTTCTGAAAGTTCAATTTGTGCCTGAATATCATCGCAGAAATTTAATTCAACGTCGAAATCAGGAAAATATCCTTGAACAGCTTTTAATATAGAATTCTTTGTTTTTTTATTCGGTACTTCATCTGAGGTAAAGAAAACTATTCTTTTTGAACCATTATCTTCCATTTCAGACACGGCTGTGCGGTAAGCAGATACCATATCTTGTTTTAAGCCTTCAATTTTATATTTATCGAGGCGTTTTACTGTGTCAGCAATTTTAGATAACTCTCCAACAATCTTATCTTGGGTTACATCGGCAACATTATAATATTTGCTTTGAACGATTATTAAATCGTTGCCTTCGCTTGATGGGTCATTAAGAACGGCATCGATACCACCATCATTTGCACCATCAACAATAGACCTCAATGTTTGGTCTGGGTCAAAAGTATCACCAGAAGTGAAATAGAAATAGTAAATGCACATTCCAGTAAAGACTATATAGTCTTGCTGACTTTTGAATTGTGGATACTTTTCTTTAAAAGCCTTAACACGAGAAACAATAAATGAATTTTCCATACGAAAGTACCTCTTAAATATTAGATCATATTTAGATCCTTCAAACAAGATCACTTTAGAAACCAAACTTATATATCGCTCTGTTTTAGAAAAATAGCAAGGCAAAGGACATATATTTTTAATAAGTGCCGTGATATAATTTTTCAAACAGAGGAATAGAAGTTTATGAATATCTTTATTTTGACAGAAGAAAAACCAAAGATAAGCGTTATCAAACAGCTGATTGAAATATATAAAAGTGATTTTGGAGCTAGTTATACTTTATCAAGTAAACAAAGTGTCATTCCAATATTCAAAAACAATCTATTCACTTTCACTTATAAGGTTGAAGGTATTTCAGTTAAAGGAATTGATTCAATTCTAATTAAAACCGTAAGCGGAGAATCCAGCTTTATGGATTTCCTTTTCTACGTGCAAGAAAATGCTCCTGTTGAAAACAGCGAAACCGAAACACCGCTGTTTGCTGTTGAGGAAACAAAGACAAGTGATGATGAATCAAGAAACACCGGTGTATTCCAAAGATGCTCGAAATTTGTCTATATAAAGCCGTACTACACTATTCCATTGTACATGCTGTATAACGATGAATTAGAGCTAAGAGAAAGCAAAAAGCCAAGTGATACTAGTATCTTTGGAACAAACATGTTGCTAACTTGTGGAGTAAAAATTGTCGGGAAGCCAATCGCAAAATGGTTTTATAAATTTAACACTATCGATGAATTGATAGATTTCAAAAATTCAATGAGAAAACCTCCTGAAGGAAACACTCCTATCACAATCAAAAAAGACGGCGATATCATTTATATCTCGGGGCGACTTGATAAACCTAAAAACGAAGGAAAAATTGCTCACGACCCTAACATTGGCGCTTTAACAATGATTTCAAACACACTTCGTCTTCTTGGCTGGACAGGAAGAATAATTATTACTATGCATGGTGTAGAACAACAGTACATAGATAATTTGAACCACGGAAATAAGTTTTTATATATAGCTGACTTATTAGGAATCGAACTAGAGAATATAACAATAAGACATAGATTCCCAATGGCGGATTCGTATTGGCATTATGAAATGTCTTCAGAAAAGATGGCTTCAATTCTATTTCACGTTTCATGCGAATACGTTGGATTAAAAGAAGTTTATCAAAATCATGCTGGCTGTGAACGCGGCTATTTCAAAACCGCCTCTGGATCCTTGTTAACAGTACCTAAATACTGTGGAGAAAACTCATCTGGCAACACAATAGCTTTAGAAAACAAGAACACACCCGCAATGAATAAAAGGAATTTATTAATTCCTGATGTTATCATGCGAGATGATGAAAGAAAAATAATCTATTTGATTGAAGGCAAGAAATTATCAACCATAGATGCTGGGCTAAAAGAAATTCAAGAATACGATGACATAGAAGGTCTTTATGTTAGGAAATACTTCCCCGGATATACAATTAAGCGATATTTAACTATCTTTGGCGGAAGACACACTTCTCTAGTAAATGATAAAATTCTGCTGTATTTATCAAACAACGGAACCACCATCATTAATGATGCTGAAACAATTCTAAAAGAAAAAATTAAAAAGGCGATTATTGATTAATCACCTTTTTTCTTAAAAATAAGAATATATTGATGTATCTGCGTTGCCACGAATCCAAAAGGATAACCATAAGGGAATAGCATCGAAGTTTGATCGGCCCATATTTTTAGTCCTTTATAAAACAATTTGTCATTCCCATTTAAACATTCAATCATTTTTGCATGTAATAAATTTGTCTCTTTTCCTGATGGCTGTAAATCTTTAATAAAAACAACTAAATGACCACCATCTTTTAGATAAACTAGTGATTTATCAACAATTGAATAGAAAGTCTTCCAAAATAAGTCGCCTTCCATATTTCCTATGTCTTGTTTTGAATTGGTGAATGGAGTTGCATCTTTTCCGTGTTTACGCAAATCGTCACCTGTTTTTTCTTTGGACATCATATTTGCATACGGAGGATCGATTAAAATTAAAGAAGCTTTTTCGCCGGCAAATAAATCATCTAATACCTGCGAGCCTAAAAGCTCCAAAGAATCTCCACATAAAATCGGCTGCTCGTTTAAACCTAGAAAGGAATTAGCTTCCTTGTATGTTTCTACATATTTTTTGTTTAATTCAATGCCTATACAACGTCTATTAGTCATAGAAGAAGCTAAAAGAGACCCACCTACACCGGCAAAGTAATCAAAAACGATTTGATTTTCTTTAGTAAAGAATTTGATTATCTCGGCCAAGAGTTTAGGTGGCTTTGGAGATGGGTGTATCTTTCTAATATGATGAGCATCACCATCTTTTTTTGATGTCGAATAATTTGTATTAACAACTGAATTAGTAAAGAAAGTCCATTCGCTTCCCGTCAAATCGTTTAATTTGTTTCCTAAAAAATACTTTCTGCCATCAGGCAAGATAAGAGTTCTTTTGGTTTTACCTTCAACAAAAACATCACTTATTTCGTCACGTATATAAGATGGTAATGTTGATAAATCATAATCTGGATAAACATCTAAAAATTTTTCTCTATTTTCCATATCAATAATTAGTTATCAGCACCTCTAATGTTTCATGTTCTTTTGCTTTTGAATGGTAATTACTATTGTTATAGTTTGTGCTTATAAAATGGACGTTATATTTACTGGACCATTTTTCTAAAATGTTGTTTTTTAATCCGTTATGAACCATAACGTTTGAAAGGGCAAACTTTATGCCTTTGTTGTTCAACTGGTCTAATAAGGAAAGGAGCTCTATTTCGTCTTTTTCTTTCCAATCACCAAACCCTCTTTTTCCATCATTATAACTTCCGGTAGTAATAAAATAAGGTGGATCACAATAGACAAAAGATTCACCATCAAGATCTAAGGAAGATACTTTCTTATAATCAGATACTTCGAATTTAACATCTTGATTATGCAAAGCATCAATAAAGTTAATTAGATTAAATCTGATGCTTTCGTTATAACAGCTTCTATCTTTTCCAAATGGAGTATTGAAATCAAAACTATTGTTATACCTGATTTGGTGATTGAACGAATAACAAGTTAAAACAAACAGATATAATGGATTCTTGACATTATTATAATCATCTCTTAGTTTGTTGTATCCATCACGATTAGTTAATGACAAGTCGTATTTTGAAACAACCTCATCAACGCTTTTTAGAATGAAATCTCTGTCATGCTGCTTTAAATAGTCAATCAGTTCGATTAGATAAGCATTTATATCAAAAGCAAAATATTTTTTTGCCTTTATATTAATTCCAACATTATAACCACCACAAAATGGTTCAACGAAAGTAGATATATTCTCGGGAAAGAACGGTAAAATTTGGTCCAAGATCTTTGTCTTGCCACCAATGTAATTTAAGGGACATTTAATAAAACTCTTCTTCATCATTTCTTTTCAATGAAAAATATCAATTCATACAAATCTGATGTGTTAATAAGCGTTCTACTTTTAAATCTTTTGTATGGAATCCTATATACTTTGCATTCACCATTTTTTGAATATTTCTGAAAAACATTTTTAATTTCATCTTCAGGCATCAATCCATCTGTATTATAGCTAAATAAAATGTATTTAAAATTGGCTTTTGAAACAAGAAGTTCAAGAGCAGAAAGAGCTTTGCTCTTAATGCAGAAATCAGATTTTTGTTCTTTGTATTCCCTAATTCCTGTTACGCCTTTTATATTTGGGTAATCATATTTTGCAGCAGTTTCTAGTAAATGGTAATTTGGAAGATACTGTCTTTCATTATACGGAGGGTCAACATATAAAACATCACCGCTAACAAGATCTAATAAGTCAGGATAATTCAAATTAAAGCACTTATTGTTTTTCCCATTGGTTATAACCTCAGGCTTTATCAAAGTAAAACGTTTTAAAGCTCTAGGGTCCCAAGTTTTCAAAAATGCGCCATAAGTTCCAGAAATATTAGAAAAGAATGGAATAGATTCAACAATAGAACCTAACAAATAGAAATATTCATCTTCAGTCAACAATTTTTCATTAAACCACTTTTCTACACTTAATCTAATTAGATCTATTAATTCTGCATTACTGCTAGTAAGATATGTTCTTCCGGCTAATTCGCTGTAGTTATTCAAGAAGAACATTTGTTCCTTTTTAAATCCATGATCGGTGTTTTCGATTATATCGAAGTATTGATATGGTGACATTCCAAGATGTTTTGTTAATTTATCAAAAGAAGGAACAGAATCGTTTTGAATTGTTCCTCTTTGAATTACATAGGACAAATAGAGAATGTCATTAGAAATAATTTCATATTTAGACTTGAAATATTTTGCAACTGAAGCAGTTCCTGAAAAGATGTCACAAAATGTATGAACATCTTTACAATTTTCATTTATTACAGCTTCTATTTCACCCAGAAGTTGAGTCTTATTTCCGATGTATCTCATGCTATTAATAATAGCAAAAAGCATAGTCTAAGTGAACTTGATTATAAGTTTTTTATAGATTTTTCCCATTTATCCATAAGTTGTTCTTTTAGCTTATAAGCCATATTGCGAGAACAATGAAGAGAGTACGCTATTGAAACCATAGAAGGTTCATGAAACATAACGTTTGTTAGGATCAATTGGTACTTCTTAGGTAAGGAATCATAGAACTTGTTATATTCCACTATTACAGGTTCAAGTTCATCGAGTTTCTTATCAATTTCAAGCATCTTATCAAGAGCGTTCATTCCTCTCACATAAAATGGATCGTTGCTGTGGCCACCAGTTTGGTCGAAAGTTGGTCCGCCTATTGAATACCATATGTGAGCAAAATGCTCTCTTCGCTGTTCAAGGGACTTAATAGTCCAGTTTGTTTTTCTGACTTTTTTAATCCATTCATAGAATTCAGAACGGCAAGTCGTCATCATCGTGGTGTTTATTAGCTTC
>JAFSPN010000001.1 GCA_017442875.1 Bacilli bacterium
CCTTTATCAAGAGTGGCCACACTTAAGTTGGCCTTTGTGTTATCTTCTCCACCACCCTCACGACGTCCTAAACATCCCGTTAAGGATGTCATAAGTAAAGTTGTTAAAGATAATCCTAATAACAAATTCTTTTTCATACAATTTGCTCCTTTATTCTTCTTTTTTTCTTAAGCTATAAGCTTTTCTAATTGCTAAAACTAAACCACCGATAGCAGCGATAAAGATAATAGAACTATCGCCATTTATGGATGCGTTACATCCGCCTGTTTTTGGTTTGTTATTAATTTGTTGATGGTTGTTGATGTATGCTTCCACAATTCTATTGACTTCATCAATACTTGTGGCCGCTTTAACAGCATTAATAGCGTCTTGTGTGTCTTGCTCTAATTGACTTAATTGAGCAGCAGTATAGTTAGATGTGTTAAGAGAAGCATAATGACTATAGATAGTTTGTTGCCCTTCTTTAATGGCATCTGCTAATTCTTCAATAGCATATTCGGCATCGGTTTTTAATTCATCAATGGCCATTTTCAAAGTAATGACGATTTCATCAATTTCTTCTTTTGTATTAGCATTACGAATTTCTTGAATAGCTTCCGCTTTTAAAGAGGCCATTTCATTTTTTTCATCTTGACGATAATCATTTATATTTGCGGTTTTGTAATCATTAACAATTTCGATAGCCTGATCTTGATATTTTTGTAAGGATGTTTTGACCGCATCAATGCGTCCTTTGTAAGTAACATATGTAGAATCAACTTCTTCCACTATTGTGGCATTATTAATTGCTTCCTTACCTTCTAAAACAATAGCGGCAATAGCGGCTTTTTCGTCTTCATCATATTTACTTAAATCCGCATAAGATTCTAGCTTTTTACAAGCATCTTCTTTGGCTTCCGCTAAAGAGAGGATGGGAGTCCATGAATCAGTACTGGCATTATATTGGAAACGAGACGTTGAAATCACGAATGCAGTTTTTTCAGCATCGGAATCGTTATAGTAAGAGAAAGCACCAGAAATGACAACGATATCTTGGTCTTCCACTTCCACTTGATTGGCAATATCTAAAACATAATTATTTTCGTTAATTTTCTTAATGAATGGTTTGGCTGTTTGAGCAACATCAGTAGTTACATTATTTCTAATTAATTGGATATTAGATTTTCTTGTGGCATATGATTTTTCTAAGCCATCACCATTTGCGGGCAATGAATTAGGATCTAATGTATCATTAATCTCATTAACATTGCCTTCTTTATAAATAAAACGTCCTAAATATAAACCATCGGCTTGCGCAATATTGGTGGCAGTATTAGCCACAGTAACAGTACCTTCATAATCGTTGGTGGCTTCTTTATTGTCATTACAAGAAACCGCTACACGTGGATTAGTGCATATGGCTAAAGAATCAACAACTTTATTAAAAACAAAATTGCCATTAACTTTAATATAAAGCCATGTCTTTTCTACTTCATTCACTAAATCGATAGCGCCCACAGCAATTTCATAAGTAACTCCATTAACATAAGAGCCTTCGTTTCCGCCTAAGAAATCGCTTATGCTAGAATCTACTCTACTGACAAAATTTCCTCTACTATTTGAATCGATACCAAATTTATATCCATAATAAGCAGTGCCTCTTAAATTCACCATAACGTTAGCTCCATCAACTGGAATAGCGCTAGGAGTATAAGAGAAAAAGAATTCAACATTACCGTTTTTGTTTTCTTTTGAAGGAGCAAAAGTATTGTGCAAATTATTCTCTTGCACATTAGTGTTGAAATCATTTGCTCTTTCATTCAATTTGCCATGGAATGTTAATGTTTCATCAATACCTAGGTCGCTTAAAGAAACTTGATTGGCTTTCTCAAGATATTCATCATATCCTGTCTCTTGATTGATAATGGCATCCGCCATAATTTCGTATTTTTTCTTAACGAGATCGACTTTATCTTTAAATTCTTTAATTAAATCATTGATTTCGCCTCTATTGTTCGCGTTGTTGATCTTGCCTTCATATTCAGTCAAATAGGCAAGAACTGCAGCTTTTTCGGTATCAAAATACTCATCTATATCGACATAGTTGTTAATAGTTTGAATACCTTCTTGTTTCATTATAGCAAGCGCACCGGAATCGACTTCTAAAGCAGAAAGAACACCAAGAGCAGCATTATAAACAGCGTAGGCTTCTTTTGTGTTTTCAACTAATTCAATTTTTTCATCAAATAAATCCATAGCTTCTAAAGCAGTGTCTTGGTCAGACTCCACAAAATCTTCCACGGTATATTGATTATGAATATTGTTATATAAGTAATCTTGTAGATTAATAATCACATAATCATTCGCGCCAGTACCGGTTCTACGGAATGCTAACATTTTGAAATATAAACCGAGTCTAGCATTGTTCTTTTTATATTCAGAAATATCTTGATAGCAAGCAAATAATCCATCAATAACAAAGATAGAATCCACATCGAGGTATTGTTCGATGTTTTGAATATCA
>JAFSPN010000041.1 GCA_017442875.1 Bacilli bacterium
CACGTAAATCGCTTGAACAGATGTAATAGAACCACTACTTGTGGAAGTAATTCTTTCTTGTAATTGACCCATTTCAGTAGCTAATGTTGGTTGGTAACCAACAGCGCTTGGCATACGTCCTAATAGAGCGGATACTTCACTACCGGCCTGGGTAAATCTAAAGATGTTATCGATGAACAAGAGAACATCGCTATGCTCTTCATCACGGAAATACTCAGCGATGGTGAGGCCACTTAAAGCGACACGCATACGAGCACCTGGTGGTTCGTTCATTTGTCCGAACACTAAAGCGGTTTTATTGATAACACCAGTTTTTTGCATTTCGTGATACAAGTCATTGCCTTCACGGCTTCTTTCACCAACACCGGCAAAGACGGAAATACCACCTTTTTCGTTAGCGATATTGTTCATTAATTCTTGAATTAAAACGGTTTTACCAACACCAGCACCACCGAATAAACCAATCTTGCCACCTTTGACATATGGGCAAAGCAAATCGATGACTTTAATGCCGGTTTCAAAGATTTCAGTTTTAACAGACTGGTCTTTGAATTTTGGGGCAGAGCGGTGAATAGACATTCTCTTAACATCCTTTAATGGTTCTAAACCATCGATAGGTTCGCCTAAGACATTAAACATTCTGCCGAGCGTTTTATCACCCACTGGGACAGTAATTGGATGCTCTAAGGAAATAACTTCCATACCTCTAACTAAACCTTCGGTTGGGCCCATAGAAATACATCTCACCACATCATCTCCGATGTGCTGAACAACTTCCACTGTTAATTCTTTGCCATTTTCAAGTGGGATGACTAAAGCAGTTAATAACTCTGGCAAGTGTTGATCTTTAAATTGAACGTCAACGACAGGACCAACAGCTTGTTTAATAGTTCCTAAGACTTTCTTTTCCATAATGAGCCTCCTTAGTTTTGGCTAGCACCGACGATTTCGGTGATTTCTTGTGTAATCGCGGCTTGACGCGCTTTGTTAAATTCGATTTGTAAGCTTTCGAGTAAATCCTCAGCATTCTTTGTAGCGTTTTCCATCGCGTTAGAGCGTGACGCTTGTTCGCACACCTCGCTCTCGAGGAATTTGGCATAAACGCTGTTTTTAAGATAAAGCGGGATTAAGACTTCGATAAGCGCTTCTTGGTTTGGTTCCATAATTGGTGGATAAGCATCTTTCTTATCAATTTCCATTTTTAATGGAAGAATTTGATAATCCACTGGATGGAAGACAAGAGAGTTTTTATATGAAGTGTAGATAAGATGCACTTCTTGATAAGTACCTTTGAGGTACTCTTTTTTGATGTAATCGATGATGGCATTAATCATCTTGGTATCAGAAACATTAGAATAATCTTTGAAAGTTTCAATATGGTTAAACGTTCCGTTTTGATAATGGCTGATAGCTTTATTACCTAGGATAATAGCGTCATCTTTTTCCTTAATCTTCGCGTCAGCGAGGCGGAAGATGTTGCTATTATAAGCACCACATAAACCTAGTGAAGATGACAAGACAATATAGAGATTCTTATCAGCGGTTTTCTTGGTGAAGTAAGGATTGTTGCTTTCTTCAACACTAGAAAACACCATCTTTGCAATTTCATCAATCCGCAAAGCGTATTCCTTATTAGCGAGCATCTTATTTTTCCACTTCTTTAACTTGACAGTTGAAACAAGTTTCATCGCCGAAGTGATTTTATAAGATCCACTAACGGATTTGATTCTCTTTTTGATTCTTGCTACTTCTTGTGGCATAACTAGTTATTTAAACTTTCAAAAAATTCTTTCATTTCTTTAGAAAGAATCGCTTCATCATCGGAAGAGATTTCTTTGTTCTTATTGATGTTGTTCAAAACATCTTGATGGGTAGCCTTGAATACTTCGTAGGCCTTATCTAAAGTTGGACGAACTTCGTCTTTCTTTAAATTATCCAAATAGTTGTTTTTAGCGACATACAAGTCAAAGACTTGTTTGTCTAATTGATAAACGTTATATTGCTTTTGTTTTAAAACGCTCATGAGGGCTTCGCCATGTTTTAAGATCGCTAAAGTTGAAGCGTCTAAATCACTACCAAATTGGCTGAATGATTTCATTTCTAGATAAGAGGCTAGTTCAATCTTTAAACTACGAGCCACTTGCTTAGTGGCTTTAAACTGGGCATCACCACCGACACGGGAAACCGATAAACCTGAATCAATAGCCGGTCTTTGGCCAGCATTGAATAAATCGGATTGTAAGAAGATTTGTCCATCAGTGATGGAGATGACATTTGTTGGAATATAAGCACTGATATCGCCGGACTGCGTTTCAACAATTGGTAAAGCGGTAATGGAACCACCACCGAATTCTGGTGCTAATTTACACGCTCTTTCTAAGAGTCTGCTATGGAGATAGAAGACATCGCCTGGATAGGCTTCTCTACCTGGTGCTCTCTTTAATAAAAGAGAAAGGGCGCGGTAACTAACAGCGTGTTTGCTTAAATCATCATAGACAATTAAGACGTCTTTACCTTGATACATGAACTCTTCTGCCATCGCACATCCTGCATATGGCGCGATATAAAGCAAAGGCGCTGGTTCAGATGCGCTAGCGCTCATCACAATGGTATAATCCATGGCTTTGAAACGTTTTAATTTATCAACGATTTGAGCGACTGTGGAATTCTTTTGACCAATGGCAACATAAATACAAATAACACCTTTGCCTTTTTGGTTGATGATTGTGTCAATCGCAATCGCGGTTTTACCGGTTTGACGGTCACCAATAATTAATTCTCTTTGACCACGACCAATTGGGGTCATGGCATCGATCATTGTAATGCCTGTTTCTAAAGGAGTATCAACGCTTTTTCTTTTAATAACGCCCGGAGCGATAACTTCGATTGGACGGGTACGTGTCGTCTTTATTTCGCCTAAACCATCGATTGGTTGACCTAAAGAATTAACAACACGGCCAAGCATGTTTTCACCCACTGGGACTTCCATGACTTCTTTGGTTCTAGAGACGATATCGCCTTCTTTAACTAATTGGTCATTACCAAATAAGACGACACCGACGGAGTCGCTTTCTAAGTTCATGACCATGCCATAAACTTGATTTGGGAATAATAAAAGTTCACCAAGCATAGCTTTTTCTAAGCCATAGACATTAGCGATGCCATCACCAACAGAGATGACTGTACCAACATCGTTACTGTCGATTTTGTGGCGGTAACTTTTGATTTGTTCTTTGATAAGAGCACTTATTTCACTAGCGTTGATTTTCATGTGCTATATCTCCTTTCTAGAAAGGTCTACTTGCATTTGTTCTAATTGATTTTTAATTGAACCATCATAGATATGACTATTGATGACCACTTTGACACCACCGATTAAAGATGGATCGATACGGGTAATCAAATCGACATCATGATGTTCAATTTGGCTGATTTTGTTTTTGATTTTAATGAGTGTTTTCTCATCAAGTGGGAAAGCTGTATAGATAAGCCCCTCTAAGATATCCCTATTTTCATTACATAAAGTATTGAAAGCTTGTAAGATATCCTCCAAATAGTTAACGCGATTATGCTCAACGATAATTTGTATAAAACTAATAATGTCACGCGAAAATCCTTTTAGGATCTCGGCGACTTTTTCTTTTCTTTCATTAACGGATAAAAAGCGTGAATCAATGAGCATTAGAAAGTCCGGATTATCTTTGATAATCTTTGCTAATTCTTTCACTTCTTTTTGATAATCGATAACTTTGTTATCATCGATGGCTATCGAAAGAAGAGCAGTTGCGTAATTTTGGGCTATCTCTAACATAAAGCTAATTCAATCGATTAATAAAATCCTCAGCGAGTTTAGTGTTGTCTTTACTGTCTACCTCGCGTTTTAAAATTTCTTTTGAAGCGCTTAAGGCCACACTGACCATTTCGCTTCTGATGTCTTGGATGGCATCTTCTCTTGCGCGTTCAATATCTTGTTCCGCTGCCTTTTTCATTTCCGTGACTTCTTGCTTTGCTTCTAAAACAATAGCGTCGAATCTTTCTTGACCTTGGACTTCCGCGTTTTTGATGATCTCACTAGCCTTTTCTTTACTAGTGGCCATGATTTGCTTAGCCTCTTCAATAGAAGCTTGCGCTTTTTCATTATTCTCTTTAGCTTCTTTGATTTCGTTTTCAACGTAATCAGCACGCTTGTTTAACATTTTTTTCACTGGTTTATAAGCGAGGAAAAAGACCGCTAATAAGAGAATAAGGAAGGAAAGAAATTGCACAACAAAAGAAAGCCAATTTGGGATTAACTTTTCACCAATCGATTTCATTGTTTCACCAATGTTATCCATGTTACTTAAAAAACTAAGTGACATATGTCTTTCCTCCTATTTTCCAATGACGAATAAAATCAAAATAGAAATGAGCAATGAGTAAATCGCAGTTGTCTCAACAAGAGCACAAGCGAGAATCATTGCCGTTCTAAGTTTGCTATACATTTCTGGGTTGCGGGACATGCCATCGAGCGCGTGAGCACAGACGAGACCTTCGCCTAACGCACTAGGCATAACGCCTAAGATAGCAATGGCAGCAGCCATAATGTTCAATGAACCACCCATATTAGTTCCTCCTTTCTTGTAAAGTGTTTATGGTTAATTCTTCTGGAATTTCTTGTCCAATAAAGATAGCAGTTAATGAAATGAACACTACTGTTTGAATAAGTCCAGAGAATAAATCGAAATATGCATGTAAAAGCGCTAATGGGATTGGGGCAAGGAATACTTGGTTCCATTCGCTAGGAATGAAACTGAAGAGCGCTGCGGAAGCATCTCTTAATGAGAACTCCACGATGGTTAATAATGCCCACCCTGCAATAGCGTTACCAAATAGACGTAGCGTGAGTGATAATAAAGGCGCCCACATGGAAAGCAAGTTGACTGGTAAAAATACCGGAATCGGATCCACATATCGCTTAAAATAGCCCCACTTTGTGAATTTGGCGGATATCAAATGTATGAGTAAAAATGTCGTTAAGCCTAAAGATAATGGCACAGCCATATAGGTGACTGGTGATGGCAAACCCGTTAAACCAAAGATGAAAGCGATGAATAAATAAGTCGCTACACCCATGATAAAGCCACCGAAGTTTGGTAATGCGGAACCGGTCAAATCTTTGACGAAGTTATCAAAGAACTGAACACCGATTTCAGCGATTAACAAAAGGCCCTTAGGCTTTTTTAAAGGATCTTGAAAATGCGCTTGAATAGCAATAATGATTGCTAAAATGATAATTATCAACATGACAATAAGAGATGAAATGACTTCACCTGGAATGTCTAGATTGAAAAAACTATCAAACATTTCATTCTCCTTTCTTAATATAAATCATCATTGTTAGTATGGATATAATGCCATAGGCAACGATCAACGAAATGGGAGAGGCAATCACAATGCCATTAGCGATTTGTAATACTGTGAACAAAATGGCCAATGCCACAATAACGCCGAGCCTAATGTAAATGAGAGCGATGTCTAATTTGATTTTTGGTTTTTCACTTCTTTTAATGAAGAAAAGGGCTAACCAAGTCAAGAAGACAACTGCACCACCAATTAAAACTCCCAAAGGGATATCATAACGATGGAACCAGAATAGAAAGGCTGTACCACCAACACCAATTACTGTTAGTAAAGTGGAAACGATGAGGGCTCGAGCTTCACTATTTAGGTTCCAAAATTTTTTCATTTTTATTTAACTTTAATGCGTTTTAAGTTAGCAACTGGGGCGATACCATCTTTAAAGATGAGTTTAACTTCGCCTTGTACTAATGGACGTAAATAATCTCTAAAGCTATCGCTCATACGTGTTGCATCAACAATCATTTCTGGTTTGACGTGAGAAACAGCGTTAGCGACTTTGCTTAATGGAGCGAGTTTATATTTAATTCTGTATGGATTTTGGCTCACTCTTTCAAAGATGACCATCTTACCTGTTCTACCCTTTAAAGCGGCTTGAACAGCGCGTTTGCCTGTTTCAATTGCTTCTTTGCGATCCACTAAAGAGACAAAGGCTGGGAAAGCTCTTTGGATGATGGAGAATTCCACTGCTCTTGTGCCAACATCTAATCTATTTTCAACGATACGGCAAAGTTCTGCAGCCGCACCGCCTAATTGAGCGTGACCAAAGCCATCAACTCTCACATTGGTCATATCTCTTTCGAATTGTAAACCTTCGGAAATAGCGACTAAGGCAAAGCCTTTTTCTTTATAAATTCTTTCGACATCTTTTAAGAATTGCTCTAAATCAAACTTCATTTCTGGTAAATAAATGAGGTGTGGTCTTGTTTGTTCTGGAAGTAAATCGACAGAAGCGGTTAACCAACCAGCATCACGACCCATGATTTCCACGATGTGGACTTTACCTTTTTTGAAGCAGTTAGCGTCCATTGCAAAAGCGTTAACGCTGTTCATAACGAATTTAGCGGCGCTTGGGAAACCTAAAGAGTGGTCGGTGCAGGCTAAATCGTTATCAATGGTTTTTGGAACACCGATAACTTTGACATCATCAATGCCTAATTCCTTAACTAGCTTTGCTAATTTATTACAGGTATCCATGGAATCGTTACCACCATTGATGAAAACATAACCAATGTTGTGTTTCTTAATGTTTTCAATGATAGCGGCGTATTCTGGAGTGTGGATATCCTTTGGAAGTTTTCTTCTTGTAGTGCCCAAAATACTACCTGGTGTTTGAAGTAAAAGTTCGATTTGTTCATCATCTTCTAAACCTAAATCGATTAAATCATCATCGATTAAGCCTTCAACACCATGTTGAGAGCCATAAATGTGACCGATTTGATCAGGATGTTTTTTTGCTTCCTTGATCGCACCATATAAAGATGTGTTAATAACGGAAGTTGGACCACCAGATTGAATGTAGACCATGTTTTTCATAAATGTAAATTCTCCTTTGAATGTTTATTTAGATGATTTCGATATGAAGATGTTTTAAAACATCAAATGCTTTTTCTTGCATCTCAAGATCAAAAGATGAGGTGGCGTTACGCACCACTTTGATTTTGGCGTATGGTGAAGCACTTGATTTAGCGATAATAGCGTTGCTAAAGACGCAAATGTCACTGACTAAACCACAGAGATAAATCTCATCGAAATTATTCACTTCAATGTAGTGACCTAATTCTTTACTACCAAACCCTGGTTTTTCAAATACCTTAGCATCCTTTAATAAAGGAGCGACTTCTGGATATAACTGCCAACCCTCACTACCTTTTAAGCAATGTGGAGCGGGTAGATATTTTCCTTCGGTAGTATTTAAATAATCAACATCGTGGGTGTCAAAAGTGAAAACCACTTCGTCACCTTTGTTTCTAAAATCATTGATTAGCTTAACGATATTTGGGGCGATTTTTTCCGCACCTTGAAAGCCGAGAGCGCCATCCACGAAATCATTTTGATAATCAACCACAACTAGTAATCTTGACATACGAAATCCTTTCTTTCCGTCATAAACTATAACATATTTTATATTTAAATAAATATATAAATCGCCAGAAAAGAGCATTATTGAATGAATAAGTTAATAAGAATCGCAAAATGGTAAAATAGTAGCGATATGAAAAAGAGTTATAGAATTGCTTTTATCGATATTGACTGGACGATTCTTAACCATAAAGATCACTCTTTTGATATGCCTTCTATAGAAAGCATTAGAAAGATGCAAGAAAAAGGCGTCCTTATTTATTTTTGCACCGCTAGAACATATATTTCCGCAAAAAACACTGGCTTATTTGATTTAATCAAACCTGATGGAATGATATGCACAAACGGAGGTTTAATCTTTGTGGAAGATAAGCTCATCAAAGCTAAAACTTATCCAGAAGACATTGTTAAAGCCGTTTTAAAAACCGCCAATCGACATCACGTGGTGCTAGAATTCGCCACTATCAAAGAAAAGTATTTCACAAACGAAATTAATCAATACGTTCTCAATTATCACTCAATTTATTATGAAAAAATGCCAGAAGTCCGTAAAAACGCCATCACAGATGTCACAGAGATACTGGCGTTTATTCCAGAGAAATACGATGAGAAATTAACAAAAGAGTTGCCTCAAGGCATTAGATACTACCGCTATGACACTTATGGAGTAAATCTTGGCTACTATCAAAACCAAAAAGGTGAGGCCGTGACTTACTTACTAGATTATTTGAAGATTGATAAAAACAAGGCATTAGCCATTGGTGATAGCGAAGATGATATCTCAATGTTTGAAGCGGTTGGTACTGCGATTGCCATGGGTAATGCTAAAACAGATTTGGTCAAAGAAAAAGCAACAATAGTTACCGACACCATTGATGATCATGGAGTAGCCACTATTATTGCTAATCTTATTTTAGATAACTAGCGATTGTAGGTTTATTATCCCTTGACCGCACCAGCTGTCACGCCTTCGACATAGTAGTTTTGTAATGCCATGAACAAGGAGACAATTGGGATACCAACAATCACGCATCCGGCAGCGAACTGAGTAAACATAGAAGCATCTGCTTGCTTACCGAACATGATCGAGTATAAGCCAACTGAAACTGTCCACATTTCAGGAGAACCTGTACCAATAATAACCTTGGCAAAGATGAAGTCCATCCATGGGCCAGTGAACGACATTAAGGCTGTATAAATGATGATTGGTTTTGATAATGGAAGAATAATCTTCCAGAAAATCTTAAAGTTGGTACAACCATCAAGTTTTGCAGATTCCACTAATGAAGTTGGAATGACATCGAAGAAGCCTTTCGCGATTTGATAACCCATACCCGCACCAGCGGAATAAGCTAGGATCAAACCGACGATGTTTAACCAAGCTGTATCAGAGGAAGTGTTGCCTGCTAAACCAACGGCTTTCAATAGGAAGTAAATAGCAATCATGGACATGAAGCCTGGGAATAAACCGATAATCATGGTCAAGTTCATGAATGCTTTACGTAGTTTAAATCTTAACTTGGACATACAATACGCCACAGAGAGGATTAAGAATGTGGAAATGACACAGTCTAAAACCGCGACGATAAGAGTGTTAAGCATCCATTTTAAGAATGCGTATTTGACACCATAGTATGTGCCAGTAAAGAGTCTTTTGAAGTTTTCTATACCAAATGTTTTTGGAATGAAGTCTGGTGAGACAATACCGACATCCCCTCTAAAAGCGGATAAGACAATCCAAAGAATTGGAATAATCCAAACAAGAGCGAGGATAGTTAAAACGATATAGGAACCAGCAAGAGAGGCTGCTTCTCTTTTTGATTGGCTGGCATACTTTTTCTTTTGTTTGATCATTGGAAAGTATCCTCCTCTTTATAAGCTTTGGAATGGCGATAGGTAATTAACGTAATTGTTGAAGTGAACAAGAAGGTTAAGATACCGATGACCGCACCTGTATTGTAATCGCCATTATCAATGGTTAATTTATATAACCAAGTGACAAGTAAATCTGTTTCACCAGCACGATAGGCATTACCTATTGCGTCGGTCACAGTTGGTCCACCACCCGAGAGCAAGAAGATGGTGTTAAATGAATTGATGTTACCAATGAAACTAGAGATTAGATATGGGGTCGTAATAAAGAAGATGTAAGGCATTGTAATCTTAAAGAACATCTTAATCTTACTAGTGCCATCAACTCTTGCGGCCTCATATAAATCGCTAGGGATATTCATCAAAATACCACTAGTCATTAACATAGTGTATGGAACACCGATCCACATGTTGATGAGAATAATCATCACCTTGGCCAATAAAACGTTGTTTCCTGACGTTGCTAAGCCAAGGAAGGAAATTGATTGATCGATCCATCCCCAAGCTTTAAGGGCACTGTTTACTGGACCTTCTGCGGAAAGTAAGAAACGAATCGCGAGGAGGGAAATAAACTGCGGAATGGCAATCGTTAATACGAACATCGTTCGATATGCTTTTTTACCTTTTAAGCCTTTCTTATTAATTAATAAGGCTAAGATAATTCCACCAAAATAGCAGGTGAATGTTGCAAATATTGCCCAAATAACTGTCCAGCCTAAGACTGGGAAGAAACGGGCATGTATTTCTTTACCTAAAGAACCTTCGCCAGTGAAGATGGATCCGAAATTGGAAAATCCAGTCCAATGGAATAAGGCGGTTGGTATCGCACTCATATCGAGGTCGTTATACGAGGTAAAGGCAATACAAATCATGAAAATCGTTGGCAATAACGTAAAGATGATGGCCGCCATTAAGGTTGGGGATATCATCAAAACATGGAATTTTCCATCGATTAAGGCTTGTAAATCTTGCTTGAATGTGGAAGGCTTACGACCTTCTTTAACGTCAACGTCAGCGGCAACAGCGCTATTAATAGCACTGTTCCAAATGATGACGTAAAGAATGATCAAACCAATGGTCACCAAACCAAATAAGAGCATTAACTGTGAGCTAGATGCTGGAATTGGGTTAGCGGGATCTGATGGATTGAACTGCGCTTCATGGCCTTTTAAAGCAAGATTAATCAAGGCTTTATAGCCGATTGGAACTTTAACGTTGTTTGGACCAGTGACTTCTGGGCAGCCAACGAATAAAGCAATTAAGCCACCTTGTAATAAGAGGTAGATTAAACCTTTGATAATCTGTCCACGATATAAATTACCCGCACCAAAGATGAGGTGAGATAACTTTGTGCCAATACTACCTTCGACGAACCTTTTAACAAGTCTAACGCAACCATTCTTTATGCCTCTACCAAGATTAACAAAGAATCCTGGTAATGTTTTGGTGAAGAAATTTGGAATTGATTTCGTGAAGAAATTAGCAAATCCTTTGCCGATGCGCACGAAAATAGAGCTGTCTTTAATTTTGACTTCTTGTGGTGAGCTATCTGACATTTTCTTTCTCCTTTCTTTAAATTAATGCAATTAATGAATGAAGGTTAACTGACTTTTGTGCTTGTATCGCCTGGTAATGTTTCAGGAATGTCAAGTTTATCAACAGTGCTGTTGCCCCATTTCCAAATGTATTCCATTGTAAAGAGAACTTCTCTCACTTTACGAATGGTATCATCGCCTTCAGTTTTTGGATCAATGATAATTAAGTTTTTATAAAGATCTGGTCCACCATTTTGATAGTAGTAGTTATTTAAAGTGGCAGTAACAAATGGTTGAGGAATACCGTATTCCGCCATTTGGCTTTGTGCTTTGGCTAATTGATAAGCATTTGAATCGATTTCTGATTTAATGCTTTCAATATAATCCATAGAGCCTTCATAAGCAGGAACGTTCATCGCTTCTTTGAAGGATTGATTTTGGATTTCTTTACTTGATAAGTAAGTGATGAGTTTTTGTTCTGCTTCGTATTTGTTTTTGTCACTAGCACCATTGATGACGAAGCACTTGCAGTCGGCAAATGTGCCGCCTCTCATGACGGTGTTAGCTGGGATTGTTGTTTCAGCAACGTTATCAGCAGTTAAGGTGAATGTTGGGATAAGAGCTAAACCAACGTTATCTTTACCAATAGCGGAAACAACGGCGTTATAATGCCATGCTCCACCAACTACTGCTAAAGCAGTATGTGTTTGCATCATTGTGGCATAGCCAGAGTCATTTGGCCATTCTAATGTACCATTACGGAAGGCATCTTGTGCCCATCTTGTGACGGCGACAGTGTCATCGCCTTGGCAATAGCTATTAGATTTGTCTAAGCCTTCGTATAACTTCAATGTTGTGGAGTTATCTTCGGCCTTTCTAGCTAAGAGAGTGAATGAGAAATTGAAACCATCGGTACCGGCTAAAGTACAACCATGGATATCACCTTTTTTATCTGTGTCTGTTTCTCTAAGCGCTAAAGCAGCTTCTTTTAAGCCTTCGAATGTTTGAGCTTGTGTTTCACTAACATATTGTTTGTTATACATTAGGAAAAGAGCTTGGGAAATATATGGGCTTCCGAAAACATATTTATCAGTAGTTCCAGAGTTTGGTATTGTGGAACGGATGACTTCTTTATAGGTGTCTGGATTGTCTGCTTCAATTTGTGCTAACAAAGCTTCATCGGTCAAAGCCTTAATATAAGATTTTTGAGCCAATTTACCGATGTTATCGTGCGCGATTGTAATAATATCGCCACAAGCGGTGTTATCAGCAAGCATGCTACCAGCAATTGTACCGGCATCTGAAGCCACAACTTTAACGTTATAACCGAAATCAGCATTATTAGCGAGGTATTCTTTAACAACCTTATCGTAGAATTCGACAGATTCATTGCCGACCCATAAGCTAATTTCGCCTTTGGAACCACCACAGCCCACTAAGCTAATAGCGGCTCCGAGAGTTGCAATCGCAACTGCTATGTTTTTAATCTTCATATGAACGAACCTCCTTTTTATTGTTCATTGATGGGTTTAAAACTGTTTTTGTTTATTATTCTTGTGAAAGAAACATAATCGCGTAATGTCCGAGACGTCTTTCTAGAAATCAAAGTAACGATTAGATTAATTACTATCACGACGAGTAACGCTCCAAGCTCTGTGAAGAAATAGAGCGGTAAAGCGGTTTCCACTACTAAGATAAATAAGAATCTTACGAGGACTTGCCACCACTTTGCCTTTACTTCCTTTGTATGGATTAAAGAAGTAATGGCCACAAATCGACCCAACGTCGCTCTTCTTTTATTTATTAAAGGAATAAGCAGGAAGAGCACTAATTCGCTACTTCCAGCAGCTAACATTGTTAAGCCATATCGTGTTGCTTTATAAGTTAAGTAACGGGCTTGATAAGTGCTATTGTTCTTTAATGAGTCTTGATAAGCGGT
Organism: Bacilli bacterium; assembly: GCA_017442875.1. Classification (GTDB taxonomy): domain Bacteria; phylum Bacillota_I; class Bacilli_A; order RFN20; family CAG-826; genus RUG14515. The sequence goes on from JAFSPN010000041.1 coordinate 12,826, forward strand.
ATTTACTTCTTTAGAAATCTCGCTGTTGTTAACAACGACATAGCTATGGTTGTAATATGGATCTTCTGTATCTTCTACTTTGTAGGTTTGATAAGATTGTGCGACATAAGCATTATATTTTTCGTCGTCATCATATAACTTATAACCATAATTTGTTTCTAATTTAGTCGTATCCGAAATCGTTATTAATTCTTCTCTAACACGATGATAATCGTTAGAAATCGGTATGGACATTTCAAGTTGGAACACGCCAAAGAAGAGAAGGAAGAGTAAGAATATATCCACGATAGGACTGAGAATACGTGCGAGAAAGCGTGGCTTAGTGTTATAAACCGGCTTTTTCTCTTCTAATGTGGTTTCTTGACCAACTTGTTCAGAACTTTGAACTTGTTCAACTTGCAATTGTTCTTCCATTTTTATGACCTATTAGCAGATTCTGAAATCGTTCTTTGGTTCCCAGACTTCCACATCTTCACCGTTTAAAGCGAAGTGGATTTCATCACCTGGGTTAGCTTCCATACCTTCTGGTAAGATAAGCATGATTTCTTCTTCTCCCACTTTGGCTACCACATACCTGATATAGCCATAATCTAAGATCTTGTCAGCGATGGCCTTAATGCCACTATCGCCAACAACGGCTTTTGAACGTTCAAAGACATATCTATATGTCTTCTTATAGCATTCGTTTCCATCAACTGAGTTGATTTTGAAACCATTGCCAACGCTGTCATGAATGCGTTCTTCATTGATGACATAGTAGAATTCCACTTCAGTACGAGAGATATCTTTCTTGATGAATTTGCCAGATAAGTTTTCTTTCTCCTTGAGTGGTTCAACTTGTAAGTTTTCACCAATGATTTTGACTTTATCTAATAAGATATCAAAGCCATATGAGTCGCCTTCTTTAACGCCTTTTTCTACAAGAGCAAAGATGAAGTGATCTTTATAAGCAAGGTGCGCTAAATGTTGTTCGCCAATCTTTTCCACTTTGGCTACTTTAAGTTTAAGGCTGTTGCCTTTAACAATGGCATGAGGCGGTACTTCTAATGAAAGAGCTTTTTGACCACTAACTTGGTCTAAAATAGCTTGTGGCAAAGCAATCTTGCCATCTAATAAAGCTAATTCATTGCCTTTGACTTCAGAGTCGACAAAGTTATATTCAGGAATATCTTGAATTAAAGTAACTTCGCTTTCCTTATCGAAGAGGTGAATCTTTTCTGGACGGATTGATAAGTTGATGACATCATCAAATTGCACCACTGTGTCTTGGGTTGTTTTGATAATGATGGACTTACCTTCATCTTTCATGGTGAATTCCTCATTTTGACCACCTAAATGGCCATAAATGATTGATTCATTACCGAGTTGTTCAACCGCGGTTACACGACACTTTAAACCAGTTTCTTGCTTACTAATCAAGATGTGATCTGGTCTAATACCTAAAATCGCTGGTTTTTCACCTGCTAGATAAGAACTATGGACCTTCGCAAAGTATTCATATGGTAAAGCAATCTTGCTGCCATCTGGTAAACTCACTTTGACGGTGTCTTTCTCTCTTAAGAGAGTGACATCAAAGAAGTTCATTTGCGGAGTGCCGATAAAGCCTGCGACAAACTTGTTATATGGTTTGTTATATAAGTTCATCGGGGTATCGATTTGTTGGACATAACCTAACTTCATAACCACGATTCTGGTACCCATTGTCATCGCTTCGACTTGGTCGTGGGTGACATAAATGAATGTCGTTTGTAACTTCTTGTGAAGTTTGGTAATTTCAGTTCTCATTTGGGCTCTTAGTTTGGCGTCAAGGTTACTAAGAGGTTCGTCGAGCAAGAAGACCTTTGGGTCTCTGACGATAGCACGGCCTAAAGCGACACGTTGTCTTTGTCCACCAGACATCGCTTTTGGCTTACGATCTAGATAATCGGTAATATCTAGAATGCGTGCGGCTTCGAGAACTTTTTCTTTGATTTGATCTTCAGGAACGCGTCTGTTTCGAAGACCAAACGCCATGTTTTCATATACAGTCATGTGCGGATAAAGCGCATAGTTTTGGAAAACCATTGCGATGTCTCTATCTTTTGGTTCCATGTCATTGACAAGGGTATCACCAATAAATAGATCACCAGAAGTGATTTTCTCTAAGCCTGCGATCATACGCAAAGTGGTTGATTTGCCGCATCCAGATGGACCGACAAAAACGATGAATTCTTTATCTTTGATATCGATACAGAAATCGTTAACGGCTTTGTGACCATTATCATACACCTTATATATATGATTCAATTTTAGTTCAGCCATAGAATTCCTCCTTCTACTAAAATTTTTACCATTTTATTTTTATTCCGCATCTTTCTAGATGGACGATCAGAGTGTTCGCTCCGACGACATTAACGCCAGTACGGTGAAGCTCTTTTTGTCCATTTTGGAAGATGTAAAAACCGTCTTTTACTTCAACACGACTAACTTTAGTTAGAGGTATTTTCTTTTTGACGATGAATTTATGAACCACTAATTGTTGATTGGTCTCATCGAGTGAGAGATAGTTAATGGCTTCCATTAACAAAACAATTAATGATAAGACTATAAAGATAGCGCAGAAGACAATAAGAACGACTTTCAAAGCCATGTTGTCAACGAGAAACACTGTTCCAACGATGCAAAGCGCACCGAAAAGGATTACTCCACTTAAGAAGAGGATTAAGCCTTTCGATGGATATGTTCTTATATCACTGCTATTTTTCATATTTTATTTTTGTTTTAAAATGACTGATTCGTTACTTGCTAATGTAATGCTGTTATTAGCAATAGCGGCACTAGAATCTAGTTTGCTAGAAAGAACAATCTCATATTGACCCGCTAAGTTGAATGAAGCACCATCAACCGCGTGAATGAAGAAATATGTTTCGTTATTAGCAGTCACGGTGTAAGAAACATTCTTACCACTCGTGGTAATGCTGGAAAGGCGACTATTAACTTCATTTCTTGTATTAACAGAGAATAGTTTAGAGCTCTTTCTAAACGCTAATAATTCTTTATAGTAGTTGAAGACGTTAGCGTTAGTAGCTTTTAATTCATAGTCCATATCATTGATGAAATCACCAGATTTATAGGAGTTTTCATCATATTTTGTAGCACCGCTTTCTTGATAACTCTTACTACGTAAGAAATCTTCGCCTTCTTGCATGAAGGTCACACCAAATGTGCTCATGACAATCGCATCCGCTTGAGTATTTAAATCAGTTAAGTTACGACCTTTAGTGGTTTGTGCTAAGTGGTCGTAAAGTGTGTAGTTATCGTGGCAGCTCACATAGTTGATAACTTGGCTTGGGCTAATCGCACTGGCACTAGCGGAGAACATACCTTTAATACCAGAGGTGATTTCTTCACCAGCTGTGCCGCCTTGAATCCAAGCTGAACCAGGAGCGTTATCACCTTTAATGCCGTTTCTAATGTGGTCATTGAAAGCGCCAACTAAGACGTTGTCACCAACAAAGAATGATTGAGATAAGGAGCCTTGCACAGTCTTTTGATGTGAAAGGTTATCGGCTTTAGTGGAGCCTTCAAGAGGTGTATCACCACCGGTCCAAGGTTCACCATATACCATGATGTCTTTATATGCTTTAGCGTTGTCTTTATAGACATCAATCATGGTTTGATTATCTAATAAACCCATTAAATCGAAACGATAACCACTTAAGTGATATTCATTGGTCCAGAATAATGTGGATTCACGAATGAACTTGTTGCCCATGTAACGTTCGGAAGCGAATTCATTACCACAAC
>JAFSPN010000006.1 GCA_017442875.1 Bacilli bacterium
CGTAGTCGGCATTGTAGGAAAATCCAAAAGTTTAGATTTTCTCAAAATGCTTATCTTTTGGTCTTTGGTTCGGAATAGTGTAGTGCTGGCGGTCTATCTATTGTTTTCGGTTGCTTGCTTCTTTACCGTACATGAGCATTACTTCAATAGATAAAGATACTATCCAAATTCAAAAAAAAGGTAAAGATAGAAAATTTAAAGAATTTATTATTCCTTCTTTTGATGGCAAAAAAGTAGTCATAGCTAATAATGGATTTCAAAAATGCAATTTTGGAACGATTACATTTGAGTGTAATGTCATCAGAGTAGGAAAGGACGCCTTTGCTGGTTCAACAATAAAAAAGATTAAAAACTACAAAAAAGTTAATTATTTAAATGTCGAAGACGATGTGTTGAGATTAAACCTTCTTAAGCATGCTTTAAAGGACTATAAACAAGACGATAAGAAAAATTATTTAACTGATGAAATTCTTGCTAAAGATCTTGTAGCTTTGCTCGAAAGGGTAGATGATAAATCTATTTTTAATAGTGATGACGAAATTGGATACGCAATTGATAGAATCCACAGCAAAAACCTTACTAACTATATCGATTTTGGACGTTCAAGCAAAAAAATGGATGTCTTAAAAACTATTTGTACATATAATGCTGTTTTTATGAAACAGATAGAAAATAATGAAATATTATCATTCGTTAAAGAAAATTATGAATCTCTTTTGAAAGTTGGATTTGAAGGAACAACCGTTTTATTGATTCGAAAAGATATTTATCAATCTTGGGCAGGATTCCCTAATTCCGATCAAAGCATTTGTGAACTTATTTCAAAAATTGTTACAACGTCTAGCAGCATAAAAAATGCATTTTCTGACTACTTTTATGTTGTAAATTATTCTGATTATGGTGCCGATTCTTTTATAGAAGATTGTAAAAGTGTTCTAGATAGATGCATAAAAAATAAAACTCAAATTGATGTAGGATACAGTTGGTCTTTGGGCAGGGAATTAACACTCGATGACGTTGTTAAAGAATTGCCTTCTTTGATTGTAAATAAGTAAGTAAAAATTCAAACCTCGTGTCCTTCCAGATTTTTCACGGGGTTTTTATGTTGCCAGTTACTAGTCGGTTACTGGTGCCTTGACTTAGTCAAATATAGCAAATAATGCCCAAAAATAAGAAAAAACACGCACTTTTATGTACGTGTCTCGACAATCGATGATGGCGGAGGAAGAGGGATTTGAACCCTCGCACACTGTTACATGTCTACGAGCTTTCCAAGCCCGCCCCTTCAGCCTCTTGGGTATTCCTCCATGCTGAACAGTATTCTGAACGTGCGAATAGTATTATATCAAAAAAATTTGATTATTCACTATTTATTTTATAAATATTATTTTCTAGAATAGAAACATGAGAGAATTCATCATCAACGAAAGCGAAAACGGTCTAACTTTAGAGAAATATGTCTTTAAACTATTAAAGACCGCGCCAATGTCTTTTGTTTATAAACTATTGAGAAAAAAAGATATCAAGGTTAACGGCCATCACGAAGATAAGAAATTTCGCTTATCAACTAATGATGTTGTCGCTATTTATATCAGCGAACAACAGTTTGAAGAGTTCATAAAAGAAAAAGAATTAACGCCTAACACGAGAATTAAAGACTGGATTATCTATGAAGATGATAATGTTTTATTCGTGAATAAACCAAGAGGCTTGCTTGTTCAAAAAAGCAATCCTCATGATGAATCGTTAGATCAATATGTCATTGAGTATTTGATGGCCACGAATCAATATGATCCAAACAAAGAAAAAGGCTTTGTTCCAGGACCCGCTCATCGACTAGATAGAAATACATCTGGGTTAGTGGTATTTGGTAAAAACCATAGCGCACTAACTTTGTTATTTGAATTATTTAAAAATCACGATTTAATCAACAAACATTATTTAGCCTTAGTAGTGGGCCAAGTTGAAAAAGAAAAAGATACGATTGATGCCCCTCTATTTAAAGATGAAGAAACAAATACTGTTAAAGTCTCAAAAAACGGCAAAACAGCTAAGACGGTATATAAATTAATTAAGAAATATGAAGAATATTCCTTATTAGATGTGACCTTATTAACAGGCCGCACACATCAGATTAGAGTGCACATGGCCTATATAAATCACCCAATTGTAGGCGATAGCAAGTATGGAGATTTTGAAGCGAATAAAGTATTTAAATACAAATACGGTTTCTCTTCTCAGTTCTTACACGCTTATAAGATGGGGTTTGGCGATTTGCCCGCTCCTTTGACTAATCTCAGCCGAAAGGAATTTGTGGCTGAACCAAGAGAAGATATTGCGAATATACTAACTAAGTTAGACAATATAAAAGAGGACTAGAATATGACGACACAAGAAAACTATAACCGTTGGCTTAATTCCAATAGGATTGACGCTCAAACAAAAGAACAACTTTTGAAGATGAGCAAAGAAGAAATTGATGATGCTTTTTTTAAAGATGTAGAATTCGGAACCGCTGGTATGAGAGGAGTTCTTGGACCAGGCACAAATAGGTTAAATGATTTTACGGTTAGAAAAGCTACTTTAGCTTTCGGTAGATATTTACTAGAATTGTTCCCAAACGCTAAGAAACAAGGCGTTGTAATTTCTCATGATAATCGTCATATGTCTAGAGAATTCACCTTATTAAGCGCTCGTGTTTTAAATGATTTAGGTATTAATACATATATTTTTGATTCATTAAGACCAACACCAGAATTATCTTTTGCAGTCCGTTATCTTAAGGCTTGCGGTGGTATCATGATTACCGCTTCACATAACCCAAAACAATATAACGGTTATAAGGTTTATGATGAAACGGGTTGCCAATTGGTTCCTGATAAAATCAAGCGTTTATTAGAAATTATTGCTTCTCTTCCAAACGAATTAGATGTCTCTTATGAAGTGGAGAAGGAACGCGGGCAAAATGTCATCTTGGACAATAAAGTTGATGATGAATATGTCCGTTTAGTGGAATCAATCGCCATTAATAAAGATTTAGATAAATCCAATTTCAAAATCGTTTTTACTCCTAACCATGGTACATCTTATGTCAATTCGATGAGAATCTTTAAAGATTTGGAATACCAAATCTATCCTGTCTTATCGCAGTGCGATCCAGATCCAGATTTTTCTGGTACCTTATCACCAAACCCAGAAGACGCTCGTTCGTTCATCGAACCAATTAAACTCGCCAAAGAGATTGACGCCGATTTAATTGTGATGACCGATCCAGATGGTGATCGTGTTGGTCTAGGCTATAAAGCTACAGATGGCAGTTATCAAACATTAACTGGTAACCAAAGTGCGGCCTTATTAATGGATTACATCTTCTCACAAAAGAAAGAAAAAGGCACATTAAGTAAAAATGGTGTCATGTATACCACAATTGTGACATCTTCTATTGGCAAAGAAATCGCTGCCTATTATGGTGTGAAAGCGGAAGAGTTCTTAACTGGTTTCAAATTTATCGGTAATAGAATTGATTACTACGAAAAGAAAGGCAATGGCCCAAAGTTTGAATTTGGTTATGAAGAATCATATGGTTGCTTAATCGCTCCATTTGCCAGAGATAAAGATGGCTGTCAAGCAATTTTGATGTACTGCGAAATGGCGTTATATTACTTCTTACGTGGGTTAAGATTAGACCAAGCAATGGATAACTTATATCAACGTTTTGGTTATCATCAAGACATCACATATTCAATGGAATTCTTTGGTAGTGAAGGCCAAGCCAAAATGGATAGTTTAATGAACGCCATGCACAATAATCCATTTATCACAGTGAATGGTTTAAAAGTAGTGGCTGTTGATGATAATAAAAAACAACAACATATTGAAGCAAATGGCAAAACTTCTCCAATTGATTTACCAAAAGCGGATGTTGTTAAATTATATTTAGAAGACGGTAGTTTAGTGACTGTTCGACCAAGTGGAACCGAACCAAAAGTTAAGTTCTACATTGGTACTAGACTCAAAGAAAAACCAAAAGACAACTCATTCCCAGAAGCTTTGTATAAGAGTTTAAAGGAAACATTGCATTTATAAATAAATGAAAAAAGCGGGTAACCGCTTTTTTATTCTTGTAATAAGCCAACGGCTTTTTGGACTCTCTTAAGAGTTTTATTAGCAATAGCGCTAGCCTTTTCAGCGCCATCCCTGAGGGCTTTTTCATAGCTCTTATTAGCAACGATTTCTTTATATCGAGCTTGGAATGGTTCGAGTTCTTCAATGACAGCGTCGGCCACTGCCTTTTTGAAATCGCCATATCTTGATTCTTTAAATCTTTCTTCCGCTTCTTCGATGCTGATGTCTTTCATCGCGGAATAGATTGTTAATAAGTTAGATATGCCTGGTTTATTTTCTGGATCGAATTTTACTTCGCTACCTGAATCTGTCACCGCGGACATAATCTTTTTACGAATAACCGCTGGTTCATCCTTAAGGAAGATATCGCCTTTAGGATCGGATTTGCTCATCTTCACGGTTGGATCAGATAATGACATAATACGTTTACCGACTTTTCTTAATTCCGCTTTCGGCATTGTGAGAATATCGCCATAGCGGTTATTAATTCTATTAACTAAGTCGCGTGTTAATTCAACGTGTTGCACTTGATCTTCGCCAACAGGAACGATGGTGGCGTCATATAAAATGATGTCGCACGCCATTAAAACAGGGTAAGCAAATAAGCCTAAACCAATTGCCGATTCCTTCATCTTTGCAGATTTATCTTTGAACTGTGTCATGCGTGATAATTCACCCATGTAGAGGAAGTTTTGCATGATAGCATTAAGTTCGGCGTGAGCGGAAACGCTGCTTTGTAAAAACAAAGCACTTCTATTTGGATCTAGCCCAGCGGCTAAATAGAAAGCGGCTAAATCGATAGAGTTTTGACGCAATACTTCTGGATCAATAGGAAGAGTTAAAGCGTGAAGGTCGGCAATGAAAATAAAGCATTCGCCGCGGTCCATCATACTTCTAAGATTTTTTAAAACAGCAATATAATTGCCTAGTGTTAGTTGTCCGGTTGGTTTGATACCAGTTAAAATACGTTCGCTCATAATGTTCACCTATTACTGATATAGTTTAGTCTTTTACGAGACTAATTTCAATGCGATGTTATATCGGAAAAATATTTCATTTCTTTTAAGAAATCGCTATACTACTAATATGATTAAAATTTACACTTCTCCTTCATGCTCATCTTGCCGCAAAGTTAAGAAATGGTTTATTGAACAAAACATTCCTTTCATCGAAAAGAATATTTTTGTTGCTACCCTTAATGAGCAAGAACTAACTGACATTTTGATGAAGAGTGAAAATGGTACAGAAGATATCATTTCTACGAAGAGTAAAATCGTTAAAGAAAAAGGCCTCGATATTGATTCGATGACCGTTAAAGAATTAATCGCCTTTATTAAGGAAAATCCATCGGTTTTAAAAAGGCCAATTATGGTGGATGACCATCGCATACAAGTGGGTTATAATCCTGATGAGATTAGAAGCTTTATCCCTCACGCTAGAAGATTAGCGGAATGGGCATGTAAAAATGATTCTTGCCCACACTTTGATAACTGTGCTCACTTTGAACACGAAAATAAGCAAAACTAGCGTTTTTTGATCGCTCTCATAATCGCACGATGGGATTTTCCAACGTAGATTTGTCCACGATTTGATAGGGAAAACTGTTCAATATAGTGATTGAGCCATTTTCTTGCGGATTCGACTGAATCTTTTGCTTCAATTTCTAAATTATAGTCGAGGACATCGCTATATGTATTCTTATCGATAACCACTAAATGGTCTTCTTCTTCGATTTCTAAACGCACATTATTAAGAGTGGTGATCTCTTTATATACATCAAATGTGTAGGGTAATGTTAAAAGGAAGTTTTTAACACCTCCATCAGGGAGTTTTCTCTCTTTAAGGAACAATTCAACTTCCTTGCCTGTGAGGTTATCATTAATTTCCATATCGCCTTTTTGATTACCTCTGATTTTGATTGTTAATTCGCATTTCACATCATTGATTATTCTTAGTCTAAAAGTAATGTGATTTTTTCTTAAATATAGGTCTTCAGTATCGAAATAAATATTAGTGTTTTTCAATAATTGTTTATTATGATGAAGTCTCATAAAATGAGATACAACCTCAAAATACTCACTTTCGGTGAGCATGATGCGACTTTCATATTCTTTAACAATGTTTGACATTAAGGCCCTCTTGCTTTTAAATAATTGTAGCACATATGAACAACGCATTTAATCTCTCTTTATCAACAGTTGATATCAACCCTAACCTCATCATAGGATTAATAGTCATTAATTCCTTAATGCTTTTATTAGTCATCATTATGGTGATTCGTTTCCATATTCAAAAATCACCAAAGGTGAAAATCGATAATAACGAATGGTTTATGGCTCTAGGCGGAATAGAAAATATTAAAGAAATTAATGCGGTTGGTTCACGCTTATCTTTAAATCTTAACGACAAAGAAGCGATTGATCGCGAGAAATTAAAAACGCTTGGTGTTTCAAGCGTTGTCTCAATGTCTAATAAAGTGACATTGGTCATCGAAGGCAAAGCGGAGAAAATCGCTGAAACCTTAAAACAATCTTTATAAAGAAAACTTTTTTAAATCTTCTTTGATATCTTCAACGGGAAAACCAATGACGTTAGTAATGGAACCGTTGATTTTTTTAACTAATGGATATTGATCGTTATCTTGATATCCATACGCTCCTGCTTTATCGAGTGGCGAACCGGTAGCGATGTAGCGGTTTATTAACTCATCACTTAAATCGTTAAATATCACTTCTGTTTCCGTCACATTAGAAACTGTCTTTTCTTCTTTATTTATTACATAAGCGGTATAGACGTAGTGGGTCTTGCCTGATAGTTTTTTAAGCATCCTATAAGCGTCTTCTTTATCTTTTGGTTTACCGATAATCTCATTTTCGATAACCACAACTGTGTCCGCGGCGATAACTAAATCATGAGGATGATCTTTACTAATCTTTTGACACTTTCTAAAAGCGATATCGTGGACGATAGCTTTAACATCTTTATGATTTAAAAAAGATAAAGACTCATCTATTTCAGGAACAATAATATCAAAAGAAGGAACGAGTTCCTTCATAAGATTTTTTCTTCTTGGTGATGCGCTAGCTAAAATAACCATTAGTTTTTAGTGAGGATAACTGGAATAACCATTGGACGACTATGGGTCTTTTCATATAAATAGTTACCAGTAATATCTTTAATAATTGTCTTTAATTCAGCAAAGCTGGTCTTGGTTAAAAGCTTTTCGATAACCGCTTCTTCGATGAGTTTAGCGCAAGCATCGATATTTCTCTTACTATGAGAAGCAACAACGCCCTTCATAACCATAAGCGGGGCGTCGATAAGCTTATTATTGTGGGAATCAACGGTAATAGAAACCACAACCATACCATCGCTAGTTAAAATACGGCGATCCGCCATCACGCCATCAGCTAAACCTTTGATGTCTTTACCATCAATATAGGTATTGCCATGTTCAACTTGATAACCGCGTTTAACTTTGCCTTTTGATAATTCTAAAACGTCGCCATTGTCTAAAACAAAGGAGTTTTCCAAAGGAACACCAACTTCATTAGCAATTTGTGAATGGATTAAAAGCATACGATATTCGCCATGCATTGGCATGAAATAGCGAGGCTTAAATATCTTAAGAACAAGGCGTAGCTCTTGTTTTGATGGGTGACCAGAAGAATGGATATCATTAAGGATGGAATTGGTCACGACATCTGCGCCACATCTTGTTAATTGGTTGACGACATGGTCAATCATAATGCCATTTCCAGGAATTGCAGAACTAGAGAAGACAACGGTATCACCAGGAGCGATATGAACATCTTTGTGCTCGCCGTTAGCAATCCTGCTTAAAGCCGCCATTGGTTCACCTTGCGAACCAGTACAAATAACAACAATTTGATTGCTCTTGAAATTCTTAATATCTTCAGGAGTAATAATCATGTCATCAGGAATTTTGATGTAGCCATAACTACGAGCGATTTCCATAGCTTTTTCCATGCTTCTTCCAACGATAACAATTTTGCGAGAATATTTATTAGCGACCTCACATATTTGTTGAATACGGGAAATATTAGAGGAGAATGTTGAAATAATTAAACGCCCACTTGCTTTAGCAAAGACATCATCAATCGAATCTAAAACATTCTTTTCACTAGGGGTATAGCCTTCGTTTTCCGCGTTAGTGGAATCGCTTAACAATAAATCGACACCTTCACGGCCTAATTCCGCCATACGGGTGAGATTAATATCTGGTCCAATTGGTGTTAAGTCAACCTTGAAATCGCCAGTGGAAACAATTCTTCCTTCAGGAGTGTCAACAACCACACCAAAAGAATCAGGAATAGAGTGAGTTACTCTAAAGAAACTAACGTTGAATCGATCAACTGACACTTTTGTTTTATCGTCATATTCGATAAGCGGTAACTTATCGCTTAAGCGCATTTCTTCGAATTTGTTTCTGATTAACGCTGCTGCTAAACGAGGAGCGTATATCACAGGAACATTTAAACTCTTAACTAAGAAAGGAATGCCACCGATATGGTCTTCGTGACCATGGGTAATGAATACAGCTTTAACTTTGTTACGATTATTCTTTAAATGCGTAAAATCAGGGACAACATAATCAATGCCAGGGAATTCAACACCAGGAAAACGCACACCACAGTCAATGATGATGATGGTTTCTTCATTTTCGATGCAGTACATATTTTTGCCGACTTCACCTAAGCCACCTAAAGCATAAATAGAAACAGGCATAGAAATACTTTTTTCCATGAAATTCTCCTTTCATTATTATGTGTAATATCTTTAACTATTATATCAAAGAATATAACAAATTATATTAATTCTTCGTTCATGAGCACTTGGTCAGGTCTTTTAGCGTCGATTCTATCATAGAAAAATAGACCATCGAGGTGATCATATTCGTGTTGTAAGACAATGGCGTCAAAACCACGAGCAGTAATGATGATATCTTGGTTAGTTAATGCATCATACGCTTCCATTTTAATCTTGTAGTAGCGGTGGGCATAACCAGGATGCTCTCCATCCACTGACAAACACCCTTCACCATCTTTAAGTGCGCATTTGCGGTATGAATATTCAATAATCTTAGGATTAACAAGTTGATACTGCACAATTCCATCTTCTCTTTCATAATAAATAACAAACATCCTTTTTAAGATGCCAATTTGAATAGCCGCCATACCGATACCAGCACGAATATTATGCTTTTTAGCGTAGTCTTCATCTTGCGACTTTTTGATGTAATCGAGCATTGTGTCCAATATTTCTTTATCTTCCGCACTTAAAGGAAGTGAGACTGGAAGTGATTTTTGTTTCATTATTGGATTGCTATCTTTAACAATTTTGAACTTCATATGGCTATCTTAACACATTTATCGACATAAATAAAGTTTATGTCAATATGAAAATTGTGTATACTAATGGCATGATGAAAGATATCTACGAAACCGCATACGAATTAAAAGATTTGTTGTCTCAAGACGAACGCATTAAACGTCTCAACGAGTTAGAACAAAAAATGAATAGCGACAACGAAGTTATTGCTTTAGCGTATCAAAAGGATATAGCGGTATCTAACTATAGCGATATTCTCAATCACTTTTCCGAAGATTCTGAAGAAGTTAAAAAAGCGCAGCGCGAACTATATGAAAGGAAATTAGCGCTTGACACTCATCCTTTGGTCAGACAATATCTCAACGCTTATAAAGAAGTTCGTGATTTATCTATTCAAATGAACGCGTTATTATTTGATGGACTAAACCTTAAGTTAAAGGAGCATAAATAATGCGTATTGTTGGAGGAAAATATCGTCACCGTCTCATCACTTTTCCTGATGATATGGCTCATACTAGACCCACAAAAGACAGGATACGTGAAGCGATTTTCTCCGCGATAGGAGATATTTCTAATTTTCGTGCTTTAGATTTATACGCTGGTAGTGGGGCAATGGGTATTGAAGCTCTTTCTCGTGGTGCAAACCATGTGACTTTTGTTGATGTTTCTTCTTTGGCGGTAAAAACAGTCAGCGAGAATCTCCATAGCCTTAAGGTTGATAAAAATGAATACGAAATACTTAAAACCACCGATGTTTCCGCTATCGAATTATTTAAGGAAAAGAACAGACAATTTGATGTAGTATTTTTAGATCCACCATATGAAAAAGGCGAATATGAAAAGATTGTGGCTTTGTTGCAGTGCAACAATCTATTATCAGATAATGCTATCCTTGTTTTAGAAAGCAATCGCCCAATAAAACTAGAAAATATTGATTATCAAAAGAATAAAGAATACCATTATGGCGAAATCATGGTTTTCATTTATTGGAGGTAGGTATGAAAGTTGCAATCTATCCTGGTAGTTTTGATCCCATAACCAATGGACATTTAGAAGTGCTTAAAAGAGCGCTTAATATTTTTGATCGCGTCATTATGCTTGTCGCTATTAATCCAGAAAAGAAATCACGTTTTTCTGTCGAAGAAAGAGTGGCCATGATTAAAGAATCAGTCGATAGCAATCGCGTTGAAGTTGATTCTTATAATGGATTAACTGTCAAATACGCTAAAGAACATGGGGCAACACATCTAATCCGTGGTTTGCGTGCGGTGACAGACTTTGAATACGAATTCTCTTTGGCCTCTGCGAATGATTATATCGATTCTTCGATTGATACCGTCTTTTTAATGAGCAAAGCAGAGAAATCATTTATCAATTCATCGATGATTATTCAAATGTATCAAAAAGGAATTGATATCTCATCTCTTGTTCCACCAGCGGTATTAAAAAGATTAGATAAATAACTATTTAAGAATAATTAATGACACCAGTCTACCTACTGGTGTTTTTTGATAAGCAGAATAGAACCTATCGTCTGAATAAGTATCTAGATTAGATAGTTTGATTTGCTCGTCTTTGATACCTAATTTGCGTAAATCAATGACATTAGCTAATCCATTATCAAAACGACCATCTATAATTGCGTTTTCAAATCCAGCATCAATAATCCTTTGTTTTGTTTCTTCATCGATAAGGAAAGAAGAAGGCATGCGATAAGGACCGATATAAAACTTTAGATTACCGATATTAATATTTTCATTTTCAATGACTTTCTGAATTGCTTTAGAAGCAACGTGTATTAATGTGCCTTTAAATCCAGCGTGAATAATACCCACCAAATCAGTGGTTTCATCAACGAAAAAGATCGGTACACAGTCAGCGTGAAAAATGCATAAAGGAACATTCTTTTCGTAAGTATATAAAGCATCGACATCAACACCGCTTTCAAAGCAATCAGTACCCTTACCTAAATCAACGACTGTTACTTTTTGAATCTTATCGGAGTGGTGCTGGTGAACAAAAACAAAACGGTTATAATCAACATTTAATAAGTCCGCTAAAAGCAAACGACGATCTTTGACACCTTTTCCTTCATCGACTTGATATGCCAAATTACCTAGCTCAGTGGTGGTGGTGATTGCTAAGCATTTATTTGATAAAGGATATTCAATATATTTTTCCATACACTAAGAAAAAAACCGCGTAAGCGGTTCTTTTTAGTTATTAATAATCTTGCCGAATTTATTGGCGTGGATCCAGCAATCTTTTAAGCTACGAGCTCTTTCCCAATCATCATCGCCTTCAACTGAGAAGATGACATCACTTAAACCTTTGATTGTGGTATTTGTGTTTGGATTGTTTGGATTGCCTTGTTCATCTTTACTGAAGTCAAAGTACATTAAGAGTGGTGTACTCATTGGGCATTCTTCAGTCTTTTCGTCAGAACCGATGAAGGTGGAAGCATATTTGTCTGCGCCATAACCTTCGTTTTTGGCGTAATAGGTGTTTGGTAAATTGTTACCATCGGATAAATCTTCAAATAAACCAATGTGGTTTTTCCAAACCATATCGAATAAGTTTTCACCATCGCTATTCTTTGTGTCGGTGTAGATGGTGATAAGTTTGAAACTACCCTTACCTGATAAACTATCTTTGAATTCAGCGTTATTCCATTTGTCTTTTAAGGTTTTTAAACCACCGCAGAGATTATCAGCAGCAGAACCATTGTCTTTTTCAACAAAGGCCACGAAGAATCTGTCCTTACCGACCATTTTGAGAAGATCTTCTTCTTTAGACGAATCGGCTAAATATGTGAAGAATTTATCAACTTCAGAAGAACCAACATCTTCGCCATCTTTGACTTTATCAGCACCTGTTAAGGAAAGACGATATTGAGCATAGAATGTATTTGTAGAATCACTGTTATTGAACCAGCCTTTAACACCATTGATGATGTGTGGGATTGCGAAGATAACGGCGAAGATGGCACCAACGATTAATAATGGTTGAATCCATGCTGTTTCTTTAATCCAACGGCCAATTCTGGCGAAAAATCTACCAATTGCACTTAATACTTTCATTTTGAAATGCCTCCTATATTTACATATAGCGTGATAATCTTATCACTCAACTAATTTATTTTCAATAACAATTGAAGCAATAATGCCTCTATGTGTCCACGTGTGAATGGCAACGTTTCAATTATACTAGAAAAAATAATGCTGACAATCATATTTTGTTGTTTTTCCTAAAACAAGTCATTACAATAACAAGCGCAATGATTAAGAAAAAAGCTCTTCGTTTAAGAAAACAAATCGACAATTTCTTGTTTGATCATTATATTATCAAAACCATTTTGCATTACTTCAGCGGTTTTATGGTTGCTGCCTTTTGTGCGGTCATCTTTGCTTTTGGTTTCTCGTGCTTCACAACGCCTGCAAATCCAGATGGCTTTATCTTAGCAACTGGTGGTGTATCAGGTATTTCACAAATTATTTCACTAGCGATTGAAATGGTTATTGGTAGACACATTGAAAATAACATCGTGCAATCTATCGGTTATTCCGTTTTAAATATTCCTCTTTTGGTTTTCAGCTTTTTCAAAATCAGCAAAAGGTTTACAATCTTCACTCTCGTGAATGTTATTCTTTCTTCCGTTTTTATTAGCGTCTTCTCAAGCACTGGTATAGCACAACATGTTGCGCAGTTCGAATTTATCCCAGGCGATGCGTCAACTGCACCTTTAAATAGCACAATCGTTAGAGTTTTATTTGCTAGCATTTGCACAGGCATATCAAGCGCGATTGCCTATGCGTCTGGTATATCATGCGGCGGTATCGACATTGTCGCATATTATTTTGGCGCGAGAAAATCAACAGCCGTTGGCCGCTATGGCGTTATCATTAATGCCTTTATTGTTATAACCTACGGTATCTTAAAAGCGGTTGATGGAAATTCCTTCGCGTATGGTATATATTCTGTCTTCTTCTCTATTATTTATTTAATGGTAGTTGGTTTGATTATTGATACCATCAATTTAAGAAACAAAAAGATCGAGATGCAAATTATCACCAGCAAAGAGCATATGCCTGAGATTATCATCGCAAACTTCCCACACTCTGCCACTGTTATTAAGGGTAGGGGTGCTTATTCTGGAACCGAAAAGACAATGTTCTTTATGGTCGTTTCCTCTTCTGAAGTGAAGAAAGTGGTGGATGTCGCAAAGAAGATAGATGAGCACGTATTCATCACCGCCACACCATTAAAACAGGTGTATGGAAATTTCTTCATAAAACCGCTTGAATAATTAACCTATAAAAAAGCCTAGCAGACCGCTAGGATTTTTATTAGTTTTGGCGGAAGAACAGGGATTCGAACCCTGGCAAGGCTTGCACCTCCTAACGGTTTTCGAAACCGCCCCCTTCGACCGCTTGGGTATTCCTCCGTAGCGTTTATTATATCATTAAATTACGAAAAAGAAACTTTATATAGCTGAATTTGTTCTACTCAAATTCATTTTAACAAAGTATAATGTTTCTTATGAAATGGTTTGATTTCAGTAATATCCCATTTGTTATATTCGTCATCTTAATCGCTATTGTGTTGACTTTTTTAGTCTTTTTGATTGTCTCTTTATCAATCTCTTCTCGACACGATAAGAAATACATCGAAAGAATGATGACTGAATCAACGACACTCCGTGTTTTTGTTATCGATGTTAAAAAGAATTCGGTTGTTTATTTCAATCGTTCCGATTTAAGAAACAAAAAACAAATCGATTTGAATTCTTTCTATACCCATTTCCACACCAACGATGTTGATAAAATCAAAAACTGGATTTTCGCTATATGTACGGATTATAAAAACGCTGATAAATATCTTGAAGCGGATGTCGTGGTTAACCATGGCCGAAACACCTTCTTCTCTTTATTAAAATTATTGAAGTACGATCCAAACGAAGGCATTATTCACATTGAATCATTCATTCTCAAATACATCACTCCAAACAA
>JAFSPN010000042.1 GCA_017442875.1 Bacilli bacterium
AACTAAAGTTATTCATGGTTTTCTCCTCTCATAATTAGTTTTTCCAGTTTGTAAACTCTAGAAATGATGTGCTTTGCATATTTCCTCGCACTTGGATGGCCATGCTGCATACAATAACTGTTCTCATGGAACTTGTTGAACATTGTAATATCATTTCCGGAATCGCCAACAACATAGACGTCATCTTTGTTAATATTCATTAACTTGCAATAACGTTCCACACCATTGCCTTTATTGCAACCCTTAGGGGTTAACTCATTGACTTGGGCAGTCCAGGAAGATTCGATTTCGTCGAATTCGTCACGAAGGACTTTATTAGTTTCTTTGCTAATTGCCATTTTGTTTTTTCTAAGACCGATAAAGACCATAATCTTATAAATCTTAGATCCGTTAAGTTCTTTTTCAAACAAATCGTTATCCATGATATATGGTTCGCGATAAGCGAATTGGAACCACCACCAGATATGGTAGAAGAAAGTATAAATTCTTGATACTTTACGACTATATTTGATGATGCATGGATGATTCTCACTTGTCATTAAGAAAGCGATTGGTTTGAAGTTAACTTCAAGATAATCGATGACTTTCTTAAGTTTTGTGTTAGGAATCGCTTTATCATAAATGATTTTATCGTCAGCGATGATTTGACTAGAACAGCAGTTGATAAAATCAACAGGTCTTTTAATCTCATCTTTTAATTTGGCGGTAAATTGTGTGGATCTAGAAGTGACTAAGACAAGCTTATTGCCTTCATCAATCCATCTACGCAAAAACTTAACATTCTTCTTTGGAATACATCTTGTGACATTCTTCGGATAGAAGAGTGTGCCATCTAAATCAATTGCTAATAATTTTGCCATGCGAGTATATTATACACGCGTGAAAAATATTGTCATTAGTTTTGTGAAAAAAATGTAATGTTTAAAAATATAAAAAAAGCGGAATAAATCCGCTTCTTTAGCATTTGAGTTTGATTAGGCGATTGGGTTCTCCGCTTGGATAACGCCATATCCACCATCACGACGGATATAGACGACGCTAATGCGGTCATCATCTTCGTCTAAATAGAGGAAGAAATCATGGCCCAAGGCTTCCATTCTTAAAATAGCTTCATCAATTTTCATCGATTGTAAGTAGTATGATTTAGCTCTGACAACGACATCTGGTTCTTTGTCTTCTTTTTCATCTTCTAAATCTTGGAATTGGACAGCGCTAGCGAATGATTCACGATTACGAGAACGGTCCATTCTTGTTTTGACTTTGCGCATTTGGCCGACAAGTTTGTCGATGGCTAAGTCAATCGCAGCATATAAATCTGCGTCTTCAACTTCCGCACGAAGAGGCATTTGCGGTAAGAAGATTGTAATTTCAACCCTTTGGGTTTCGCCGTGCACAGAAACGACAGCACGACATTCTACGTTGTCATTGATGAGGAAAAATTTATCCATTTTTGATAATTTCTTCTCGATAGCCGAAGAAATCGCATCAGTGACTTGGATGTTTTTGCCGATAATTTGGTATTTCATATGTTGTAACCTCCTTCCAAATTATGAAACAGAAGTTTTTTGCTAATTCCATTATAGCACTGGATAATGCATTTATTTTATAAAAATATCAACTATTTGAGAAGAGCCTTTATTTCATCAACTTTATCAAGCTTTTCCCATGGCAAATCCAAATCAGGTCTTCCAAAATGACCATAGTTAGTTAATTCGTGATATTTAAAAGTTGGATTAGTTAAAGAGAAATTTTTAATAATCATGCCTGGGCGGCAGTCAAAGACCTGTCTAATAATGCCCAAGATTTTATCATCGCTATAGGAAGATGTTTTATAAGTACGGCAGTTTATTGATAAAGGTGTATTCACACCAATAGCATAGCTAAGTTGCACTCTTAAGCGATGAGCGACGCCAGCGGCCACCAAATTTTTAGCAATGTATCTAGCCATATAAGCGGCAGATCTATCAACTTTAGTGGGGTCCTTTCCTGAAAAAGCACCACCACCATGTTCACAAGTACCACCATAGGTATCGACAATGATTTTACGGCCAGTTACACCTGTGTCACCTGTTGGACCACCAATAACGAAAGAACCAGTTGGATTAAAGTAAACTTTAAAATCAGTGTTTAAGCCAAATGATTTGGCCACTTTCTTCATGATATTTTCAACAGCGTAATCTTTGAAAGCGTTTAAATCGATGCCATCATCATGTTGAACAGACATTAAAATTGTGTCAATGCGAATGTTGTTAGGATCTGTATAATCAATGGTTACTTGCGATTTCATATCAGGGCGAGCGTGTTTAAATTGTCCTGCTTTTCTTTGCGCAGTTGCTTCTCTTACTAATTTATGGGCAATTGAAATGGCTAAAGGCATGTATCCTTCTGTTTCATCAGTGGCATAACCAAACATAATTCCTTGGTCACCCGCGCCGATTTCTTCTGGCTTTTCTTGGGAGACTCCCATTGAAATATCAGGCGATTGTTCTTTAACCTTCACATCTACTTGAACAGTGTGATAGTCTGTTCCGAGTTCAGGCTTATCATAGCCAATGTCTTTGAGAACATCCTTGACGATTTGGGCGTAATTTGGCTGGATTTTGCATGTAATTTCGCCACCAACCAAAACATAATTGTTGCTTGCGAAAACTTCACAAGCTACTCTTGCCTTTTTATCCTCTTTTAAACAAGCGTCAAGAATCGCATCAGCAATCTGATCGCACACTTTATCAGGGTGTCCTTCACTGACTGATTCGGAAGTAAATAAAATCTTTTCTTTTGCCATAAACTATATTCCTTATAAATAAAACCCTCCCACATTCATGGAAGGGTATTTAATTTTCCTTCAACTTATCGTTCAAGGTTGTGGGAACCTTGCTAGAGAAGAGCACTTACTCTTGCGAGAGTTGCTACCGCGTTATTTCATTCTCTTTTACGCGATTCTGGATAAGCAAAATAATTATAGAGTATTTGATTAGTAAATCAATAACTATTTGAGATTAGCTTCTAAGCCTAAGGCTAATTGATCTGGACAAGATGTCTCACCAGTTCTTGAACCACGGCATTTGATACCTTTGAGTTTAGCGATGACATCTTCCACTTTCATGCCTTCAATCAAGCGACAAATACCTTGAAGGTTTCCTTGGCAGCCACGCACAACGGAGGCGTGCATAACTACACCATTTTCAACTTCAAGGGTCATTTCTTGTGAACAGACATTATTTGGTTTAAAAGTAATAACTTGCATCTTATTTAATTAATTTACCGTAAACGGTACCAGCACAACCAGCAGCGTTACTTTCATCGGTATCGATGTGACACGCTAAGGCAAAGTCATCTCTTACTCTAACGACAACATCACCAAAGACAAGACTACGTCCTGGGCAGTTGACTTCTAATTTAACGATTTGACCGTTTTCAACACCAAATTCTTTGGCATCGGCTGGAGTCATATGGATGTGTCTTTTAGCGACGATACAGCCTTCGGCTAATTCGAGTTCACCAGCAGGACCAACTAATTTAATACCTGGGGTACCCGCTAAATCACCAGATTCTCTAATAACGGCTGGGACACCTAATGTACGAGCGTCTGTTGCAGACACTTCAACTTGACCAGCTTTTCTGAAAGGTCCGAGGATAGAAACATTAGCAATTGTTTTCTTTGGACCAACGATATCTAAACGCGAGAAACTAACGAATTGACCAGGTTGTGATAATGGCGCTCTCACTTCTAATTTTGCATCAGCGCCAAATAATACTTTGAATTGTTCTTCGGTCACGTGAATGTGACGAGCGCTTGTTTCAACTAAAATTTCTTTCATTGAATTTTCCTTCTTTCTTGCGAATAGTATTCTAACACAAATAATTACAAATATTCATAGATATGAAAAGAAAAATCATTTTAGGGTTGCAATAATTATTATTGTGTGCAAAATTAAGGCGAGGAATTTGAAATGGAAGAAGAGAAAGAAGTTCTTAAAGAGCGTGTTCTTAACGCCATCAAAAACCGTAACGCTAGCGAATTAAGAGAAATCTTTGAAACTATTCCTAATATCGATATTGCCGAATGTTTGGATGAAGTTGATGATGCAGCGGTTTTTCTTTATATCTTCCGTACCGTATCTAGTGAGTACACTAGTGATTTCTTCGCTGAATTAACAGCAGATCAACAAGAGTTAATCATTAACGCTTTCACTGATAAACAACTTATTGAGTTATTAGAAAACTCCTTTGCCGACGATATCGTTGATACATTGGAAGAAATGCCTGCTAACGTAGTTAACAGGGTTTTAAAAGCCTGTCCAGCAGACTTAAGAAAAGACGTTAATAACTTATTAAATTATAAAGAGAACACTGCTGGTTCAGTCATGACCACTGAGTATCTTGATATGAAAGATACTTTGAGCGTTAAAGAAGCTCTTAAAATTATTCGCACACGTGGTAAAGACGCTGAAACCGTTTACACCATTTTTGTAAGAGACTCGAAACGCAATCTTAAGGGCACAATTAATTTGGATGACTTGATCTTCGCTGATGAAGATGAAAAATTAGGAGACATCATGGACCTTGACTTTGTCACATGCAATGTTAATGATGACCAAGAAGAAGTCGCTAATATGTTCAAACGTTACGACCTTAACGCTATGGCGGTTGTAAATAACGAAAACAAAATCGTTGGTATCATCACCATCGATGACGTCGTTGACATCATCGCTGAAGAAGCCACTGAAGATATCGCTCACTTGAATCAAATCAGTACGATGGATGAGCCGTATTTAAAGACGCCTGTTTTCAAATTAGTTTTGAAATGTGCTCCTTGGATTATTGCTTTAATGATTCTTCAAGTTTTCTCAACCTTGATTTTATCAAGATTTGAAAGCGCAATTATGTCATTCGCCTTGCTTTCTGTTTTCACTCCTTTGATTATGGATGCTGGCGGAAATGCTGGTGGTCAAACCACCACAATGATTGTTCGCGCTATATCCTTAGATGAATTCGATAGAGGTGACTTCAAACGCGTTATTTGGAAAGAATTAAGAGTGGCGTTTTGTATTGCGACCCTGATTGCTGTCTTCGTCTTTGGCTGGATTATGTTTGAAACAACTGTTGGCATCGTTAATGTCAAAGACACAATTAAAGACGTCAGCACAAATTTACATGTTGAACTAAGCAGTATTCAAGTGCAACTAATCATTTCTGGATTAGTAGCATCGACATTATTTGTCACTATGATTGCCTCACGTTTATTTGCTTGCACGCTTCCATTCTTTGCTAAGAAGATTAAGTTAGATCCTGCAGTTATGTGTGGACCATTAACCACAACAGTTGTTGATGTTATTTCCTTATTAGCATACTTCTTCCTTTGGAAGTTTGTATTCGCTCCAGCGTTAGGTTTAGGAGCATTCTTCTAGAATATGAACAAAAAAGAAAATACTTGGGAACTAATAAAGTTCCTTATTACTGGTGTTGTTTGCGCTGCCGCAGACTTTTTAACCACATCTTTATTTTTAAGAATATGCGCTGGATTACCTGCTGCAGCTCAATCTGCTATTTCCTTATTAGCCGGATTCATCGTCGGAGTTATCTTAAACTACATTCTTTCGACATATTGGGTATTTAGAGGCAAACAAGATAGCAAAGTTACTAGATCGGCTCTATTTATCGTTTTGTTCATTATTTTCAGCGCGATCGCTTATGGTTTGAGCTATGGAACATATGAACTTTGCAGATTTATCTTCGCTAACGCCGCCCATGTGAATATCAATGACGCCAATATTAATTACATCCTACAATTTAGATTTTGGGGAGATGCATTATTCTGGTTATTTGCTCTTGCGTTTGTTCTAAAAACTCTCGTTGGATTGATTTGGAATTACTTTACGAGAAAGTACATTCTTTACAAAAGAAAAAACAATCCTGAAGAAGCGTAAAAAATAATACGCTTTTTTTCTTTTATTTTATAAAAAGGCCATTTAAAATAATGATATATAAAAGGAAGGTAAATTAAAATGAAAAAACTTTTTAAGTTTGCTCCACTTTGCGCTCTTCTCTTAGCCATCGTGGCGTTCATTCTTTTACTTGCTGGTCAAGCATTAGTTCATGATTATCAAGTATTAGGTCAAAACATGCACGACTTCTACTCAGGTCCAGTCGTTCTCTTTGGACAAGGTGAAGCTGCTGTTCTCGGCACATCAGTCAAATATGCTGCTGATGACGGCATTAAGAGTGCTTGGAATGCTATTCTTGCATTCATCTTCATCATCGTTGCTCTTGTTGCTTTACTTCTTAGCTCCATCATGGTCTTCGTTAAGATCAAAGCATTAGAAAAATTCGGTGGTATCATTGCTTTAGTCGCTGGCGGTTTATTATTAGTCGGTGGTATCTTCATGTTCTTCACAAGAGATGCATTTGCTACTGCAAACGAAGTTGACCTCAAAGATTTTATGCTTGGTGCACCATGGGTCATCGGCGCAATCCTCGCTATCGTTGGTGGCGTTGTTTCCGCTTTCCCAGCTGTTGCTGCTATTGTTAGCAAGAAATAAGTTTCATTAAAACAAAACAATAAAGGGTGCTGAAAAGCACTCTTTTTGTATGTCTAGCATTTTATGCTTGTTTTTTGTCTTATGATTTTTTTATAATAATCAAGCAGTTTGATGCGCGAGTGGCGGAACTGGTAGACGCGTACGTTTGAGGGGCGTATAGGGATCCCTGTGTGAGTTCGATTCTCATCTCGCGCACCATAAGTTAAAGAAAAAAGCGACCTGATTAAGGCCGCTATTTTTTTACATCTTGGATGTATCAAATCCTTTAAGAACTCTTTCAAGAGGTTTGATAACCTTACGAATATTACCATCTTCAAACGGATTTCTGAGATGGTTTTTAGCAAGTAATTCTTGGAAAGGATATTTACCACCACATTTACAAAGCTTGATGTATTTCTTCCATGCCTTTTCGTGATTCTTCATATTCTCGATAGCGAACTGGAAGGCCACCACTTGGGCCAAAGTATAATCAATGTAATAGAATGGATTAGCGAAGACATGTCCTTGTCTCATCCAATAAGTGCCTTTAGCAAGGGTTGGTGTATCATCATATTTTTTATGTGGAGTATATTTCTTTTCGATTTCTCTAAAAGCGGCACATCTTTGTTCGTGTGTAGCTTCTGGATTAGCGTAGACCCAGTGTTGGAATTCATCAATTGTCGCTCCATATGGGAGGAATTCAATAGAATCCGCTAAATGGGAGTATTTGTATTTTTCTGCGTCTTTGCCAAAGAATCCATCCATATATGGCCAAGCAAAGAATTCCATGCTCATGGAGTGAATTTCACAGCTTTCTAAAGTTGGCTGACGATATTCTGGAACTTTGATACCACTGCTTAAGTAGCATTGGAAAGCGTGACCGCCTTCATGGCACAAAACGTTAACATCGCCTTGTGTACCATTGAAATTAGAGAAAATGAATGGCGATTTATAAAGTGAGAAACTAGTTTGATAGCCACCTGGGGCTTTACCTTTTCTCGCTTCTAAATCCATGAGTTCATATTTAATCATGAAATCAAAGAACTCTTTGCTCTCTGGTCCTAAATCGGCATACATCTTGTGCGCTTGATTAACGAGATACTCTGTATCTCCCGCTGGAACAGGATTACCACTAGCAAACATTAAATTGTAATCATAGTATTGTGGTTTTTTAATGCCTAAGTTTTTCATTTGTTGTTTATAAAGCTTTTGACAAACTGGGACTACATCATCAGCGATTTGCTTACGATATTTCTCCACCATTTCAGCGTTATAATCCACTCTTCCTAAACGTAAATAAGCAAGGTCAGTGAATGATTCAAAACCGAGTTTCTTAGCGATTTCGACGCGGACGTGTACTAAATCATCATAGATTTTAGCAATCTTTTCTTCGTTTTCTTTGAGCCAGCTATCCATGGCTTGAGCCGCTTCTTTTCTTGTCTCGCGGTTTTTATCTTGCATG
Organism: Bacilli bacterium; assembly: GCA_017442875.1. Taxonomy (GTDB): domain Bacteria; phylum Bacillota_I; class Bacilli_A; order RFN20; family CAG-826; genus RUG14515. Next base: position 7,984 of record JAFSPN010000042.1, read on the forward strand.
TATTTGCCAAGTTGTGAAAGATTTAAAGATTCGCCTCTAAATTCGATTTGTGCGCCGCCAAAAATCATGTCATATTCGCTAACTAACTTATTCTCTTTAATTAATTCAGGCATGATTTTTTCGTCGAACGTTTTTAACGAAGCTTCATATTTCTTAAACAAGAAGGAGCCATATTTCTTTTCTAGATCAGGGCGGTAACTAGCGTTGACCAAAATCTTTTCTACATCAGTTGAATATTTACCAAATAATGGTGATAATTCATCAACGGTATCTTGTGCCTTTTTATATTCTTCGTTTGTGGTGTTACAAGAATATAAGACGTAAATAACACTAGCCTCAGTATCTATTTCTTCAAAATAAGCATTGATTTTATTGATAACTTTAGCCGCGTCATTAGCGTTATCGCATTCTTTTAATTTAGCAATGAGAGCATCCATTTTTTTGCTCATCTTTTTAGCGTTAGGCACGATAAGTGGATATTCGCTAAACTTGATTGGTTGTTTACTCATAATATCTCCTTAAATATTTTCTTTATTCTTTAATCTTAAAATGAGATAGATATAAC
>JAFSPN010000043.1 GCA_017442875.1 Bacilli bacterium
ATGTCACCGCAGCCACATCTTTATTAAACACAAGATTATTTACATACGCTTCCGAAATTAGAAATGCTGTTTTAATTGTCCATGGTGAAAAAGCGCATTCTTTATATTTTGGTCAAGATGCGTTTAAGTTATTAAAAGGTGATAATAAAGAATTCTTATTAGTAAAAGACGCTACACATTGTGACTTATACGATGGTGGCATAAATCACGATAAGATTCCTTTTGACAAGATTGAAGGATTTATTAAAAAGAATATTTAAACTAATATTTACCTGTTCCAAAGGTTTCAAGTTTGTTTCACTTGTGTCAAAACACTGAAACCCTGCCAACTTAGTTAAATAGGATTGATACAAAATATCAGTCCTTTTTTCTTAAAACACAGTCTATCGAGAGTGGAGTTTTTGTTAAACAAAAAGACTAGAAATAAGATGAATAAACATTGGTGTTCGTGTATAATATCCCTATGAGTAAGAAAGCAAAACAAATCATTAAAGAAGTTAATGCTACTATGTCTCTTGAGGGAATGCCTTTAAGTGACTTTGATATTGAATTAATTTCTAAGGTTATCGATGGTGAAATAACTAGAGAAGAAGCTTTTAAAATATTTAACGCCAGTATAGGTATTAATGGATAAATATAAATATTCTTATCTTGATGATAAAGGCATCTACTGTTATGAAAACAGCGATGTTTTTTATAGCAACAGAGAGTTGCTTGATAACAAAACTAGCAGCCATAAAATATAGGTAGAGGTAAACGAAATGGAAACTAAAGACATATTATTTGAATTAAGAACGAAGAATAATTTATCCCAAGAAGAATTGGCAGAAAAAGTAATGGTTACTAGACAAGCTGTATCTAGATGGGAAACAGGTGAAACCACACCAAACACTGAAACATTAAAGTTATTATCTAAACTATTTGATGTATCAATTAATACTCTACTTGGGTCTCCAAGGCAACTAGTGTGTCAATGCTGTGGTATGCCTTTGCAAGATACATTAATGAGTAAAGAAAAAGATGGTTCATATAATGAAGACTATTGTCAGTGGTGCTATCACGACGAGAAATTCACTTATGACAATATGGACGATTTAATCAACACATGCATTCCTCATATGGTCGCTCAGGGTTTTCCTGAAGACCAAGCTAGAACTTATATGAGAGGAATGCTTCCAAATCTCAAGTATTGGAAAGAAAAGCAATAGCGTTCCAAAGATTTCTAATTTGTCCTATCGTATCGTTATTGGAAATCATTACCACAAGTTGATAATAGGATTGATACAATGTGTCAGTCCTTTTTTATTTTTTGAGCTTTAAGTTTCATTTAAGGTTCTTTTTTTAATATGTATTTGCAAGGAGATAGAAAAGATGGAAAAAGAAAAGATCATCAGCGTTATGAAAAGATACGAAATTAAGTACTTACTTAACAGTGAACAATTGAACTTTTTTATGAATCAAATCAGTCACTATATGAAAGTTGATAAATATGGTTTAACTTCCATTGCTTCTATCTATTTTGATACTCCTGATTATAGGTTGATAAATAAATCGATCGAAAAGCCTACATATAAAGAAAAATTAAGATTAAGAGGATATGGCTTAGTGACTGAAGATCAGCCAACATTCTTGGAAGTCAAAAGAAAATGCGAAGGCATTGTATATAAAAGAAGAGTGGCTTTGAAAGAAAGAGAAGCCTTTGGGCTCATCGTTAATAAAGAGGCAAAAGAAAAAAATCAAATAAGTCGAGAATTAGAAGCGTTCATGGAAACATATAAAGCTTTAGAGCCAAAATACATGATTATCTATGATCGTCTCGCTTATTACCAGGATAATAGCGATCTAAGAATCACCATTGATATGAATCCTCGCTATCGCACGCATGACTTAAATCTACATACTTCGATGGAAGGGACCCCTCTTATTGAAAAAGGTGGTGCGATTCTAGAAATTAAGGTCCAGCATTCAATACCTCTCTGGCTCAGCGAAATTCTCGCCAAAGGAAAAATCTATCAAACAAGCTTTTCCAAAGTGGGAACCGCTCATAAAGAGGAAATGAAAAAGAAAAGAACACAAAAAGTGAATATTTTAAAGACATTAAAATTTGAAACAAAAGGAGAAATGAAATATGGATTCGTTGTTTGATTTATTAACATCGTTAGACAAATATGTGATTTGTTTAATGCTTATTGGAATAACGTTCGTTATCGGTTTAATTTACACACTAATTATTTCGCTTAAATTAAGAACTACTAAGAGCTTCTTTATCACATCGATTTTGATGCCGATGATTGTAACAAGCGTCATCTCTATGGTCTCTTTGTTCTTAGACGGTACTGAATCAGGCGCGGTGAGAATTGCGACCATCGCGGTGGCATTGGGGCTCATTAGATTCAGAAGCGCTAATGGTAGAGCGGAAGAAATGCTAGTGCTCTTTGGCGGAGTAGCGTTTGGCTTAATCGCTGGACTTGGATACGCTCTCATTGCCGCGATTGTTGCCATCGTTTTAGCGGGACTATACGTCTTATTATCAATGGCTAAAATCTTCATATTCAAAACTGTTGGTGATGAAAAATTGTTGAAGATTACAATTCCTGAAGATCTTAATTATAACGAAGCATTTGACGCTATCTTAAAGACTTATTTAAAAAGCTATGAATTAGTGGAAATTAAAACAACAGGGATGGGAAGTTTATTCCGCCTCTCATACAAAGTTGAACTACTAGTTAAAGATAGCGAAAAACAATTGATTGATGAAATCAGAATTAAAAATTCTAATTTAGAAATCTCATTACTCCCATATGTTGAGAGTAATAAATCTTTATAGGAGGAAACAAATATGAAAAAGAAACATTTACTAGTACTATCAGTTTTATCCCTATTAGCGTTAGCTGGATGCTCATCTACTCAGCCACCCGGTTCTGTAATTATTGAAGGCACATCTTATAACAGTAATGTTGAAATTATAGAACCAGACGTCATCGAAGTCGATGAAAATACTGGGGAATTCTCTATTGTGACAAGTGATGGAAATTATTCAAATAGCAATGGCGTGTATACATTATCTTCCGCTGGCACATATACATTAAGCGGCAAATTGGAAGGCCAAATCTTAGTGGAAGCTGGTGAAAATGATGAAGTTGTTGTTGAATTAAATGGCGTTTCAATTAGTTATGATCAAGACTCCCCAATCAAAGCCATCAGTGCGGATAAAGTGGAGATTTCTGCTAAAAAGGATACTGAAAATACGATTAGCGATAATCGAAGCGCTAAAACAGTAGATACAGAAACCTTAGGTGAAGGAGCCATTTACGCCAAATGCGATTTAAAACTCAAGGGCAGTGGAACTTTAGTGGTCACTGGTAATTACAATAACGGTGTTCATACTTCGAAAGATTTAACCATTCAAAAGTTAACCATGAAAGCCGTTGGTTATAACAACGCAATTAAAGGTAACAATAGTGTGACCATCACTTCTGGGACAGTGCAAGCTTACGCAAAAACTGGTAACGGCATTAAAACTGAAGATAACGATTTATCAAGTAGTGGCAAACAAAAAGGAACAATCGCGATTAACGGTGGTAATGTTTATATCGATTCACTTCACGATGCAATTGACGCTTCGTATGATGTGATAGTCGATCAAACCGATCCAGAAGTTGCTACATCTCTTAATATCAAAACCGGTAAGAATAGCACCTTTTATTCATCGTCATTCAAAGCTGATAGTGAAAAAGGTTTAAAGGCGATGAATAGCATTACAATTAATAATGGTACTACGACTATTGCCGCTAGTGATGATGCCATCCACGCCAACTATGGAGACGCTTTAGAAAACGGATCAAAAGGCTTAGGCAATATTACAGTTAATGGTGGAACTATCCAAGTGGCTAGTGGTGATGATGGTTTACACGCTGATAACACCTTGAGCATCAATGGTGGCAAAATTGTTGTAACAAATGCGACAGAAGGTTTCGAAGGAAACTACATTAATATCAGCGGTGGCTATAGCTATATCTATGGCACTGATGATGGTGTTAATTGCTCAAAGAAATCATTCTCTAACTGCGCTTTCACAATGAGTGATGGATATTTAGATGTCGCAGTTAAAAGCGGAGATACAGATGGTATTGATAGTAATGGCAATTTCACATTAAGTGGTGGAGTTATTATCACTAGAGGCGCACCTGGCACAACAGGAAGTGGCATGTCTACAGGATTAGATGTTGATGGAACGTGCTCAATGACAGGCGGCACATTAATTGCCTTCAATGGATTAGAGAGATCACCTTCCACATCTAGTAGTGTGAGATACGCTAGCACTAGTCGTTCGAGCTCACAAGGTGGTCCAGGCGGTCGTGGTGGTCCTGGTGGTGGTACGACTTCTTCAAGCGTCTCTTTACAAGCGGGCAATTACACCTTGAACGGAAACGGCATTGATATCAGTTTCACAAATGATTATGCCTATGGTAATTTCTTGATCTATTCATCTAGTTTATCAACTGGATCGACATATACACTTTCAAGAAATAACTCAGCAGTCTTATCGTGGAGCCAATCTTCTAGTTCAGTTACGATATCGTAATGAATAAAAAAATATATTAAAATACATACATGAAACTTTTATTAGTCGAAGACAATCCTCAATTAAATAAAGCTCTGACCACATTATTGAAGCGGAACTCCTATTTAGTGGATTCCGCTTTCGATGGTGAAGAAGCATTGATGTGCCTCAAGGAATATCAATATGATGTCATTATTTTGGACATTATGCTCCCGAAAATTGATGGGTTAGAAGTATTAAGAAGAACAAGAAATAATAATATTCAGACACCAATTATCTTATTAACTGCAAGAAGCACCATCGAAGATAAGATAACTGGCTTAGATTTAGGAGCGGATGATTATCTTCCTAAACCTTTTTCCACAGATGAACTATTAGCGAGAATTCGCGCTTTAGGAAGAAGAAAAAATGCTCCTATCGAAGAAAAGAAAGAAATACTATTTGGCGATTTAGTCATCGATGAAGCTAATTACATTGTGAGATGTGATAAAAAATCTGTGTCATTATCAAACAAAGAAATGATGATATTGTTGCTACTAGCAAATAATAACGGAAACGTTGTTTCTTTGGATAAAATCACGAGATCAGCGTGGGAAATTGAATCATATTCCACGAATGAAAATGTCTGGGTTTTCATTTCATATCTTAGAAAGAAATTAGAATCCATTGGTTCAAAAACAAAAATTAAGTCAATTAGGTATCAAGGATACTATTTGGAGAAGGCAAAATGATTAAAAAACTGAAAAGAAAATTCATTTTAATATCGATGTTATCGGTCTTGATTGTTTTGCTTATGACTTTTGCCACGATTAATATCTCAAATTTTGTCACCATGGAGAATAACGCGGTAGCAGTGGTTAACGAAGTTATTAGACAAGGAACGGCTGATTTATCTCCTGGTGGTGACCCAGGCACTCAACACGGTAAAAGGGTTGAATTAAGAGAAGTGCATTATTTTGTTGTCTCATTTAACCAAGATAGCTCTATTAATGCTTCTAATACCAAGCATATGTTCGTTCTTAGTGAAACTGAATGTAAAGAACTGGCTACAAAAGTATTCAACAATCAACTCACAGGTAAAAAATATAATTCCTTCCGCTTTAACAAAGCTTTAAAAGATGATGGCTTAACATATGTTGGCTTTGTCGATATTAAAGAAAAACTCGATAGCGCTACTCAGTATTTACTTATTTCATCTTTAATTGCTTTAGGTGCTTTCGCTGCATTTGTGGGTCTAGTTATATTAGGTTCTAATATCGCTTTCAAATCAACAGAAGAAGCCTATAAAAATCAAAAGAGATTTGTCACAAATGCTTCGCATGAATTAAAGACTCCCTTAACAATTATCTCTGCCGATTTAGATTTAATTGAAATGGATAATGGCAAAAACGAATGGAGTGATTCAATAAGAGATCAATTAACTCGTTTGAACGAGATGACTAATCAATTAGTAACTCTTTCTAAACTTGAGGAAGAAGACAAAACAAGATTCCCGTTTGCGGATTTCTCCATTAATGAAGTGTGTAACAAAGCAATCGATGCATTTTCCGCTAGCTTTGAAAAAGAAGGCATCAAGTTTTCCAATAACATTACGGGAAATATTACAATGTTTGGCAATAAAAATTTAATTGATGAATTAGTGTATATCTTTTTAGATAATTCACTTAAATATACTAGTGGAGAGATGAAAAGTAGTTACTTTGTCGTCTCGACTAATACGAAAGGGAAAATCGAATTCCGTTTTTCTAACACAATTAGTAAAGACGAAGAAGTGGACACTAAGCAAATCATGGATCGATTCTATCGCTCTCCATCCACCAAAAAAGAAGGTTCTGGAGTGGGCTTATCGATTGCTAAAGAGATTATCAATCTTCATAAAGGCGCAATCAAAATAGATAAAAACACAACCTCCATCACATTCATCATTACTTTTTAGATTGATTAAGTGCAACACGTTTGTGTAAAACAAATCATAGTTTTTAACTGAGCAATTCGTTAAAATAGTGTATGTCTTATTTTAGGAGGGTTAATATGCCATTATTTGAAAATATTGAAGGATTTAAAAATGTCGATCCTGCATTACAATGGGCGATATTTATCGTCGCTTGTTTAATTTTAATTGTTGCTTTAGTTTCTGCTGTCGTTAGTATTTGGTTATCTATCAAATATGTTATCTATAATAGAACCTTAAACAAGGCTGGAATTAACGGTGAACAAACAGCAAGGAAAATCTTAGATAGCAACGGCTTAAATCACATTAAGGTCTCAGTAGTGGGTTCCCTGATGTTTGGTAACAGTTATTCCCATTTCTTTAAAAAAGTCAGATTAAGAAGATGGACTGTGAAGAAGAATAGTATTTCTTCCATGGCCATGGGTGCACAAAAATCTTGTTTGGCGATTTTAGATAAAGAAGGCGATAAGGATATGAAAACAAGAATTGTCCTGACCCCATTTATCTATTTTGGGCCACTTATGTTCTTACCAATTCTCATCATTGGTGTTGTTCTTGATGTCATTCTCTTTAGCTTCACCGGCGTTGTTTCTGTTATCTCCGCTATTGTAGGATTATCGTTCTATGTCATCTCATTTGTGATGTCTTTGATGGTTTTAAAAACCGAAGTCAAAGCGCAAAATAGAGCCCTAGATATCTTAGATAAAGAGAATTTAGCGACTTCAGAAGAAAGAGAAATGATGAAGAGTTTATTCAAACTATATAACATCCAATATGTTAATGATTTGATTCTCGAATTCCTCGAATTAATACTTAGAGTTCTCATGATATTTGCAAAAGCTCAAAGTTCTTCATCTTCTAGTTCAAGCAACTAGTTGTTCAAACAAACTTATTTAAAAAGGATTGACAATAATGTCAGTCCCTTTTTCTTATTGAAGATCTACAAACTATAATAAAAAGTCTTTCATGAGCAAATAGTGAAAGATTTATTATGATATATTAGTAATAAAAGAGTATTATCATATACGTATGAAGGAGTTTTATTTATGAAAAAATCTAATTATCTTTTAGTTTTGGCGGTCGCTAGTTTATTAGCGGGTTGCGCCAGTCCAAAAACGCCCGATAGTTCATTAGAGCCTTCTACTCCAGAAGGATCATCACAATCAGGTGAATCTTCTACTCCAGAAGAACAATTAGACGTTCACGAAGTTAAAATCGATCACTATAACATTTCTTATTGCCCGTTCTTAAGCGAAGATCCGCGTGAATTAACCTTTGAAGGACAATGGAGTGAATATAAAAGCGCTAATCAATTTGATTTCTGCTATTTAAATGACGAAGACGAACTTCCATATTTAACATTAGAGACATACATGTCTTTATTATCAAAAGACTTTAAAGATGGAGTAGCCATAGATGTTAAGGAAGAAGGGAAAACCTCAAGCGTCGTTGTTAAAAAAGGTGATGACAAATTGATGTCAATGACATTTGATTGCGATAGTAAGAAAGTTACCAAGAACCCTGGTACTGTTGAAAGTCAGATGAAGCCAATTCATAATTTAAAAAACTCCGTTAACGAATATATCGAATCAAAAGAAGAAATCTTTGTTGGAAAAGATTTAGACTTTGTCTATAGTTGGGAAAACACCAACTTCAAAACTTTTACTTATAAAGATCACAACTATTTCCCTTTTTCATTATTAGATTTACAAATCTCTAGAGAAACAGGACGTTCATTCTGGTATTTAGGTGGACTTAATAGCGTTTATGAAGTTGGAGATACAAAGCAATATATCTCTGTTAGTTTGCAAACCAAAACTAAAGATGGCCTTGATGTTTATCGAACTGTTGAAGGTTTTGCCTCTGATATGTATAAAGAAAAATTCGGGAAAGCCGATATCGAAGAGGGCAATAATGTCGTGAGAGTGTTGCTTCCACGTTACTTAGCCTCTTATTCCAAAGATGCCTTCTATTATGTCATGGATAATTTCTATGGTTTAGGAGAAACACTTGGATACAAATCAATGGCCAAGTTCTTAGACAATACGACCTACGCTGATGATATGTTGAGCCCAGAAGGAAAAGTAAGAGCAAGAGCCTATTCCTATGCTGTTAGCATTTTAAACGATGGCCATACTGGCTTTACTGGTTCAAGCACTACGAACGAAGGAACAGCTTTAGGTATTAGTTATGTTCAAACATTAGCGCTTGATAGGGTATCTTTACAAAGAATACTCAAAGATAGAAGAGATGCACAACTTAAAAAAGAAGGCAAAGATGTCAAAGATGTTAGATATAGTAGTGATGGCAAAGTTGCCTATTTCAGCTTTGATGAATTCGCCGCTGTTAATTATGATTCTGGCGAAGGAAGACCAAGTGGTATCGAAACAGAAGATACATATTTATATTTCTTAAATCAATTAAAAACCATCAAAGCCAAAGGCGGAGTGGAAAAGATTGTTATCGATGACACAATCAATGGTGGTGGCTATGTTGGCCAACTCTGCAAACTTCTTTGTTTGATGAGTAAAGACAATTCTTCCACAGTTTACTATCGCTGCCGTGAAAATAATGCGATTGGCAGAATGGTCAGCAAAGTCGACGTTGATTTAAACGGCAAAATCGACGAAGAAGATGTGACGTTTGGTAATAATTTTAAATTCTACATTTTAACTTCATCATATTCGTTCTCTTGCGGAAACGCCTTCCCGTCCTACGCTAAAGATTTTAAATTAGCGATGACCGTTGGTTCTAAAAGCGGTGGTGGTGAATGCGTCGTCGGAGGTAGCCAACTTCCATATAACTCATATGTTAATTATTCTTCTAATTTCCATTTAGGCTATTATAACGCGACCGAAAAAACATTCTCAGGATATGAAGAAGGCGCCGCACCAGACATTTCCTTTGCCGGAAATTTCTATGATGTTGATGAAGTCGCTAACGCCATCAAATAATTTATGAAAAAAATAATCGCGGTCGTATCTTTTCTATCTATGGTATCCCCGCTTGTGGGATGCGGAGCTAATAATAACGAAGAAGTTATTTCGTTATATTCTGATTCTTCAAGGTTATATATTGATTCATTGGATGAAAAAGGTTCCGCTCCATTAAAGACTTATCACCATAAGAAATTTGGGGAAATTCCATATGTTAGATTAGATGAATACTGTGATTCATTTCCTTTAACTTCAATCAAAAGCAAAAAGGACTACGTTATCGAAAATGGTAAATTTATTGTTTCTAGTAATCCTTTCGGCTCATATATGTTTGACGCTAAAAAGGACATAGTGACCACATCCAAAGATGTTTTATATTTCTACAAGGATAAAAGGAACGTTAACAATCTCGTTCCTTATGATGTTTATTACGCTAAAAACTTTGAAAGATTTGTTAAAGGTAGTGAGTTATCTCGTTTTATTTCCCAAGGAAGGGAAAGAACATATAACTGCAAAAAATATAATTTTGATATCGTTTATGAAAACGGTGTTTATTACGCTCCTTTCTCGCTTTTAAATTCTTTATTCTTCGAATTTGGAAATGAGACGGTTATTTATAATGGAAAAGACTATTTTGATGTCGATTCTTTGACTGATGAAAACCCCTTAGTGCAATATTGCTATTCCTCCAAAGGTAATTTCCTTTTGGATTTAAGTGGTGGGAAATTAGGAAATCTTCTTTTTGAAAACAAAACTCCATTAGAGGATGAAGAATATCATTTTGAAACAATTATTGATGCCAGTGGTCAACGTATTGTCTTTTCGTTAAAAGATGGCAAAGGTTTTATTGATTCTTATGATAAAGATAATAAGAAACTAGAAGAAGATGCTTATAAAAAGGTTGAATACGAAAAAGACGGTGGTCTTCTAAAACTAAAATATTATTCCGTCATGGAAAAAGATGATGATGAGAGCAAAGCTATTAGTGATACATATAAACTAACCATCCACATGGATGAGACTTGGTTTTTAAGAAAAACGCGCAGCCAAGAAATCGCTAGTTTCACCTATCAAGAGTTACGCTTTATGATGTACGAATTATATGGTAAAACAAGAAATACAAGCGTGAAAGATTTTGATAATTTTATCAAAGATAAAGATTATAAAAATGATCTATTATCTTTAGATGCTTCTAAATATGACGAAGCGATGTCGAAATTCTTACTTCAAGGTATTGATGATGGTCATACTTCCATTGATCTGACATCGATATTTAATTTACCAACACCCGCTAACTCGAATCATTATACAACTACCTTAGAAGGACCAAGATATGAGGCGACTACTTCTTTAGCGGGCGACCTTAGAAAAGAAAGAACGGCCGCAGGATTAGAACAAGGCCTAAATATCGTTGATAAAACAGCCTTTATCGCTTTTGATAAATTCAGAATGCATAGAGATGCAAATGATGTCATCAGTTTAAAAGCTTATAAAGAATATCAAGATAGCGATCCAAGTAGTTATGTTGAAGATGATACAATGGCATTTTTCGCTTCTTCATTTAATCAAATTGAAAAGAATCCTAACGTGAAGAATGTCGTCATTGATTTAAGCTGTAACACTGGTGGAACAACGCAAACTCTGGCCTACCTCATATCGTATTTAACTGACGATCCATGCATCACGTGTGCTCGTTTAATCAATGATTCAGTCGTGGAATACCACTATAAAACTGATTTAGATCAAGATGGTGTTTATGGTTCTAGCAAAGACACTTTCAAAGATAAATATAAGTTCTTTGTCTTAACTACTGGTGCAAGTTTTTCATGCGGAAATCATTTCCCATCAATTTGTAAAGACAGCGGTATCGCTAAGATTATCGGTGATAGAAGCGCTGGTGGTAGTTGCACGATTTCTTCCATCTCAAATATGAGTGGATATAGATACAATTCATCAAGCGGTAATGTTTCACTGATGAAACAAGGCGATGGATATATCCATAATGATGATGGAGTTACTCCAGACATTTCCATTCCTCGTAGCGACTGGTATAACCGCGCTAAAATTAACGAATTACTAAATGGATTAAAGTAAATTGGTAACAATAAAAAAACGATTGGATTGACAAAAGCGTCAGTCCTTTTTATTGCTGCGACGTTTTTATGTGTTAAAATATATAACATAGATATTTTAGATTAAGGAGTATCCCCATGAAAAATAAATACTTTTTACCCATTATACTTTTAGTATCAACTTTTATTGTCAGCGGTTGCGGTAACAATCAGCCAAGATCATCAGATAGTGGTGACGATAGTTCCTCATTATCACCTTCTTCCACTGAGCCTTCCGAGTCATCATCCTCTTCATCTTCAAGCGGATCCTCAGAAGATATACCAGGTAAAGACGATGGTATCATCGTGGAAATGGATCCGATGATTAAAAGTGGTGAAGATGTCAAGCCATATCAATTAAGCTTTCAATACGAAGATGATTATTTCAATAGTTCCGCTAAAACATATAACGAAGATTTATCGATGCTATCCTTTGGTGCGGCTGTGGCTACCGCCACTAAGGAAAGAGGAACAAAGTTCTTTACTGACCTCAGTTTTGAAAACATCACTCCATATTCTTATGATGTCGATCCTACCAAAGATTCAATTGGCTATTTCTTAGCCCATAAAACAATTGGTGATTATGAACTAGTTACCGCTGCATTCCGCGGTTTCAACTATGGTTTGGAATGGACTAATAACTTTATTATTGGTAAAACCGGTGATCATGAAGGTTTTAACGCTAGGGGCGAAGAAGTATATCAAGAATTACAAAGTTACATTAATACTTACGCTAAAAATAAATCATTAAAACTATGGATTAATGGTTATTCTAGGGGTGGTGCTATTTCTAATGTCTTATCAAGCCTCATTTTTAGAAACAATAAAATAAACGTCGAACAAGACAACATGTTTGTTTATACATTTGAAGCACCTGCTTCACTTAGCGAAGAGAACGCTGTGGCTTATGAAAACGTCCACAATATTACCAATAAAGCGGATATAATCGCTTCCATTCCTCCAGAGTCATATGGTTTAAAAAGATGTGGTGTTGATTATGAAATCTATGACGCTAATTTATCCACTCTTTTAAAACAATTTGACGAAGCAATTGATCATCCTGAATTTGTGCCTATGGAAGAAAGCCTTCTTGGTCAAGAGATGAAAGATGATTGCGATTTACATGATTGGGTTTTGAATTCTGTTTTTAACGTCGAAGAAACTAGTGAAGACAAAACCGTGTACGCTAATACAAGAGAGCAGTATGTTGATAATTATCAAGAAGGATTAAGCTCAGCTATTGGTTATGTCTTCGGCATGAAAGAGGCAACACGTGATGAAGTTCTAACCGCTATTAAGGATTTAGGTTTTGGGGTCTTGGGATTACTTGGTGATCAAACCGGCAAAGAATTAGCTGACTTCATCAAACCATATTTGACAAAAGATGGCATTGCTTTCGAAGAAGAAAAACTCCAATCCGATTGTGCGGTTTTAGTCAAGGCTATTGGCACTCTCTTCTTAAAAACACTTATGATGTACATGATGGATGACTATTCGTCCAATCTAACTAGATTAATTAGCATGCATTATTCCGAAACAGTGTATGTTTTATTAAAAAACGCTCATAATAAACAATAATCTATTAGGATACTCATAATATAAGAAAAAGCGTATTGATTATCAGCCTAATCGTTTCTGGCCTTTCCGCTGTTGCTTATTAAAAGAACAAAGGAAGCGAAGAATCTTACAACATCAATAAAGGCCTTCCTTTGATGGTAATCTTACTGCTTATGAACTAAGCGAAAAACCAAGCGGTGTCAATATGACTTATTACTCGGATAGTTATTATTTACAAGTATTAAGATATCTCGTTATTAGTAATAAATCGCTTCTCTTTTGGAAAGTTATCTATTTTGATGTGGTTTTTTATCTCCTCAGCCAAATAAACACTAAAAGGTTGTTATTGTTTATAAAAACAATTAACTATTCATTAAAAAATATGTATAATATGTCCGGTCATATTTAAGGAGAACAAATTAAATGGCAAAAATTACATATGTACACGGCCGTGAAGTATTAGACTCTCGTGGCAATCCAACAGTCGAAGTCGAAGTCCGTTTAGATGACGGCACACGTGCTTCCGCAATCGTCCCATCAGGTGCTTCTACAGGTGAATCTGAAGCTCTTGAATTAAGAGATGGCGATAAGGCCAGATATTTAGGTAAAGGTGTCTTAAAAGCCGTTAAGAATGTTAATGAAGTTATCGCTCCAGCAGTCTTAGGTTTAGAAGCCACAGAACAAAACAAATTAGACGCAGTTTTATTAAAACTCGATGGCACACCATTCAAAAAGAATTTAGGTGCTAACGCGACATTAGGTGTCTCCCTTGCAGTTGCAAGAGCCGCTGCTCAAAGCGTCGGTTTACCATTATATCGCTACATCGGTGGTGCTAATGCTAAAGTATTACCAACCCCATGTATGAACGTTATCAATGGTGGTGCTCACGCTGAAAGTACAGTTGACTTCCAAGAATTCTTCATCATCCCAGCAGGCTTTGATACATTCCATGAAGCCTTAAGAGCGGGCGTTGAAGTGTTCCACGCTTTAAAGAAAGTCGTTAAAGGCAAAGGTTATGAAACCGGTGTCGGTGACGAAGGTGGCTTCGCTCCATCCTGCAAGAATGGTAACGAAGAACCATTAGAATTAATTGAAGAAGCTATTAAGAATGCTGGCTATGAAGTTGGTAAACAAATCTTCTTAGGCATGGACGTTGCTTCTTCCGAATTCTATGATGCCAAAACTGGTAAATATACCTTAGAAAAGTCCGGTGAAGGTTCCTATGATAGCAAAGGCTTCATCGCTTACTTAGAAAAATTAGTAAAAGATCACCCAGCCATCATTACCATCGAAGATGGTTTAGCGGAATCCGACTGGGAAGGTTGGGCATTATTAACCAAAGAACTCGGTAACAAGATTCAACTCGTTGGTGATGACTTATTCGTCACAAATCCTGCCTTCTTAAGAAAAGGTATCGATAACAACGTTGCTAATAGTATCTTAATCAAAGTTAACCAAATCGGTACATTAACCGAAACATTAGACGCTATCCGTTTAGCCCAAACAAATGCTTATACCACAATGGTTTCTCACCGTTCTGGTGAAACAGAAGACGTCACAATTGCTGACTTATCAGTCGCAGTTAACTCTGGTCAAATCAAAACCGGTTCTGCTTCTAGAACAGACAGAATGGCTAAGTACAATCAATTATTAAGAATTGAAGAAGAATTGGGCGATCAAGCTCAATACCTTGGCTTAAAGGCTTTCAAAAATCAAAAGTAATTGATTTAGCAAATTAAACACTAAGCTCTTGGGAATCCAAGGGCTTTTGCTTTATTCTAGTTATATGAAAGAAATAGTGGATCTCCTATTAACAAAACAAGACATCAAATACCGTGATTTTCAAGCGCCTTTATTTCCTAACATTGATAAAGATAGAATGATTGGGGTTAGGACGCCTGAGTTAAAAAAGCTCGCTAAAGAGTTATATGGTGGTGACCTTGCTAATAAGTTTATCGAGACACTTCCTCATTATTATTTCGACGAAAATCAACTACACGCCTTCCTTATTTCTTTAATTAAGGACTACAAATCTTGCCTCAAAGAAGTGGAAAGATTCTTGCCTTATATTGATAACTGGGGCACATGTGATCAACTTAGTCCAAAAGTATTTAC
>JAFSPN010000044.1 GCA_017442875.1 Bacilli bacterium
AATAAAAAGAACAAGACAAGTCTTGTTCGAATAAATGTTACTAATAAATAAAATTGTTAAAACAATTTTTCTTGATGGACAATTTTAAGGTGCTTAAAGGCTTTATCAGTAGCCACCCTACCGCGAGAAGTACGATCGATCATCCCGATTTGAAGTAGATAAGGCTCGTAGACGTCTTCTAAATTATCGATTTCTTCACCAATTGCGCTCGCTAAAGTATCAAGGCCGACTGGTCCACCTTTAAACCTTTCAATAATCGTTCTTAAATAACGAATATCGACATCGTCTAAACCTAATTCATCAACCTTCAGAGCTTTCAAAGCTTGCATAGCGTCGTTAACGGTAATATGGTCTTGCCCCGCATAGTTAGCAAAGTCACGAACTCTTCTAAATAAACGGTTGGCAATACGTGGAGTACCACGCGATCTTCTCGCGATTTCTAAGGCCGCAGCATCCTCGATTGTGGCGTTAAAAACTCGCGCTGTTCTTTTAACGATTTTGACGCATTCGTCGATATCATAAAAGTTAAGTTTTTCGGTAATACCGAAACGTGAACGAAGTGGCGCGCTTAAATTACCCGCTCGAGTGGTAGCACCAATGAGGGTAAACGGTGGTAAATCAATCGTTAAAGTGCGAGCGGAAGTATCTCTATTTATGACCACGGAAAACTTAAAATCTTCCATGGCATTATATAGCGTTTCTTCCACTATTCTTGGTAAACGATGGATCTCATCGATAAAGACGATATCACCACCATCTTTGCTTAAATTAGAAAGGATAGCACCTAAGTCTCCAGGCTTTTCTAAAGCGGGACCGTTCACAAAGTGAATTGGAGCGTGCATTTCATTAGCGATAACATAGGCTAGAGTCGTTTTACCTAAACCTGGAGGGCCATATAAAAGAATGTGATCTAACGGTTCATCACGGTGCAATGCCGCACCAATAAAAACTTTGAGATTTTGTTTCAAATCCTTTTGGCCGACATATTCATCCAAGGTTTGAGGACGAAGAGATAACTC
Organism: Bacilli bacterium; assembly: GCA_017442875.1. Taxonomy (GTDB): domain Bacteria; phylum Bacillota_I; class Bacilli_A; order RFN20; family CAG-826; genus RUG14515. The sequence continues at coordinate 1,020 of JAFSPN010000044.1, forward strand.
CTCTTGTGTTTCACTAATATTACGATTAGCGTCTAATAAGCGTGACATATTTATTTCCTTAATTTAGCTAGAGCGATACGTAAAACATCTTCTGGCTTAGCATCTTTTTCATTGATTGTGGCTAAAACTCTTTCAATAGCCGCACCTTTGAAGCCTAGTTCTTTTAAAGCTTCATAAACTTCATCATAAACGGTTGGATCACCTTTGGTGCCGGTGAGTTCTCCTTTAAGATCGAGAATAATTTGGCTCGCGGCTTTAGCCCCGATTCCTGGTAATTTCTTTAGATAAACAACATTGTTACTAGCAATGGCGTTTTTCACATCGTTAGGTGTGGTAGCCGAAAGAGCGCCAATGACTGTTCTTGGGCCTAAACCTTTAACTTTAATGAGCGATAAGAAGACTTGTTTTTCATCTAATGATGAAAAGCCAACAAGATATTGCTCATCTTCTCTCACCACATTATATGTATAAAGAAATACTTCTTGACCGATTTCATATTGGTCAGTGTGACTTACTAAAACTTGATAGCCAACATCGTGAACATCGATGACAACGGTATCGCCATCAATCAACAAAACTCTGCCTTTTAATGAATAAATCATAAGTATTTCCTTTCTTAATCTCTTTTAAACTCCTCTGGCATGGGGATTGGCTTCCTTTTATGCTCAGATATTCTTTCCAAATATTGGATTCTTTTTTTAGCGGTTTCGTTAACCTCTTTTCCTAACACATAGGCATCTAAATCTTTATAGGAAACACCCATTTCTTTTTCATCAGTTTGCCCTTCGTATAGACCCGCTGTTGGAACGCGTTCCGCTAAAGAGGTTCTTATACCTAAAATCTTTGAAGCTTCCACGACTTCCGCTTTGACTAAATGGGCAATTGGAAGGATATCGCAAGCTCCATCACCGTATTTAGTAAAGTAGCCGACACATCTTTCATCAGCATTATCTGTGCCAATGACTAAACCACGCTCTTTTTGCGCTACTGCGTAAAGAATCGACATTCTCATTCTCGCTTTTAAGTTACCTAAAGTTGAGCGATCAAAGATCATGCCGCACTTCTCAAAGTCTCTTAAATAAGCGTGAAATGTCTCACTTGCGTCGATTATATCGTATTTTAAATCTAAATCTTTAACTAAAGTTAAAGCATCGTCAATATCTTCTTGAGCGGAGTCAATTGGAATGATGAGACAATGTAGTTTATCTTTACCAACCGCATTTCTTGCTAAAGCGGCGCATAAAGAAGAATCAACACCACCAGAAACACCAAGGACATAGGTGTCCATGCCGTTACTAGATAAGTAGCCCTTTAAAAACTTTTCGATATCGTTTAGATAGCTTTTTAATTCCATACTACCTCACATATTCAAATTCAAAGTCGTCGAGGATGACAGTATCCCCGTCTTCCGCACCCATGTTTTCTAAAACATCATCAATGCGTAAAGAACGGATTTTACTCATAAGTAACATCATACCTTCATCAGTGGAAATGTTAGTCATCTTGTAGAACTTAAGCATCTTTTCCCCACCGATATTCCAGACATGGTTTTTGATTCTGGTAACAGTGAAGAACGGTTCTTCTTCCATAAGAGTATAAGTCTTATGATCGAGGAGTTCCTCTTCTTCCTTTTCAAATAATGGGAAAACTGGTGTCTCTTTTAATAGAGCAGCGCATTTATATAAGAGTTCATCAATTCCTTCTTCGGTAATCGCGGAGATTGGAATGATGTCTTTTTTGATTTGCTTTTTAAGTTTCTTTAAACGCTCTTCAGCACCTTCTTCATCCATCTTACTTGCGACGATGATTTGTGGTCTTTTATCTAAAGCAAAGCCATAGGCTTCGAGTTCTTTGTTAATAATCTTATAGTCCTCAAATGGATCTCTACCACTTTCAGACATATCAAGGACGTGAACGATTAAACGGCAGCGTTCAATATGTCTTAAGAATTGTAAACCAAGTCCTTTACCTTGATGAGCGCCTTCAATTAGTCCGGGGAGATCCGCCATTACGAATGAACTGCCGTCTTTAACGGAGACAACACCTAGATTAGGCACAATTGTAGTAAATGGATAATCGGCAATCTCTGGTCTAGCAGCGCTTACAACACTTAAAAGTGTTGATTTACCAACGCTTGGGAAACCAACTAAGCCGACATCGGCTAAAAGCTTTAATTCGAGAATTAATCTTTTTCTTTCGCCTGGTTCACCGTTTTCCGCAATCTTTGGGACACGGTTTGTGGAACTCTTAAAGCAAGAATTACCGCGACCGCCTCGACCGCCTTTAGCGACTCTAATCATCTTGCCTTCTTCGTTTAAATCGCCTAAGAAGACATGATCTTTTTCTTCGAAAACGACTGTGCCAATTGGGACATCAACGATGACATCTTCAGCGTATTTACCATATTGGTTTTTGATACCGCCCTTTTCGCCATCGTTAGCGATAAAGGTTTTGCTATGTCTGAAGTTGAATAAAGTATTGATAGTTTTACTGGCTCTTAAATAGATTGAGCCACCGCGACCACCATTACCACCAGCAGGACCGCCTTTTGGTACGTACTTTTCACGTAAAAAGGCAATGGCGCCATCGCCACCTTTTCCACTTCTAACTTCAATAACGGCACGATCAATAAACATACTATACTTACTCTTGGTTCTATTATATAGAAAACAAAACAAAAAGACCACTAATTTGTGGTCTTAATGTTTCTTTTAATCAATTATTCTTGTGGAACAACTTTCACAACTGTTCTGTCTTTGCCAGAGCGTTCGTATTTGACGACACCGTTGCATGTAGCGAAGATTGTGTCATCTTTACCTTTTTTGGTGTTAACACCAGGATAAATTCTTGTTCCTCTTTGACGGTAGATAATGCTACCTGCATGGCACCATTGTCCATCGGCGACTTTCGCGCCAAGTCTACGTCCAGCAGAATCACGTCCGTTTTTTGTGGAACCGACACCTTTTTTACTAGCAAAGAGTTGGAGATTTAATTTAAATAACATCTTATTTTCCTCTTTTCTACCGAATTATTTATCGGTTTTGACTTCGACGAATTCTGGATTTGTTTCCCTAATTGTGTTTAACCCACAAATAATGGTTTCAATTACAGCTTCGTCGTGGGCATCTAATGGAGCGTTACTTTTGAAATAAGCATGTCCTTCATCAAGCTTTAATTCATAACTCTTGTAGTTTCTTAAGTTATTGAATCCCCCAGTAATGACCGCACTCACTGCAGCGCAGATGAGGTCTTTGCCATATGGAGCGGAATTCGCATGACCTGTAACTTCCAAGAAGTTAACTTGATTATTAGATGCGTGGCCAATTTTGATTTTAATCATGATTAGCCATTGATGCTTTCAACTACTAAGCAAGTATAAGGTTGACGATGACCAATGGTCTTGTGTTCGTTAGCTTTTGCTTTGTACTTGAAGACGCGGATTTTTTTGCCTTTTCCTTGTTTCTCGACTTTGGCAGTGACTTTCGCACCACTCACATAAGGGGTGCCAACTTTCACAGCTTTGTCTCCTAATAAGAGAACTTTGTCGAGGGTGACTGTTGAACCGACTTCGGCATCGAGTTTTTCGACGTAAATCTTGGAGCCAACTTCAACGCGGACTTGTTTTCCACCAGTTTCAATAATTGCGTACATAATGTCCCTCCTTTTTTCGTCACTAAGTACTCGCTATGAAGGCACTTTAATAAGTTTATTAACCTTTTCTATGCGGTTGTAGCTAGTGAGGCGACAACGCATGTAATATAACATATGTTATAATTCGCTTCAACAATATTTTTCACTTTTTTCTTTTTTTATTTACAAGGCTGTAGCGATATGATTTAATATTTTCAGTCGGATAATGCAGTCTTAAGTGATGTGCTTCATTCCGACTTTTTTCATATCTTTCATTTCTTTTTAATTCGCTTAACTTTACGCTTATCGTTTGGATGGAATTTCCATTTCAATTCTTTAGAATCGAATGAAAATTCATCATCTCTATAAACAATAGGAATTATGTAAACTTCTTTTGAACTATTAGGATTAGGATGTTTATAAAGTTTTACATTCTTCTCAACACGTTCATGTCGTTTTCTAACCGGTTTACTGGTCAATAAAATGTTTTCTGTTTTATTTTTTCTTTTCCTAAAGGAATAGGAATAATGTTTTCTGCGCTTGTTGAATCTAAATTTGCTTAGCGCCATATTATGTCAAAAGCCTCGCATGAAGAAAAGAATAGTATCCATCTTTGGAGATAATGATGTGATCAATTAATTTGACGTTTATCGATCTAGTTTTAGCGTCAATTTTCTTAGTAAAAGCAATGTCCACTTGACTCGGTTCGAATGTGTTATTGGGGTGATTATGAACTAAATAAAAATAGTAGCCGTTATGGATCATGATTAACCTAATGATATCGCGGTAATTAACGGAGATTTCGTTATCGTTTCCGATGTATAAAATCTTCTCATTTACTATCTGCTTATTCTTATTAAGAATAACAATGATGAGTTGTTCTTGTGATTCGCTGGACAACTTGAGAAAATAGCGGCGATATAAAGATTCGCTTGAAACCGGTGCGGTTTCCTCTTGTCTTAAGATTTGTTTTTCGTTAATTCTTCTAGCGATTTCTAATGTCGCAAGTAGCTTAAAAGCATTGGCCTTTTTTAACCCTTTAAAAGTGTAATAATATTGCTCTGGTTTATTCATCAAATTCCATAAGTAGCAATTCTCTTTGATTAAGTCACGAGCAATATCCAAAACGGAGTGGCCTACAGTTCCACTACCAATGATGAGGGCTAATAGTTCCTCATCTTTTAAAGATTCAACACCAAAGCGCTCTGCTTTTTCTCTTGGTTTATCAATGTCGGCTAAATCGTGAATGCGCGGCATTAATTCCAGGAAAATTTCCAGCCACCTGGTATAGACACCCCGCCTTTACCAGAACGGAACAATCGATAGATGACCACCGCCATAACAGCAACAGCGACAATAGCCATAACAGCTGTGAGTGTGATAGCCTCACCCACTTGGTGATTTTGGAGCTCTTCCTTGCTCATAATTTGGTATTTCATATAAAAACCTCCCTACTTACTAATCGGGAGATTTTTCAAATTTGTCCAAAAAAATTACAAATTTTGCAATTTATTTTCTAAAACTTTTAAATTATCCAAGTGCTTTTGTAGTTTTTCTCTTTCAAGAGAAACTTTCTCCGCTGGAGCTTTGGCTAAAAAGTTTTGATTATTAAGCATGCCTTCGCAACGCTTGATTTCTGCTTTGAGTGTTTCAATCTCTTTGGTGAGTTTAGCAATTTGCTCATCTTTATTGGCTTCGTTAGCGATATAAAGTTCTGCTTCGTTATAGATGTGGCCTTCACCTTTAGCGGACTTATTATCATTAATGAGTTTCACTTCTGAGAAAGAGAAACGCTTGAGATAACTCATAAAACCATCAAACATTTCTTTCTTTAAAAGAAGTGATAACTCTAAGTTAGCATTAGGTGCTAATTTGTTTTCAATTTTATAATTACGGACATCTTTAATAAGGTTAAATAAGAGTTCGACTTGATAATCGTTTTCCTTATTAACTAAGCTCTTCTCGTATTTTGGATAGCTTTCAAGCATGACAGAGTCAAGATGGTTTGGTAAAGAACAATAGAGTTCTTCAGCGATGAAAGGTGTATATGGATAAATAAGAAGAATGACATCTTTGAGACAAGTTAGTAAAACTTGTTTAGTAATGTTCTTCTTTTTTTCATCATCACTATTTAAAGCCACTTTACTCATTTCTAAGTATTGAGAGCAGAAATCATCATAAACAAAGTTATATAAATGGTTGCTGGCCGCGTTAAAGTCATACTTATTCATGTTCATGGTGACATTCTTAATTGTTTCTTCTAAGCGATTGATAATCCATTGATCTAATGAAGATAAATTAGATTTATCTAATTTTGTTTCTTGATAATCATCACCTAAAATCGATAAGACGTAACGAGCGGAGTTCCAAATCTTATTAAGATAATTTGAAGCCGCTTGCACTTTTTCATCGATATAACGCATATCTTGTCCTGGAGTGCTATTAGTGGTTAAGAAATATCTAAGAGCATCCGCGCCATATTGTTCGATGACTTGCATTGGATCAACGCCGTTACCTAATGTCTTTGACATTTTACGGCCTAATTCATCTCTAACAAGACCGTGAATCACCACTTCTTTAAATGGTCTCACTTTGTTCATTTCTAAACTTTGGAAAATCATCCTTGAAACCCAGAAGAAGATGATGTCATAACCGGTCACTAAAACATCAGTTGGGAAGTATCTTTCTAAATCAGCGGTTTTATTTGGCCAACCTAATGTGGAAAACGGCCAAAGAGCACTAGAAAACCAAGTGTCTAAAACATCGCTTTCTTGGGTCCAGTTTTCTTTATCTTCAGGTGGGTCCATTAAGACTTTAACTTCACCTGTATGCTTATTATAATAAGCAGGAATACGGTGGCCCCACCACAACTGACGGGAGATGCACCAGTCTTCAGCATTTTCCATCCATTGAATTAAGACTTTTTCAAATCTTTCTGGAACAAAGCTGACTTTAGTGTCTTTCTTCTTTTGATTGGCTAAAGTTTGTTCGGCGAGAGGTCTCATCTTCACAAACCATTGTTTAGAAAGCATTGGCTCGACGACAGCATTGCTTCTTTCACTGTGACCAACTGAGTGAACGATGCTCTCTTGTTTAACGAAGTTTCCTTCTTCTTTAATATTATTTAATAAGGCTTCACGGCAAACAAAGCGGTCCATACCTTGATACTTACCGCACTTTTCGTTCATCGTCGCATCTTTATTAAAAATAATTGGCATTTCTAAGTGATACTTTTTACCAATGATAAAGTCATTAGGATCATGGGCTGGTGTACATTTCATCGCCCCTGTGCCAAATTCAATATCAACATATTCATCAGGAA
>JAFSPN010000045.1 GCA_017442875.1 Bacilli bacterium
AGGCATTATCGCTCTTATTTGGGCCGCTGCTGCGATGGCTTTTTATCGCGTAGATACAGCTGAAGGCTTTGAAAGCTTGTTAAGTATCGGTGGTGGTAACTCCGTTTCCGTTGAGCAAATGTGTGAAACCATTTTAGGTCCAGTTGGTACTGTATTGGCCGTCATTGGTGTGGTCATATGTCCGATTACGAGTGGCGATACCGCACTTAGAAGTTGTCGATTGATGATTGCAGAAGCTTTTCATGTTGATCAAAAGAAGCTAAAGAATAGATTAGTGATTACCTTACCATTGTTTTTAGCAGTTATTGGCCTTAGTATCTGGGACTTTGCGGATAGCCATAACTTCAATATCTTATGGCATTGGTTTGCTTGGTCAAACCAAGTCATCGCCATGTTAACTTTATATGTAGTTAGTGCTTATCTTCTAAAGAAAGGCCGTTATAAGTGGAGCTCTTTAATCACCGCAATTCCGGCTACTTTCATGAACGCAGTAACAGTAACTTATATTCTAGGCGAACCAAATATTGCTTTAGGACAATTTATCCCAATTAGAATTGCTTCCGATATTGGAATAGCGGTTGCCGTTATTGTCTTTGTTGTATACTTTATTCTCTTATTAAAAATGAGAATCTTTAAGAAGAACAAAAATCAACCTAATAAAGATTCGATTTCGTCTTCTGAATAAACTTCTATACCTTTACTAGCTAAGTATTCAGCGGTGACGCCCATTCCTGATATGGCTTTATGAGAGAATGAGCCATCGTAGATTTCTTTTTTGCCGCACGATGGAGATCTCTCTTTTAATATAACTTTCTTAATCTTTAAGAAAAGACAGATGTTAAACGCTAATTCTGCTCCTCTTTCAAAAGCAGCAGTAACATCATCCCCATCCATATTGATGACACGTCCATCTTTTCTTTCTGATGGCGAACGTGGCGTTGATAATCCACCTTCAACTTCAGGACAAAATGGGATAAGTTCATACTTCTCTAATAACTTATCGATAAGTGGCGATTTGTTGTTACCACCATCATATTTAACATTATCGCCCACCAAACAGGCTGAGATGAGAATTCTTTCCATAAAACAAAAACATTGTAAACGCAAGCGTGATTCTATTCAAGAAAAGCAAAGAAATCATAAATTATTATGATTATTTATTGTTTTAAGATAGAATAAAACCATGGACGCGAAAATGACATATATCCTCAACGGACAAGAATATGAAGTGCTAATTTCGTATAAAAGAATACGCAATATTCACTTTCGTTTTGATGGCGAAAAATACCTTGTTTCTTGCCCGAGAAGAGTGCCGCTAAGCATGATTAAAAGTGGGTTAGATAAATACGCTAAAAAACTGCGCGACAGAAATCCAAAGAACCAAGCTTTTGGTGATAATTATGTATATCTTTTTGGCCATAAAATACCAGTCACTTATCCTGGTTCAATCCGTCTCAAGGATGAGACAGAAATCGCTTTTAAAGACCAAGAAGATTTACTCAAAAAGATACGCAAAGTTTTCCTAAACTATATGCAAGCCCGCACAATAGCTTTTGCTGATAGCATGAAATGTCCTAATTACATCGTAAAAGTGAGACAAATGAAATCGAGATATGGCTCAAATAATAAGGCGAAAAAGACAATCACTTATTCTTTGACGCTCATTCATTATTCAGCGGCAATTATTGATTCGGTAGTCGTCCATGAACTCGCACACTGTTTTGTCTATAACCACAGCGATAGTTTCTATCGGGTTGTATATAAGTACTGTCCAGAGTATGATAAATTAAGAAAAAAGCTCATCAAGGCGGAATTTGAGTAATGCTAGAAATCTTGTCCAAAAACAATCAGAAGATTAAAGATGCCTACGCTCTAAGAATGAAGAAGGTTCGTCAAGAGAAGGGTCTTTTCTTGATGGAAGGCATAAAAAATCTCGATATGGCCTTGAAATATGGCATTGTTAAACAGATATTTACTTCGATTGGTTTACCAAAACTTAATCAAAATATTGAATGCTACAAAGTTAATGATGAAATCCTTAGGAAACTCGCTAATTCTGAAAACCCAGAAGGTGTTGTCTTTGTATGCGAACAATTAAAACCAAGAAAAGAGAAAGAAACATACCGTAAAATCGTTTATCTCGATAGTATTAATGATCCAGGTAATCTAGGCACAATCTTAAGAACAGCAGTTGCATTTAATTATGACGCTGTAATATTGAGTAAAAGTAGTGTAGATATTTACAATGAAAAAGTCGTTGCGGCAAGTAAGGGCGCTTTATTCCTCGTTGATGCATATTATGACGATATCGATAACTATCTAGAAGGTCGCCAGCTTATTGTCAGCGCTCTTGATGATGCAGTTCCTCTATCCGAATGTCCAAAAGAAAGTGATTTTGTATTGGTTTTGGGTAATGAGAGCCATGGTGTTTCTCCTGAAATCATTAAAAAAGCCAATAGAGTTGTAAAAATTGAAATGAATGACGCTATTGATTCTTTGAATGTTGCGGTAGCAGCGGGTATTTTGATGAATTACTACAAATAATATGGTCGGTCCAATTGCGAAAGTATATCTTGAAAAGTTTGTGTGCCGCTACGATAAAGAAGTAGGGGTTCCTTATTATTCTGTCGAAGACTTCAAAGGCTTTAAACGAGAAGCGTCTACTTTTAACAATTCCAAAGGAATTGAAATACATTACTTCTTTTATTATTATGATAATTATCGCACTGATAGAATCATTCTTTTTTGTCCAGGATTAGGCCCAGGACATGCCTCCTATATGGCGGAAATTGAGACTCTTGCAAAACGCGGTTACAGGGTTTTGACCATTGACTATACAGGATGTGGTGAATCTAATGGTGACAATATGGGATCATTAAATTTCCCAACAAGAGACGTTATGGAACTTTTAGACTTGCTCAAATTAGAACAAGAAATTATTATCATGGGCCATTCCTTAGGTGGATTTACCGCTTTAAAGGTAGCGTCATTAAGAAAAGAAATCACCAAAGTAGTGGTCATGTCGCCAATACTTGCAATAAAGCCAATGATGTTAAATTCATCTAAATCGAAATTCATTACTTATTGGTTAATGAGATACGAACAAAAAGTAGCAAAAGAATATAACAATATTGATGTACCTAAATATTTAGGTAGCACATCAGATAACATTTTATTTATTCAATCAGTTGACGATCCAATGGTTCCTTATGAGACTTCTTTAAAAATCGCGGAAGAAGCGAAGAATCCTCATATCAAAACCATCAAAATGGAAGGTCGTAAACACAATCCGAACTATACTGAGGAAGCGGTGCAATACATGAATCAAGTTTTTGGAGCGTTCAACCGTCGAGTGATGGATAAGAAGATTGCCTCAGATGAAGAAAGAATTGCTTATTTTAAAGACGTCTCAATTGCTAGACTAACTGAACAAGACCAAAAGCTATTCGATCAAATATTCGCTTTTATCAATTAGTTAGTTTTATCTCTATCAAAACATTATTACAAAATTCATATGTAATATGTTTTTTTATGCTATAATCATAGACGAATTTGAAAGCGAGGACGCTTATGGAAAACGATAATTTATTAAAGTTAAAACAAAACGCTCTTCAAGAAATCGAAGCCGCTAATAGCAGTGATGCTCTTAACGCTGTTCGTAATACTTACTTATCCAAGAAGAGCGAATTATCTAGTTTAACTTCTCAAATTGGTTCATTACCACCAGAAGACAGGAAAGCCTTTGGTGCTGCCTTAACTGAAGTGAGAGTGGCCATTACCAGTGCTATCGAAGAAAAGATGGCCTTCTTAAAAAACAAAGAATTAGATGAAAGGCTTTCTAAAGAAACAATCGATATTTCTTTACCAGGTAAAACATTTAATGTTGGTGGCCGCAACCCATTCTATGTTATTAGAGATGAGATGATTCAAATTTTCTTAGGTATGGGTTTTGAAGTAGCGGATGGACCAGAAGTTGAAACCGATTTATATAACTTCGAGTTATTAAACATTCCTCGTGATCATCCTGCTAGAGATATGCAAGATACCTTCTATATCAATGAAAACGAATTATTAAGAACGCATACTTCCCCAGTTCAAGCTAGAACCATGGAAGCCAAAAAGGGCGCACCCGTGCGTATTATTTGCCCAGGTAAAACATATCGTCGAGATGACGATGATGCGACTCATTCACATCAATTTGCCCAAATTGAAGGCTTAGTTATTGATAAAGGTATTAACATTGGTCACTTAAAAGCGACCTTAGAATTATTCGCTAAAAAGATGTTTGGCGAAAAGCGTGAAATTAGATTAAGAAGCTCGTATTTCCCATTCACAGAACCTAGCGTTGAAGTTGATATTACTTGCGCTAACTGTGGTGGTAAGGGCTGCAATATGTGTAAGGGCACAGGCTATATCGAAATCTTAGGTGGTGGTATGGTCCATCCAAACGTTTTAAAGATGAATGGCTATGACCCAGAAGAATATAGTGGCTTTGCCTTTGGTATCGGTATTGAACGTGTCGCTATCTTAAGATACGGCATCGACGATATCCGTAAATTCTATCAAAACGATGTCAGATTCTTGAAGCAATTCAAGAAGATGAGCTAAGAGGAGGAAGCGATAATGTTAGTTAGTTTAAAAAGCGTTAATCAATACGTTGATATTAAAGATCTTTCCGCTGAAGAAATAGCTGATAAGCTTACCTTCGCTGGTGTGGAAGTCGAAGAAATCAAAAAACTCGCTAGTGGCACTAATTTAGTCATTGGTGAAGTTAAAGAATGCGTCGCTCATCCAAATAGCGATCATCTACATGTTTTAAAAGTGGACTTAGGTCCTAAATATGGTGTTACCCAAATCGTCTGTGGTGCTCCTAATGCCCGTGCGGGATTAAGAGTTATTGTTGCGCGTGTAGGCGCTGTCTTACCACAAATTGAAATCAAACAAGGTATTATCCGTGGCGAAGAAAGTAACGGCATGTGCTGTAGCTTACTTGAACTCGGTGTTGACGCTAAATATTTAAGTGATTATCAAAAAGCTGGTATTGAAGAATTGCCAGCGGACGCTCCAGTTGGAGAAGAAGATGTCTTAGGTTATTTAGGTTTAGATGATGTGGTCTTAAACCTCAAGGTTTTAGCTAACCGTCCAGACTTATTAAGCATCTTCAATGTTGCTAGAGAAATCGGTGCGATTTTCAATCGTAAAGTTAATATCCCAACCGTCAAATCAAAAGAAGATTTCAAAACCAAATTAGTCGTGGGATCTAAAACAAAACGCTGTTCTCAATTCTCTGGCAAAGAAATCAAAGGTATCATTACTAAACCATCACCAAAATGGATGAGTGAACTCTTAATGGCGATGGGTGTTCGTAGTATCAACAATATCGTTGATATTGGTAACTATGTCATGCTCATGACTGGTCAACCACTTCATATGTATGACGCTGACAAATTAGCGAAAGCGGAATTATATGCTCAAGATGATTATGATGGTGATTTCGTCGCTTTAGATGAAAAGACCTATAAAGTCATCCCAGGAGATATCGTTATCTGCTGTGATAATAAACCAATGTGCCTTGGTGGTGTGATGGGTTCTTTAGCGTGCGCTGTTGATGAAAACACCAAGAACATCTACATTGAAGCGGCTTCATTTGATGGTGCTTCCATCCGTCATACATCAAATCGTTTAGGTTTAGCTAGTGAATCTTCTCAAAGATTTGTCAAAGGCACAAACCATTTCCAAAGCGAATTCGTTTTAGATTATGCCGCGGAATTAATCAACGAACTTTGCGAAGCAAAATCTAATAGTAATAATGTCGTTTATCAAAGCGAAGAAGACAAAGACAATGTTGTCGCTTGCTCGATTGAAAAGATCAATAACCGTTTAGGCACATCTTTCAGCAAAGAACAAATCGTTGAGACATTATCCAAACTCAACTTCGAATTAAAATTCAAAAACGATAATGAATTCGTCGCAAGAGTGCCAAAGTATCGTTTAGATGTCACTTGTGACGCTGATTTAAGCGAAGAAGTCATTCGTTTATTGGGCTATGAGAATGTCAAATCCATTCTCCCATGCTTAGACACTAAAGTTGGTATGTTAACTCAAAGACAGCAAAGATTAAAGAACATTCGTTCTTATTTGCTCGCTAACGGGTTAGATGAATGTTTAACATATTCACTTATTTCTAAGAAAGAAGAAAACGATTTCTGTTTGCTTAATAAAGAAGAGAAATATGTCATCATCAATCCTTTGACTGATGAACACGAAGTGTTTAGAACACACATCCTTTCTTCCTTATTAAAAGTGGCAACTTATAACGTTGCTAGACAAAACAAAAACTTAGCCATATTTGAAACATCTAATATGATTAGTAAAGCTAGTAGAAGCGAACACCTCGCTATCGTTTTAGTGGGTCAAGCTTTAAAACAAGGTTTAATGGAAGAAGAAAACTATTCCTTCTATCACATGAAAGGCTTAGTGGATGGCTTATTCACCTCTTTAGGCATTGAAGGGTCAAGATATAGATTTGATCGTTTTGTTGACGAAGGTCACGAACTCCATCCAGGTAAATCTGCGAATATCATCTTCCAAAATAAAGTCATTGGTGTGATGGGTGAACTCCATCCAAACCAAATCGAAAAATACGATTTAGGCAAGAGCAGTGCGGTCGTCCTTGAAATGGATCTAGAAGCACTTCTTGAAGCTAAAGTTAGTGAAACTAAGATGAGCCCAATCTCGCGATTCCCAAGTGTCTCACGTGACTTAGCCTTTGTCCTTGACGCAAGCATCCCAGCTTCTGATGTTATTAAAACCATTAAGACTGTTGGTCGTGGTTTAGTCAATAACTGCGAAGTGTTCGATGTCTATCAAGGAACTGGCATCGCTGAAGGTAAAAAATCCATGGCTTTATCTGTCACATATCGTAAAGAAGATGGCACATTAACCGATAAAGAAATCGGCGATATCGAAGATAAGATTAAATTCGAATTATCACGTTCTTATAAAGCGGAGATTAGAAGCTAATGATTCTTAATCGGGCTACATTACCGCTTAATAAAACTGAGATATTTAGCGAAGATGTCGACTTCTCGTCTCAAACTTTTGACGAGAACCATGTCAAACGTATCGAAAAATGTTCAGTTAAAGTTGACGCCACTGAATATGGTGACGTTTTACGCGTTCAACTAAGCGGTGAAGCCGAAGTTGTGGCGTCTTGCTCATATACTTTAGAAGATGTTCCCATGAAAGTTAAATTTCATGAAGATTTATATTTTTCAAGTGAACAAGATAATTCCCAAGATTGTTATTTTGAACCAAGTGTGAATGTCAATTTAGATCCATACATCTTGTCTCTCATTTTAGCGGAAGTGCCACACAATGTGACCAAAAGTGGGGCCAAACTCCCAGAAAGTGGTAATGGTTATCGCGTCTTAAGCGAAGAACAATATCTCGAAGAAAAAAAGAACAAGAAAAATAGCGCTTTTGCTATCCTTGATACCATCGAATTTGACGACGAAGATAAGTAATTAACTCTTTGAGTTAAAATAGCATTGTCCTCAGTAAAATGAGGGCTTTTCTTTATCTTTGTTTTTCTTTTTAAAAATATATTGCAATTGCGTTTCTAGTTTGTAATAATATATGTACCAGTGGTAACACAGTGGGAGAAAGTGGTAAAAAATGTTTTTCGGAAGTTTTGCACATACTTTAGATGAAAAAGGACGCTTAATGATTCCTCGTAAAATGAGAGAAGAATTAGGCTATAAAGTCTACATCATGAAAGGCTTTGATGGTTCTTTATCTATCTACACAGAAGCAAACTATCAAAAACTAGTGGAAGAATTTAATAAACTTCCATTCTCACAACAAAGAAACCGTGATTATCTCCGTGTCCAATTTGCCACAACATACGAAATGGATGTGGACAAACTCGGTAGAGTTCAAGTGCCAACAGCCTTACTTAGCAAGTTTAACATCTCCCGCAACGTCATCGTTCTTGGTATTGGCGACCATATCGAAATCTGGGACGCCAAGAAATACGAAGAATATGAAAGCGGTGTAGTGGAGAACTTCGAAAAGAATGCTGAAAGCATTAACAATGACTAATTATGGAAGAACACATTCCTGTACTTCTTAAAGAAGTCATTGACGGACTCAATATTAAACCATCTGGTATCTATCTTGATCTCACCGTTGGAAGAGGTGGACATAGTAGCGAAATATTGTCTCGTTTAACAACTGGTCGCCTCATTGCCCTTGATCAAGATGAAGAAGCAATCATTGCTTCCACCAAGCGTTTAGAGAAAATCTCTAATAACTTCAAAATCATCCGTAGTAACTTCTCACTTCTAGACGAGGTGTTGAACTCCGAAGGAGTGAAGGAAGTGGATGGCATCTTAATGGACTTAGGTGTTTCATCTCCTCAGTTCGATAAGAGTGAAAGAGGTTTCTCCTATAACAATGATGCACGACTTGATATGCGCATGGATCAAAGACAAAGCCTTACCGCTTATCAAATCGTAAACACTTACTCATTACAAGATTTAGATAAAATCTTGCGAGAATATGGCGAAGAGAAGTATTCCTACTCCATCGCTAAAAACATCATTAAAGCTCGAGAAATCGCTCCAATTGAGACAACTTTCCAACTAGTGGAAATCATCAAAAAGAGCAAACCGATGAAAGAGCTTAAGAAAGTGGGGCATCCCGCCAAACAAGCGTTTCAGGCCCTACGTATTGCAGTCAATGATGAGTTAAATGTCTTAATCAAAGCTCTACATTCTGCATTAGATCATTTAAAACCAGGTGGCAGGCTAGCCGTTATTACCTTCCACAGTGGTGAAGATAGAATTGTTAAAAACATCTTTAAAGAAGCGGCAGTTAATGTTGGCAATCGAATAGATGGCCCAAACATTATAAAAGAAAAAGAATTCGACCTTATTAATCACAAACCGATTACCGCTAGCGAAGCTGAACTAGAAAGAAACCACAGAAGCGCTAGTGCAAAGTTAAGGATTATTGCAAAAAAAGAAAGGGGGCAACAATCATGATGGTAATGAAAGACAAATTAGTCAAATTCAATCACAAAGGTATGTATTACAAATTTCGCAAATTAGGTATTGTCTTACTTGCGTTCATTTCCGTTGGAACCGTGGTTGCTGTTCCAACCTACATCACCTTCCGTGAAATCACCAACCAAGCGCAACACGCGGAAGAAGAAAAACAAGACAGTTTATTTGAAGAAGAAGATCTCGATTCTGCTTCTTTTGAATAAAGTTTCTCCTTATTTGTCCATTTTCCTCGATGGACCTAAGACTGCAAGTGACATTGTAGTCTTTTCTTTTTACTTATCGTGGTGGAGTTTCATCAAACAAAACATAAACGAGTCATTAGGATTATATTAGTAGATTATTAGTAGATATATAGTCGAATTTATCAATATTTTGTTTTTTCTTAACTAATATTTTAGTTAATTATTGTATCTATTTATCTTTTTATTTAAAATAAAGAAGATTGGAATTTTATTATGGATAAACCTATTGCCGCGATTGAACTCGGTTCAAAGAAATTAAAACTCGTTGTTGGATATGAAATAGATGGGAAAGTCTATGTTTTATATACGCTTGTTAAGCCTTATGGTCACGCTATTGAAGCGGGCGTATTTACCGATCCAAACCGCGTTTCTCAAACCATCAATAGCGTGCGTGAGTTCACAGACCCATCCGCTAAATTAAAACTAAATATCACCGATGTGGCTTTATGCTTACCGCCTTATGGCTTAGGTATTTATCAAACTAGACAAGTAACTACTGTGGTTACCGAAGATAGCAAGATTTCTAATCTTGATATTAAAAACATCTATGCTCTCATTAGAAATAGTGCTTATCCGCTTAATGATAAAGCTTTAGTCGATGTCATTCCAGAGAGTTTCACACTCGATCATGGACGTATTTTTGCGCGCCCACCAATGGGTGAATCATCAAGCACACTTACTGTGTCCGCGAAAGTTCAAACCTTACCAAAGGATTTAGTGGATAACTATCAAAACGTCTTAACTAATGGCGGAATGATTCCACGCCGCAATGTTATCGCCTCTTTAGCCGCTACTGAACTTATTAGTTCCATGGAAGGCATGCCAACATCGTTTATCCTTGTTGATATTGGTAGCAATGTCACAACTGTTTCCTTTGTTGGTAATAACGCCTTATATGGATCGACATATTTCAACTGGGGTGGTGATAACATCACTGAAAAAATCATTGAATGTTTTAACATCAATGAAGCGGATGCCGAAAAATACAAAATTATGTATGGCATCGATAACCGTGAAATGAATTTCAAAGCCCCAATCTGCACCACAGATGATGGTTCAGGTCAAGAAGTCAGTCATTATAACAACGAATTGAACGAAATCATCAAAGGTGAGTTAGACATCTTTGTTAAAAACTTAAATGAAGCCGTCGATAACATCGTCGGTATTCACGATAAAGCATACCGCAGCTTCCCAATGTTACTCATCGGTGGAGGAGCGCAGTTAAACGGCTTAGTTTCCTATATAACACCCAAGGTGTTGAGTGAAACTGTCGAAGTGGTTACCGCTAAATCATTAGGCGCGAGAAACCCGACATTCTTTAACTGCTTAGGTATGTTACTAACACAAGCGAAATATATAAATTTAAATGATGAAGCGCATCCAAGAGTTGGTCAAGTAACGCGCAATCCAAGTAAATAGAAGGAGCAAATGATATGGAAAATTATGATTTAGATAATTTCGAACCAGCCGCTAAGATTGTTGTCATTGGTGTTGGTGGTGCCGGTAACAATGCTGTCAATCGCATGATTGATGAAGAAATTGCTAACGTTGATTTCTGGGTAGCAAATACCGATAAACAAGCTCTTTCCACAAGTAAATCCATGCACCGACTCATTCTTGGACAAGAAATCACTGGTGGCTTAGGTGCTGGTGGCGAACCAGAAATCGGTGAAAAAGCCGCTGAAGCAAGTGCCGATGATATTCGTGAAATCGTCAAAGACGCGAATATGGTTTTCGTTGCTGCTGGTATGGGCGGTGGTACAGGTACAGGTGCGGCTCCAGTTGTCGCACGTATCGCCCGTGATGCTGGTGCTTTAGTCATCGCTATCGTTACACGTCCGTTCACGTTCGAAGGCAAAAAAAGAGTTGTTAACTCCATTGCTGGTCTTAATAAATTAAGAGAAAACGTTGACTCCATTATCGTGGTAAGTAATGATAAATTACTTATGACCGCTGGTAATAGCGCTATCTCCAATGCCTTTAATGAATCTGATAAAGTTTTAGCGCAATCCGTTAAAACAGTTGTCAATTTAATCTTATTGCCGGCTGTTATCAATCTTGATTTCGCTGATGTACGCAATACACTTAAAGATTCAGGCGTCTCAATGATTGGCTTTGGTGTCGGTAGCGGCCCAAATAGAGCCAAGGACGCGGCTAACGAAGCGCTTAACTCTCCTCTTCTTGAAGCTTCCATTTCCGGGGCTAGAAGAGCGATTGTCGCTGTGACATGTGGCCCTAATGTTTCCCTATTTGACGCTCAGGATACTGTTAACCTATTAATCAATGCATCTGGTCATGATGTCGATGTCAAATTTGGCGTTGCTATTAACGATCAATTAAACGATGAAATCTTAGTCAGCGTCATCGCTAGTGACTTTGAAGAAGAAATTGATTTCTCTAAACCATCAAATTATCAAGCGCCATCTCGCCCAGCGGAAAATCCTGTCCTCGCTCCATTAAGCGAAGAAAAAGAACCAAGTAACGACCAAAATGGCAATAAGGATGAAAATCTCGATGTGACTTCCATCCTACCAGATTTCTTAAATAATTAGTTATTAAAGTCAATTTTATTGTCTTTAAGCAAATAATCGTCTAAAATTAGGCGAACCCTAGAAGACAAGTCTTTAATTAGACTGCTAGTAGCGAGTTTGGGATGGTGGAAGCCAAACAGTAAGTAATTAAAGGTATCCCTTCTTTGTATGATAGCTGAACTAATAGTAGGCATCCGGAACTTCTCCGAAAAGAAGAAAACAAGTGCTAAAGATATAATCTTTAGAACTAAGGTGGTACCGCGCTTATGGCGTCCTTAGAAAGGGACGCTTTTATATTGATAAGGAGTTAGTTATGGATTATAAAGACACTCTATTAATGAACAAAAGTAACTTTGAGATGAGAGGCAACCTCAATCAAAAAGAACCAGTTCTTGTAAAGAAATGGGAAGAACAAAAAGTTTATGAGAATATGAATCTCAACCGCAAAGATGCGAAAGAATTCGTTCTTCATGATGGCCCACCATACGCGAATGGCGATATGCACTGTGGCCATATGCTTAATAGAATTCTTAAAGATATGGTTGTGAGATATAAAAACATGCAAGGTTATAAAACCCCATTTGTTTTTGGCTGGGATACACATGGTCTTCCAATTGAAAACCAAGTGACAAAAAGTGGTGTGGATCGTAAAACAACCCCATTAGCCGAATTCCGCAAAAAATGTGAAGAATACGCTTTAACACAAGTCGCTAAACAAAAAGAACAAATTAAGCGCTTGGGTTTATTAGGTGATTTTGATAATCCATATGTTACATTAAGAAAAGAATATGAAGCCAGACAAATCGAAGTGTTTGCTTCCATGGCTTTACAAGGTCTTATTTATAAAGGTTTAAAACCAGTTTATTGGTCACCAAGTAGTGAATCCGCTTTAGCGGAAGCGGAAATCGAATACGCTGATGTCTTATCTCATAGCATCTATGTCGCTTTCCCTGTGAAAGATGGAAAAGGTGTTGTCGATAGTGACGCTCGACTCGTTATATGGACAACCACACCTTGGACATTACCCGCTAACTTAGCAATAAGTGCCCATCCTGATTTCGAATATGGTGAATATGACACTAACCTTGGTAAATTAGTGTTCCTCGAAGAATTCAAAGATAAGCTCCAAGGGGAATTGGGTTTAGAAAAATGTGAACTAATCAAACGCTTTAAAGGATCTGAACTCGAATTTGTGGTTTGTAAACACCCATTTTATGATAGAGATTCTTTAGTCATCGTTGGCACTCACGTCACTAATGACGCTGGTACTGGTTTAGTCCATACCGCTCCTGGACATGGTGTGGAAGACTATCAAGTCTGCTTAAAATATCCAGGTCGTGGATTAGAGCCATATTGCCCAGTTAATCAACACGGCAAATTAATGCCAGGAACTGGCGAAAGATTAGAAGGTCTTTTCTATGAAAAGGCTAATGATGTTGTCTTAGAAATTTTAAAAGAAAATAACGCTTTACTTAAGCATTCAACATTCACTCATAGTTATCCACATGACTGGCGTACACATAAACCAGTTATCTTTAGAGCCACTAAGCAGTGGTTCTGCTCCATTGATCCAATTAGAGAAAAACTCTTGAAGGAAATCCATAACGTTAAATGGTATCCATCTTGGGGCGAAACAAGAATGGTTAACATGATAAAAGACCGCGCTGACTGGTGCATTTCCCGTCAAAGAGCGTGGGGTGTTCCAATTCCAATCTTCTATAACGAAGATGAAACACCAGTCATTGACGCCGAAGTATTCCAACACGTTGCTGACTTATTTAGACAATATGGTAGTAATGTTTGGTATGAAAGAGATGCGAAAGATTTATTACCAGACGGTTATAAAAACGAACATTCACCAAACGGTAATTTCACCAAAGAAAAAGACATCATGGATGTCTGGTTCGATAGCGGTTCATCTTGGAACGGGGTCTTAAAAGATCGAGGCATCCAATATCCAAGCGATTTATATCTTGAAGGTAGTGACCAATATCGTGGTTGGTTTAACTCTTCCTTGATCTTAAGCGTCGCTACAAATAATGTTGCCCCATTTAAGAATGTTGTCTCACACGGTTGGGTTTTAGACGAACATGGGGAACAAATGCACAAATCCAAAGGTAATGGCGTTGATCCAACAAAGATCGCTAATGTCTATGGTGCGGATATCTTAAGACTTTGGGTTGCTAGTGTTGATTATCAACAAGATGTTC
This sequence comes from Bacilli bacterium, assembly GCA_017442875.1. Taxonomy (GTDB): domain Bacteria; phylum Bacillota_I; class Bacilli_A; order RFN20; family CAG-826; genus RUG14515. Next base: position 14,052 of record JAFSPN010000045.1, read on the forward strand.
GAATCGGTGATAATCTCATCAAACAAGTCGCCGATCAATATCGTAAAATCCGTAATACATTAAAGTTCATCTCTTGGAATTTAGTGGATTATTCTCCAAAGGAGAAAGTCGATGAATTTGCCCAAGTCGATCAATACATTTTAGAAAGCTTAAATCTTTTAGTGAATAATGTCGTTAACGATTTTGATAACTACAATTTCTCTGATGCGACAAGTCAAATTATGACCTTCATGTCCACTGACTTAAGCAGTTTCTATTTAGATATCAATAAGGATGTTTTATATTGCGAAGGTAAAGACTCTTTAAGAAGAAAACAAGTCCAAACCGTCTTATTTAAAGTGGGCGAAACATTATTAGCCTTACTTAATCCAATTCTTCCATTCACCATGGATGAGTTCAATCTCAATATGCCGGGTGAAAGAAAAGAAAATCCTCAGTATTTAGATTATCCAAAAGCTAAGCCAGTTAATGAAGCTGCTCTAAAAGAATATGAGACATTTAAACTCTTAAGAGACGACGTCTTAAAAGCGTTAGAAGATGCGAGAAATAACAAAGTTATTGGTTCCGCTCAAGAAGCGTATGTTTCAATCAAATTCAATAACGATGAAATCAAAAATCTTTTTAACTCATATCCAGAAAGATTAAGAAGACAAGCTTTTGTCGTTAGTGATATTAAAGAAGAAGATAATGATGGTCAGGAATATAAGAATTCCAAAATCAAAGTCATCCATCACCCAGGTCACTTCTGTGAAAGATGTTGGAACTATGAAGATGACGCCGTTATGCAAGAAGATGGTACTTATCTCTGCAAGAGATGTAATGAGGTCGTTAAATAATGAAAAAAAAGATTATTCAAGGCCTTAAATGGTTCTTTCGTTCATATATATGGTTAGGTGTAGTCTTATTAGGACTAGACATTTTTACTAAGCAGTTAATGATGCATCTTCCTAATGATAACGGTTTAATTGCCAATTGGGGTTTTGTGCACATTAGTTTTACTCTTAACGAAGGCGCTGCTTTTGGTATAGGCACTGGCAACCCAGTTGCTAACCGTATCATTTACTTAGTCGTGGCCACTCTTATTTCCGCCGGCTTAACAACATATTTAGTGCTCAAAAGAAAAGATATGAAACTTTATATCAGAGCCTGTTTAATCATGGTTATTACTGGTGCGGTTGGCAATATGATTGACCGTATTTTCTATGGACCTTTACAAGGCGAAGTTGGTTTATTTACCGGTAAAGTTGTGGACTGGATTGACTTCTATTGGTTCTGGGGTTACATCTTCAATATTGCGGATTGCTGCATCGTCATTGCCGCGTTTATGCTCATCATCTATGTTATCGTAGGTGAGGTTAAAGACGCAATCGCAAGACGTAACGCTGAAGTGAGTAATGAAAAGGTTCTTTCAAAAAGCGAAAAAGAACGTCTTGAAAGAGAACAAAACAACAAAGAAGAAAGCAAATAATATATGAAATATATCGTTTCTTTTAAAGAGAGTGGTGAAAGACTTGATAAGGCAGTTGCTTTGCTTAATCAAGAGCTTTCGCGTAGCTACATAGCTAAGCTTTTAAAAGATGGAAAAATCCTTGTAAATGGTAATCTAGAAAAAGCCTCTTTTAAGGTTAAAGAAAACGATGAAATATTTATTGAAGAAATCAAAGACGTGAAAGCCGACATCAAAGAGGAAGATATTCCATTAGATGTCGTTTATGAAGATGATGATATCCTCATTATCAATAAGCCACAAGGGATGGTGGTCCATCCCGCGAACGGACATTATTCAGGAACTTTGGTAAACGCTTTAATGTTCCAAGAAGAATCGCTTTCATCAATCAATGGTGTGATTCGTCCTGGTATTGTCCATCGTATTGATAAAGATACATCTGGCTTATTATGTGTCGCTAAAAACGATAACGCGCATCATTTCCTAGCGGAACAACTTAAAGACCACACAATGGCTAGAGAATATATGGCTTTGGTGCGTGGCGTTATTAACGAGAATAGTGGTACTATTGATATGCCAATCGGTCGAGATAAAAAAGATCGCCAAAAAATGGGTGTTGATAAAGAAGGAAAACCTGCGACCACGCATTTCCAAGTGGTGAGACGTTTTAAAGACCACACTTTAGTGAAGTGCCAACTTGTCTCAGGAAGAACCCATCAAATACGTGTTCATATGTCAGTGATTGGCCATCCAGTTGAAGGTGATCCGTTGTACTGTGGTAGAAATTACGACAAGATATATAAAAACGGTCAATTATTGACCGCTTATAAACTCAAACTCATTCATCCAACCACTAAAAAGGAAATGGTGTTTGAAATCGATTTACCAGATTATTTTAAAGAAGTGCTTAACTCTTTATAATTGGCGAAATTCTTTTTACAAATTTTATCGAATTCGGCTAGCCCGAATTTTTTAATAAACTTTTTAGCGAATTCATCCGCTTGAGAGGCTGCCCCAAAAGGAATCTTCATCCCGTATTTCTTTTCCAATGCATCTTTCTCTAAAAGGAATGCATATCTAGCGATAACACTTGCCAAAGCGACACATGGGTAATATGATTCGCCTTTTGTCTTAAAGACAATATTGATAACTTTTTGTTCGTTTGGGTCATTTAAATAGGCGAAGTATTTGCTTTCTGCGACGAATTGATCCACAAAGATATTCTTTGTATCAGGGAACTTTTTAAACATATTCAAAAGAGCGCGATTATGCATCTTGGCTTTAATTGAGTTCATATTCTCGCCTTTAGTGATTAGTTCGTTATATTTCTCGTTTGGTAAAGAAAGTTTTGAAACAAAAAACTTCTTAAGTAAGCCTGGTGCGATTTCTCTAATCTTTTCATCGGTTAGTTTCTTACTATCTTTAACACCAAAGTCTTCGAGCATTTTTAAGTCTTTTCCTCTCACAAAAGCGGCTACAACAATCATCGGAAGAAGGAAATCACCAACACCGACTTCGTCGCTGCCGATTTGGTTATCTTTACAAAGCCAACCTTTTATTTCAGTAGTGGCCTTTTCTTTATATTCCACTGATGGATCCCATTTTTGAGCCTCAATTAATGGATCTTCCCCACCAAAAACAACTTTATGTTTGTTCTTTTTGTCTTGATAAATAGTGATGGTGATGCCTGAATAGTAGGCTTGGAAAATGATATATTCCCCATTATTAAGCTTTTGATAAGGACGGTAAAAATCCATTATCTCCGTGGCTTTGTTAACATCAACGGTTATTGAAACAAATCTATTTGCCATAGAAATATGATAGCACTTTTTTATATGTAATCATTTTTTATTTTCATGGTAAAATAAATTAGTTATGCAAAACATCTATGAGACATTTGAATTTAATGCGATAAAAGACCACCTTTTAGAATACGCTAAAACGGAACTAGCAAGAGTTTATATAAACGAACTCGCGATGTATGAAAACGCTAAAGATGTTAACAGTGCACTCGATGACTTAAAAGAAGTTAGTTCAATCATTATTAGATTTGGCCCATTACCTATTGGTAATTCCGCTAATGCATTAGTGCTTATTGATTTGGCAAAGAAGACTGGTCTATTAACTCCACGCGACTTACATTTAATCGCCGAGGATGTTTTAACCATTGTCAAAATCTCTCAGTATCTTAAAAAAGTAGGAGATAGTTATCCTAGGATAAACGAATTAACAAATCAATTTATTGATTTATCAAATCTTGAAAAAGAAATACACCGTGTCATCACTAACTCCTTATCCGTGAGTGACCATGCTTCACCTGAACTATTCCAAATCCGTAATAAATTGAAAAAAGTTGAAGCGACTTTGCAGTCTAAAATTACGACTTTAGCGTTTAGCTATGGTAAATATCTTAACGACGATAATATCACTATTAGAGATGGCCATTTTGTTTTACCAGTTAAGACTGTTGAAAAGAGCAAAGTACCAGGCATTGTTTATGATGTCTCAGATAGTGGTAATACCACATTCATCGAGCCATTAGAAATCGTTCAAATCAATAACGAGATTACCGCTTTAAAGGTGCAAGAAAACGATGAAATAAGAAGAATCTTAAAAGCCTTAACCGCATTAGTGCTCCTTCAAGAAGGAGAAATCATTAATAACAACAAGATTATTGCAAAATTAGATTTCTTATCTTCTAAAGCGATGTATGGTGCGGAAATAAATGGGGA
>JAFSPN010000007.1 GCA_017442875.1 Bacilli bacterium
GCCGTTTGTCGCTAAATAGTTAACTAAATCACGGATGTTGAATAATGTGGAAATCTCACGAGCGTGATTGATGAGCTTAACAAAGGTCTTGAAATTGAAGATAAATGTTTCAAGCGAGATGTTAGCTTCTTTAGCGCGACCAAAGTTAATAGAGAAGTCTTTAACTAAACCTTTTTCCACCTTCACGATGTCGCAGTTATAAAATGATTCTTTAGCGTTTTTAACTTTCTTATAAATAAGAGAAATATCACGCCCAGATTCAATGTGTTTATCAATATACTTTCTAAAGTCAATGGACATTAAGAAGAATGCTGGAGCGACGACGACATAGTCGACATCTTCTGATTCAAAATGCAAATGGTTTGCGAGTAAGTTATTGATATCAGTATTGAATTTCTTACTTGGGATATTTTCATTAAAGAAAATACGTTGGGAACCAGTCTTGGTATTGTTGATCCAAATGCTACCATCACGAACGTGAGACATGACACTGTGCATTGTGCGGTCAACTAAGATACCAACACGGTCGATACCAGAGTTAGAGAAATTAGAAAGAGCAAAGTCCATAAGACCATATCTTCCTAAGAAGGAGACTGTACCAATTGGACGCTTTTCCGTTAATTTATCTAAAGATGGGGAATCGTGTAAATTACATAGACCAAATACTTTTGCCATATTAACGCACCACCTTTCCACCGATTAGGGCGATTTCTTTTTGCTTGAGATTGACTTCTACACCCGCTTCAACAACGGTATAAGGCGCAACAATTGTATTATAGAGTTTGGCTCCTCTTTTAATAACAGAGCCTTCCATAACGACACAGTGATCAACATCAGCCTCTTCTTCAATTAAAACTTCGTTTGAAATAACAGAGCATTTGACATTACCAAGGATAATAGCGCCTTGGTTAGCAATTGATGAAACGATAGAACCTTCTCTGCCAAGATAATGAGGCAATGAATAAGTATCCTCAGTAAAAATCTTTGTAGCAGGATCGTTATATAGATTTAAATCGCTTCTTGCTAAAGCAACGTCCATGTTGGCTTCGTGAAGTGATGAAAGCGTACCAACATCTCTCCAATAACCTTTGAAACGATAAGCTTGTAACTTAAGGCCGTCATTGAGCATCGCTGGAATAATATCACCACCGAAATCATGGTCTGTATCAGCGTTCTTATCGGCCATTAAATATCTTCTTAATACTTTCCAAGTAAAGACATAAACACCCATAGAGGCTAAATTGCTCTTTGGTTTCTTTGGTTTTTCTTGGAACTCAACGATGCGATCTTCTGCGTCGACCGCCATAATGCCAAATCTGCTCGCTTCTTTTGGATCAACTTCAATAACGGAGATTGTAGCATCAGCTTTGCTGTCAGCATGCAAATCAATCATTTCATTATATGTTGTTTTATAAATATGGTCGCCAGAAAGAATTAGGACATAATCTGGCTCAACGCTATCCAAGAATTCAATATTTTGGGTAATAGCATCAGCTGTACCTTTATACCAGTTTGCACCTTCATCTGTTTGACGAGGTGCAATAGAGGTGAGCAAAGCGTGCACCCCATTAAAACCCCATTTTTCACCATTACCGATATAACTGTCTAATAAAGTTGGTTCATATTGAGTGAGAACACCAACGGTGTTAATACCACTATTAGCACAGTTACTAAGTGGGAAATCGATAATGCGATATTTAGCGGCAAAAGAGACAGCAGGTTTAGCCATTTTCTTCGTTAAAAGGCCAAGTCTTGTGCCCTTACCACCAGCAAGTATCATTGCGACGACATTATGTGACATAGATCGCTCCTTTCAATTTTCACAACAATTTAATTATACTCGCAAGGCACACGCGCATAAAGGACTTTTATTTCAAAAATAGTTAAAAATGTATAAAATAGTCTACATATGAAGGTACCCGTTGATAGAAAAAGAACAATTATCACATTTATCATTGCGGATTTATTATTTGCAGTTCTTCTTTTTGTCTCCTGTTTAAATCTATTTCTTTTTCAAAAATGGGCAGTAATACAATATGTCCTTATCGCACTTTTTGTGGCCATCAGTGTCTTGATGTTGGTGCTTTCTTTAACACGTAACTACTATGTCATTGAAAGCAAGTATCTTGTCGTAGTTAAGGCTCATAAGCAAACAGTCTACAACTATAGCGATGTAGTGTATATCGATAAAGCGCAATCAGAAAAGAAAAGAGTGCTCACCTTTTACACAAAATATGGTCATTCTCGCTATTTACCGTTTGATAAACAAGGTGAAATATACGCTACTTTTGTCAAAAGATGCAAAAATACGTTAGATGAAGAACAATTTAAAATTAAATATCCTAACGTGAAACTATAATTTAGACTAATTGGTTTTGAAGGTTATTTTAATCGATGTTTATATCTCATCAAAATTTCTTTTTTAAAAGGAAATTTGGCGTGATCGTTTTTGACATTGAAAAATTAATTTAAATTAATTGTTGCCAACATTTTTTGGTTGTGGTAGTATTTACTAGCGCAAATTAGGAGGACTAAGATATGTCAAGAGTATGTCCAGTTACAGGAAAAGGCCCATTAAGCGGTAACAATCGTTCTCACTCATTAAGAGCAACACGCCGCAGATGGAATACCAATCTCCAAGTTCGTACTGTCATCGTCGATGGTAAAGAAATGCGTGTCCGTATGTCTACTAGGGCCTATCGTAGCCTCAATAAACAATACAAAGATCGCTAATCTTTATTAGAAATTAAAAAGACGACCACTTCAAAATTGGTCGTTTTTTTGTGCTTTATTTTTTTAAATAAGACTAATTAACAAAACGCTTAAAGGGGATAAAAAATAGACAAATATTGCCATCCACTCAGTGAGAGCGAGATAAATAATCTTTGGGCGTTTTAAGACTTCATTTCCACTACTATCTACATTTTTATCTAAATAGATTTTAAATGTTAATCTTGGATTCATGATTAGAGCAAGCATGGTTAACGCTAATATTCCAGAAACAACCATAGACACAATACAAAGGATGCGTTTAACATCTTCTGTCTCAATCTTATATTGGCCAAGCGCTAAAAATAGATTGAATAAAGGAAGGGCTAGAGCAAGGGTCATTGAGACAACCGATAAGAATAAATGCGTTCTTAGATAGTATAAAGGCATTAGAAGCAAGCAAATTAGAATCATTGTAAAAATAATTGAAATGACAATTGCGATAATTCTATAAATAGAAATATAAGGATTAAGAATATAGAAAACCGCTACTGAAAAACTTGCAAAAATGAATAGTAGATTGCCCCAAAGGTTTTCTTTAAAAACGGATGGATAATTGAGTTCATAAGGGAACATATGGCGAAAACTATATGTCTCACTATGACGAACCTTATAAAGAGCTTTTGAGACAAAATAAAAGGCAATAAACAAAAAGATGCCTAGACAAAAAACCGCCAATAAAAGAGGGTTTTTCATTATTTGATAAGCCTCGTGTATCTTTCTTCAAAGTCTTCATGGCCAAATAAATATTGACCGACAACTAATACATCAGCACCCACTGTGACGCAGTCAGCGCCAGTAACGTCATTAATGCCACCATCAACCGAGATGAGAACTGAGACTTTTTCTTCGTTAATTTTATTCCTTAAAGCAGAGATTTTGTTCAAAGATAAATCGATGAACTTTTGACCGCCAAGTCCTGGCTCAACGCTCATAATTAAAACTAAATCAAGGCTATGGAGGAATGGAAACACTTTAGCGACAGGAGTTCCAGGCTTGACAGAAATACCTGCTTTCATACCACACTCATGGATTTTATCAATGACTTTAAATACTTCGACATCGTCTTTACACGCTTCATAATGGAAGGTTAAATAATCGGCGCCGCATTCAGCGAATTTTTCCACCATTGAAAGAGGGTTTTCAATCATGATATGAACGTCTTTTACTAAATCTATTTGACTATTGATGCGTTCTAAAAAGAGATTGCCAAAACTGATATTTTTAACGAAACGGCCATCCATGACATCGAAGTGAATCCACTTGATTCCAGCATCTTTGATCTTTTGCACTTCTTTTCCAAAATTCAAGAAATCAGCACCTAATACGCTAGGAGAAATAATAACATTTTTCATTTGTTGTACCTCTCTTTCTTAAAAATCGCTTCATCTAATAATTTTAGATAGCATTCATATGCCTTTTTAGATATCTTGCCTTCATCTATTTTTTCTTTGACAGCGCATTTGTTTTCACTGACATGGAGGCAATTAGAATAATAGCATTTATTATATAAATTGTTAAATGCTGGGAAGAAATCGGCTAAATCTTCCTTGAATAAATTTAAGTCTAGTGACGAGAATCCAGGAGTATCAGCGATATAACCACCTGAGTATGGAAGTAAGATGACTTCTTTGGTGCGGTGTTTGCCGCGTCCTAAGGCCACGGAATACTCACCAATTTCTCTTTCATAGTTTGCGTCGATAGCGTTGATTAAAGATGACTTACCAACACCGGTTTGGCCCATCACACAGCTAATTTCGTTGTTAAATAATTGTTTAACTTCTTCTAAGCCTTCCTTGGTTTTATTGCTTACAAAATAAGTTTCAACTCCAACGCTAGAAAAGACTTCTTTTATTTCTTCTACCAAAGCTTTATCAACGTCTTTATCGATTTTAGTTAAAACGAGTTTTGCTTTGATATTATTCATATTTGCGTAGGTTAGATATTTAAACGCTAATAAATAGGAAAACTCTGGTTCTTTTAAGGAAAAGACCAAGATGATTTGACTAATATTAGCGATAGGCGGCCTTTTAAGAGCGCTTGTTCTTGGGTAGATAACATCCATCACCATTGTCTCAGGATTAAATTCAACTTCATCCCCAACCATTGGCTTTACTCCTTGGTTACGGAAAATACCGCGAGCGGTCACGTTATATATAACGCCTTCGCTACTAACCGAGTAAACTCCACAAGATAACGCTACAATAAGGCCTTTCATTATTTGAATCCGAATATCCTTGCTAAGAGTGGTTTCTTTTCTTTCAAAACATGGGTGTCTTTACTGACTTCCAAAAGATCTTGATAGAATTCATCCGCTCCTTTATATCTTTCGCTCAAACGTTTCTTGGTCGCATTAGCGATAATTTTTTCGATTTCCTTAGGGCAAGTTGGTAAATACTTTCTTACTGGTGGGAATTTTTCTTTGATGTGTGCGACAGCGACGTTAACAGGAGTGTCTTTATCAAATGGGACATGACCTGTTAAAAGCTCATAGAATGTTACACCCGCACTATAAATATCCGATTGAATAGAAGCGGGTTTACCTTGGGAGATCTCTGGAGCTAAATAATGGACAGAACCAACGATTTCACTAGTCTTGGTTAAATTATCTTCCAAGCCTTCAGCTTGAGCAATACCGAAATCGCCCAATTTAATCGTGCCATCAGGCATGACGTAAATGTTTTGGGGTTTGATATCACGGTGAATGATATTGTGCTGGTGCGCATAAAAAAGCGCGGACGTGAGTTGCAACATATAGTTCACCGCTTCCGCTAATGGAATGGATGTTCTAAAGTCGAGCATGTCTTTCATCGTTTGACCTCTCACATACTCATTAGCGATATATGGACGACCCTCAATTGTGCCGTGATTATAAACTTTAACGATGTTTGGATGTGATAAACTTGAAGCAATCGTCGCTTCATTTTGGAAACGTCTCAAATTGATGGGATTGCTCATCACATCTTCTCTAATCATCTTAATGGCGACTTTACGCTTGTTGATAATATCGGTTGCCTCATAGACTTCCGCCATACCACCATGCCCAATGCGGGCGTTAATGCGGTAGCGGCCATCCACGAGCGCGCCTATTTTGATGTTGCTCATGATTGCGCCTCCCAAAGAACAACAGCGATGTTATCGCTTCCACCATTCTTATTGCCGATAGCAATTAACTCATTGACCTTCTGGTCAACAGAATCACTTCCTTTGACAATTGCAGTGATGTCTTCAATTGGGACGTTGTTATACAAACCATCGCTACAAAGTAGCACTTCTTCGTTAAGGTATGGGAATACTTTGATGTCTATGCTCGCACTTGGATAGACGCCTAAAGCGTTCATGAGCACATGGCGCTTAGGATGGGTGAGCGCTTCTTCAGGGGTAATTTGACCAGTTCTTAATAAATAACCGACATATGTTTGATCCTCTGACATTTGCACTAATTCATGATGAGATTTGAGGAAATAGCAACGCGAATCACCAACATGTCCCATAATAGCGACATCTTTAATGATAAGAAGCAATGTAATTGTTGTGCCCATTCCTTGATAATTTGGATTACTTTGTGATTGTTCATAAATCGATTTATTAGCTTCTCTGATGACTTTTCCAACCCATAATCTAGCAAAATAGCTATTTAAAAATCCTTTGCGATTTTTGAAAAAAGTGACGATTGTATTGATGGCTAAAGATGAGGCTAAATCACCTTTATTTTGGCCACCCATACCATCACAAACGATGAGAAGAACATTGCCAGAAGCATTGGTTAACGCTATGGCTTGGTCTTCGTTATTTAAGCGTACTTTGCCGACATCGGTACGATAGAAGAAGCGTCCAGTTAAATATTTTTTCATAAACCAGCCTCCTCAACTTTGGCCTTTAGTTGGCCACATGCAGCATCGATATCGCTGCCGAATTCTTTTCTAATTGTGGCGGTAACTCCACCCTTCATGAGGTAATCTAAAAAAGCGTGAACGCGATTACCGCTTGAGCGATGGAATTTATCGTCTTTATTTGTCTCATTGTAAGGAATGAGATTAACATATCCCATTGTACCTTTGATGAGTTTAATTAACTCTTGAGCGTGTTCTTTGGTATCGTTGATACCTTCTAGAAGAAGGTACTCATATGTGACACGCCTTTTTGTTTCCTTTTCGTAATATTTTACTGCCTCCATGACCTTCTCTAATGGATAGGCACGGTTGACTTTCATTAAAGCGCTTCTCAGTTCGTTATTAGGCGCATGTAAAGAGATGGCTAAATTGCTTTGCAAATGCTCGTCAGCGTACTTATAGATATTTTCTACGATTCCACATGTGGAAATGGTAATGTGCCTCGCCCCAATGGCTAATCCCTTTGGGTGATTGATAATGCGGATGAAATCTAAAACATTATCATAGTTATCAAAAGGTTCACCAGTTCCCATCACAACGACATGGGTGATGTGTTGGCCTTTGTTTTCTTCTTTTAGAAGTTTATTCAAAACGAGAATTTGTCCCACCATTTCTTCTGGTTCTAAGTTTCTTTGTTTGCCTAAAATACCAGATGAACAGAACGAACAACCCATATTACAGCCAACTTGCGAAGATACGCACGCCGCACAGCCATATGAGTAACGCATAAGGACACACTCTACATTGTAGTTATCTTTGAGATTGAGCAATAGTTTTACCGTTCCGTCTCGACTGACTTGTTTAGTGTGAATTCTTGGTAAATCTAAACAATATTTCTCTTTGAGAACTTCGCGGAATTTAATGGAAATATCGCTCATCTCATCAAAAGATATCGCGCGTTTTTCATAAATCCACGTGAAAAGTTGAGTGGCACGATAGGACTTTTGCCCTTCTTCTAACATCAATTGTTCTAATTTGTTTAATGTGAGTCCGTAGAGATTAATCATTTGCGCCTTTCTTTAAAACGGCAAAGTAATAGGAACCTCCATATTTCTTATATGGGAAGTACTGTTTATCTCTCACTAAAGAGAAATTTTCATTGTTCTTAAGAAACTCGTTAATGAGCCCCATGGTCTCTTTTCGAGAAATTGTATCCACTAGATAAAGGAGATAGCCACCGTCTTCGACTTGCGCGCTAGCTTCTTGCAAAGCTTTGCTTTGGTTAGCGATAAGTTCATCGAGTTTTTCAATATCGAAGCGGAGGAAATAATCCGGAAGAACTTGCAACAAGTTCAATCTAGAACTATCTGGCATCACGAGGAATGTGTGCACAGGTTTAGAAATGCAAGTAATAATTGAGGAGACACCAGCCTCATAAACGTTAACACCATTTAGCCCCGTTTTAGCTAAATAGTTTTTAGTGTTAATGAAAGCACTATAACTACCAGCAATAAATTCAACATTGTTTATGTTGGTAAAACGAGAAGACAATTCGACTAAAAGATCGTTTGGATACTCAGCGTAAACTGCGAAACCGCGAAGCAAATCAGCATCTCCATCATCAAGCATTTCTTTGAATGCTGGATTCAAAATGTTAGCGAGTTGTTTTTCATACACTTCAAGGTTTTTAAATTTATCCTGGCCTTTATATAAAGCAATACCAGAAATATCGGTTTTATCGAATTCGGGATATTGGGCGAAGAAATCTTCATCGCTGATTTTAGCGTTGTTAATTCTTAACACCACTGGCGATGGTTTGCTGTTCGCTTTCAAAATACGCGAAGTGGTCAACTGACCAAATTGTTTATTCCACATCTTGATAACAGATAATGGAGTGTTATAGCGATAAGATAAGAACTCAAATGAGCCAACTTCGATATCTTCAGGGACAAGCTTCTTGCCTTCTAAATAAGGAGCAAGGAACTGTTCCACTGATAAATCGTATCCCGAAATTGATGATTGAGCAAAAGCGTTGCATTCATCTTGGTTCATCCTCTTGATGAACATGGCGTTAGAAAAGGCCACCAGTACGGCAAGGAAACCATCATTTTCAATTTCTGGATACGCGTCTTTTATAAGACGCTCCATTACAATGAAATGTCTTAATGCGCATCCGACAACCGCTGAAACAACGGAGCGATCTTCTTTGCTAATATCGCCTTTTTTGAATGCCTGTTTGAGAGCGAGAGAAAAGGGTGTTTTCTCAATGATGATTTTTTGCAAAATGTCCTTTGCTAATGAATGAGCCGCCATAAACGTGTCTCCTGACCTTTAGTGGAAGTTTTGGAAGATATCACCAGTAAAGATTTCGTCTTCACCTTCTCCTTCTTCCATGTCTTCATATTCCTCCTCAGCAACATCAACTAAATTATCCGCCGCAATAAAACGTGGATACGATTCGTTTAGTTTGCTATAGCGATTGTCTTCAGAATAATAATAGAATTCGAGAATCTTATTAATTGCGACATCGCCGATGCTTTCTAAGATTAGCTTTGCTACTTGATCTTGAAGCACGGAAACTTTCTTTGGTGCGTGAACATGAATAATAATGTTCCAAGATGTTTGTTCAACGCCTTTGTGGAAGACCATATTTTCAGGCGCCACAAAAAGAATTTCATCCTCACTTAACTCATAAAGCTTTGCAAGATTTGGTGTCATTTCTCGCGATAATCTACCGACGACAAATTGATCAAGACCATAAATAGTAATTGTAATCATAAAAATATCCTCGTATTAAATATAATACAAAGAGTACATTTTTTATACTAAAAATTGTAAGGGTCTACATTAATAAATAATTCGTACTGGCTATTGCCACCGAAAATATCAATCATTTTCTCTAGTATTCTATGAGCCTTAGATGGGTCACGATACTTGATGAGAACGCTTCTAAGATGAAACCCCATATCGATAGGAATGTATGGAGTTGTTGGTCCTAATATTTGTGCTTCATCGAGGAATTCATCGTTTAAGTAATCAACGATACGATATGTATTTTCAACCACGGACTCTTCGTTTTTTCCGCGAACTGTCACACTGGTTAAGTATGAATATGGAGGATAAAATTGAAGTTTGCGCATTTCCATTTCTTTGCGGTAGAAAAGTTCATAATCTTGTCTTGCCGCGAATGTAATAGCATAGTGACTCGGCATATACGTTTGTATGATGGCTAAACCTGGCTTTTCTTTTCTGCCAGATCGACCGATGGCTTGTGTGATTAATTGGAAGGCTCTTTCATTGCTACGGAAAGAAGGCATGGATAAACCGATGTCCGCTAAAACGATACCAACAAGGGTTACATCTGGGAAATCATGGCCCTTAGCTATCATTTGTGTGCCAATTAAGATATCCGCTTCTTTCTTTCTAAAGGCCTCAATTGTCTCAGGAATCTTGCTCTTATTTTTAGCGGAATCACTATCTAATCTAAGCGTTCTAGCGCTTGGGAATAAGCGTTCTACTTCTTCTTGAATTTTCTCAGTTCCAAAGCCTGTTTTAAGGAGGTGTTTACCACCGCATTCAGGACAAAATTCAGGATATGGTTCAACGTATTCACAATGATGGCATTTGAGCATGTTATCACTTTTATGGTAGGTTAGTGCAATTCCACAGGTTGGGCACTTAAAAACATGGCCACAACTACGGCAGTTAACATGCGTGGAAAAGCCTCTTCTGTTAATCAGAAGAATAGCTTGTTCGTTCCTTGCTAATACCTGATGAATAGCGTCTCTTAAAGCATGAGAGAAGATATAACTATCACGGTCAATGTTGTTATAGTCGAGCATGTTAACAATCTTTGTGGATGGAAGCTTTTGATTGTTGATGCGCTTTTTAAGATAAAGCATGTGATACACGCCTTTTTGTCCCCTTGCCCTTGATTCAAGAGATGGAGTTGCACTCGCTAAAAGAACTTTGGCTTTGTTATATCTACCACGCATAATAGCAATTTCTCTAGCGTGATAGAAAGGAAGTGTATCTTGTTTATATGATTCGGTATGTTCCTCGTCTAAAATGATGAGACCGATATTTTTAAGAGGGGCGAAAATAGCGCTTCTAACCCCCACTACGACACGACATTCGCCTTTGGCGATTTTACGATATTCATCATATTTTTCCGCTGGGGTTAAATCGCTATGTAAAATAGCGACATTATCCTTAAATCGATGTAGGAAGTATTCCACCATCATCGGTGTCAATGAAATTTCAGGAACAAGCATTAAAACAGATTTGCCTTGTTTGAGAACTTGTTCGGATAAAGATAGGTAAACTTCGGTCTTACCAGAGCCAGTCACACCCTCTAATAGATAAACAGGGTCGCTTGATTCATTAAACTCTTTAATAACAGCGTTTTGATCGTCTGTTAATGTTGGCGGTTCCTCATATTCAAAGTCAGGTATTTTTAACCTGCGTTTTTCTTCTTTAACTATCTTAATTCTTTCAGCTTCTAATAACTTATCAGCGACACTTTTGGATTTGATATCTCTTTTTAGAACACGGCCTTCTTGTTTAATAAAACGAAGTAGTTCGATTTGTTTAGCAGTTAAGCCTTCTTCGTTATCATCTAATATTTCATAAAATTGGTCATAAGCAATTTTTGGGGCCTTTAAAGAGGACCTTCTTGGTGACAAAGAAGGAGGAAGCATCGCTTGAAGAACACTGATTTTTGGCGCTAGATAATAAGTAGACACTTCATCTAGTAACGCTAAAAGTTCTTCATCTAGTAACGGTGTCTGATCAACAATTGAGGCAATTTCATTTAACTGATAACCGCTTTCTTCTTCGATTTCGGAAACTGATTTATCAGTTTTTTCCACATCGATAACATAGCCAACAATATCACGATGATTAAAGTTGACTAAAACACGAACCCCTTTTTGAATTTGAACTTTTCCGTTATAAAAGTAAGAAAAAGGACGGTTCAATGTGCGATTAGCGTATTCGATCAATACTTTTACTATTTGCATACCTATCCGTCTTTATTCTGCATCAAATTTCTTAATGATGGAAACGATTTCATCACCAGCGCGTTTAATTCTGTCGTTTACAATGACAAAGTCATAATTAACGGCTTTTGCAATTTCGCTTCTTCCTTTAGCGAGACGTTTTTGAATCGTTTCTTCTGATTCTGATTTTCTCTTTCTAATTCTATCTTCTAGTTGTTTTAATGACGGAGGCTTTAAGAAGAAGGAAATAACCCTATCATCTTTAACCTTCTTTATAACTTGTTCCGCACCGTTGATTTCGATTTCTAGAAGAACGTTTTTGCCTTGGTTTCTAAGCTCTTCAACTTTGCTCTTTGGAGTGCCGTATCTATTGCCAACGAACTCCGCCCATTCTAAGAAATTGTCTTCATCGATGTTTTTTTGGAATTCTTCTTTACTGACGAAGTAATACTCAACACCATTTGTTTCAGTAATGCGTGGTTCTCTCGTGGTCATAGAAATAGAAAAGACCATTGGAAAACTATGATGCTTCATAATGTACTTTCTAACAGTACCTTTCCCGACACCTGATGGACCACTTAAGATGATGAGCAAACCTTTTTTCATAATAATTGTTACTATTTTAGTGAATTAGCATACTTTGTGCAACTTTTAATAAAAATATTTTGTTATGATAAGAAAGATGAATTATTACTCAGTCTCCGCTTTTAGAAAGATTGTTAACGAATTACGTGAAAAAGTCATTGGCTGCAAAATTAATAATATTACAGTCATCAATTCGCACGACTTTTTGTGTTCGCTTTCAATGATTAAGAACGAAAAACTGCTCATTTCGTTGAACCATCAACACCCATTTCTATCTTTAATTCGCGTTAACGAGAGTTTGCCAACAATAATGGGCAAGCTCAACGAATTACTTAGAAAAATGATAAAAGAGGCTTATATCGTTGATATTGATTTAGTTAATAACGATCGTATCGTGCGTTTAGTTATTCAAAAAGCAAATGATTTGTATGAGAAGATTGTGACCACCATTTATTTAGAATGTATTCCGCAGAGAGCCAATCTTGTTTTTGTCGATGGAGATTCAAAAATTATTCATGCTTTACACTACGCTCCTATTACTTCTAATCGACCAATCCTTAACGGCTTGACTTATGAACTACCTGTTCAAGGAATTATTAGCGATGAAAAAGAGGATATTTCATTAGAGGATGTTAAAACAAGAGCAGAAAAATATTATCAAGACGCTTTACTAGTTCATAAGAAAGAAAAATTCACCCCTTTATACCGCTACATGAAAACGCGAATCAAGTCGCTTGAAAAAAAGAGTAATGTTTTATCGCAAGAAATATCCAACGCTAAAGAACATTTAAAAGACGCTGAACATGGCAATAACCTCTTAGCTTATCAATATGAAATAGAATTATTAGACGAATATATTAAAGATAACAATCTCAACCTTGATAACGATAAATCATTAGTGGAAAACGCTAATCAATTTTTCAAAAAATATAAAAAGAGCAAGCGCACGATCGAGATGGCCCAAATAGAATTAGACAAAGCCAAAAAAGAAAGCGAATATCTAGAATATCTTTTAGCGGCTTCTAAGTTTATGGACGACGAAGAGCTTTTGTCGTTAAGCCAAGAGTTACTACCAAAACAGAATCTCAAGAAAAAAGTTTCTTCAATTAAATATGGGACTATTAATTACAACGGCATCAAAATCTTATATGGCAAAAACGCTTCATCAAACAATGAATTAACTTTTAAAGTGGCCACCAAAGACGATTACTATCTGCATATCAAAGACTATCATGGAGCACATGTTATTATTAAAAATAATAATCCAAGTAACGAAGAGAAATTATTAGCCGCAGAATTATGCTTAATCTTATCAAATAAAACGGCTGGCGAAATCATGATTGCCCCAATGAAAGACGTTAAAAAAGGCCATGTTTTAGGCGAGGCGCTTTTAAATAATTATTCTACGATTGTTCTTAATGAAGTAAGGCAATCGACTATCGATTTATTGAACAACTAATCTTTGAATAAAAAGTCGGGACCTTTAATAGCCTCTTCAGTCGCAAGACCAGGAAACTTTTGTTGTCTTAAAACTTCATAAGAAACTAAAGCTACACAATTTGATAAGTTAAGGCTCCTTGCTTCAGGAACCATTGGTATACGCATCAATTTATTTTGGTGCTCTTTTAAAATATCGTGTGGAATACCAGTTGATTCACGGCCAAACATTAGATACACGTCTCCAATATTTTTTGAGAAATCATAAGTGCTATATACGGTTTTAGCGTATCTTGTGACGTAATAAACATCAGCGGATGGGTTCTCCTTAACAAAGTCTTCATATGTTGGATAGAAGTGCATTTTTAAATCATCGATATAGTCCATCCCCACTCTTTTGAGATCTTTGCTTTCAATAGAAAAAGTAATGGGACCTATGATATGAAGCGTCGCATGAATAGCGACACATGTTCTCATGATATTCCCGGTATTTTGTGGTTTTTCTGGACGATATAAAACGATATGAATCATTAATAGCCTCGGGCTTTTCTTTCGGCAGTAATTTTGGGAGCGATTTCGTTTTGATATTTTTTCATGCTCTCTTCAATGATTCTTTGGGCTTCAATATGGTCTTTGACAACATCGACTGATGTTGGTTTACCTTCAAGTGTTTTATAAACAGTGAAGAAGTGTTTGATTTCATCCATGATATGTGGTGGAACTTCACTGATATCTTTATAGCCGTTATAGAATGGGTCATTAGCGGCGACAGCGATAATCTTTTCATCATTAAGGCCGTTATCAGTCATGATTAAAACGCCAATTGGGATGGCATCCACTAAACTCATTGGAATGATTGATTCTGAACAAAGAACTAAAACATCTAGTGGGTCATAGTCGTTTGCGAATGTGTGAGGGATAAAGCCGTAGTTTTGTGGATAGTGAGTGCTTGTAAACAAAACACGGTCAAGAATCAAATGTCCTGTTTCTTTATCTAGTTCATATTTGTTTTTGCTACCTTTAGAAATCTCAATGGTCGCAAGGAATCTTTGTGGAGTCACACGACTCGCTTTAACATCATGCCATGAATGCATATTATTTCCTCCTAATCATCATTTTCGTATATCGCTATGCGATTGTTAGCGCGGATAAGAGCTTTTGTCGCTCTTTCAATATCAATGTTTAAAGGCTCTTCTAGACGCTTTGTAGCGCGATCTTTGGCTTGCTTTGCCCTATCGATATCAATATCTTCTTTGCTCTCGATAGCGTCCACTAGTAAAACAACACCATCTTTTTTAACGTTGAGTAATCCTTCGGCAATAGCATAGCATTTTTTCTGACCGTTTTGGATGATTTCCATCTTGCTTACTTTGACCTTAGCCACTAATGGTGCGTGATTAGGTAGGATGCCTAAAACATACTCCTCGGTTTGAATGACTAATTCATCAACATAACGATCGAAGTATTTGCCGTATGGTGTATATATTTCTAGAAGAAATGTTTTCATTAACGATATGACTCCGCTTTCTTTTTGGCATCTTCAATTGTGCCAACATAAAGGAACGCCACTTCTGGCAAATCATCAACTTCACCGTTTAAGATGGCTTTGAAACTGCGCACTGTATCTTCACGCTTAACAAAGATGCCTTCTACACCAGAGAATCTAGAAGCAACATGGAATGGTTGAGAAAGGAAATTTCTAATCTTTCTAGCACGTGCAACAGTTAATTTATCTTCATCGCTTAATTCATCCATGCCAAGGATAGCGATGATATCGCTGAGCTCTTTATATCTTTCAAGAGTTTCAATCACCGCTCTTGCGACTTCATAGTGTTCTTGTCCAACAACACTCGCCTCTAACGCTGTTGAAGAACTATTGAGTGGATCAACGGCAGGATAAATACCTAAGGCGGCTGTATTTCTATCAAGAACAGTCTTCGCATCTAAGTGAGAGAATGTCGTTGCAGGAGCAGGGTCAGTTAAGTCA
>JAFSPN010000046.1 GCA_017442875.1 Bacilli bacterium
ATTGAGAGACTTAGTGATTTAGATAAATTACTAGATAACGAATATCTATTAGGGCTATTACTTTGATTGAGATTCGAAATAGTAGCTCTTTTTATGTCTTCTAATGAAGAAGATGTCTTTAAAGAATTTTAATGATGATTTAATTGGGGAAACTGTGCTTCCGCGATCATCGCTCCATGTAATGCCTAATTCATACATCGATAAATTATTTAATCTAGCGATATAGATGTATTCAACATCAAAGGCAAAGTTAGTCACCAGTTGTTTGGAAACAATCTTTTTAGCGACATCCGCGTTCATGGCTTTAAAACCACATTGTGTATCTTTTAGTTTGGTATGGAACAACATTTTAACTAAAACACGACAGCACCAACCAATAAACACTCTGGTCCAAGGCTGTTTCTTTTTAATAAC
The DNA here is from genome assembly GCA_017442875.1 of Bacilli bacterium. Classification (GTDB taxonomy): domain Bacteria; phylum Bacillota_I; class Bacilli_A; order RFN20; family CAG-826; genus RUG14515. The sequence continues at coordinate 415 of JAFSPN010000046.1, forward strand.
GCTATCCTTAGCGTGTCTAGAACCGATAACTAAATCGTAGTTAGGGGCTAATTCAATAACTTTTTCAATAGCGGAAATATCAGTGGATAAATCAGCGTCCATAAATAAGACGTAATCGCCAGTGGCGTTTTCAATGCCGTATTTAACCGCGCCACCTTTACCGCGATTCTTTTCATAAGAAAGGGCTTTGACGCCTTCAATAGATTCAATAATTTCTTTAGTGTTATCTTTGCTACCATCATTAACTAATAGTAGTTCGTAATCAATCTTCTTTTCTAGAAGATAGCTTTTAACTTTCTCGACATTTGAGGCAATATCCTTAGCCTCGTTATAACATGGAATAACAATGCTTAATTTCATGCCTATTATTCTACAATAAGCTCATATATTATTAAAAGTGAATTATGTTATAATTAGCAAGATAAGTGAGGATTGTTTATGAATTTAATAAAAGTCAAAGAGCAACTTCTTTCGATGGCTAGACAAATTCGCTTACAAGTTGAGGAAGAAACAAAAGAAAAATTAACTCTTCACGCCTACTTAACAGCGAATAATTATTTTAAAAATTCTATTTACTTCAGAATTGTTGTTTTCGCTAGTGGCACACTCCATGTCTTCTTCACTTTTGACGAAGTTGAGAGAACTTATGATAACTTATATATCATTAATACCTTTAACGCTGAAAACCCATGGTTTAGAGCGTACATTGGTAATATCAACGGAAGTGATTTCTTAGAACTCCACTACACTTCTTTATCAATGGAAAAAGAAAATGAAGTGACTGATACTGTTGGTTATTTATTAAACGAAATCCTTGAAGAAGATAATGTTAAATATATCAATTCCATTTTAAATAATAATGAAAAGCTCCAGAGCTATTAAAAAAGGCGAAGAAGGCGAAAACCTCATCGCTGAAATATTAGATAAAGATACTTCTTATCATCGTCTTATCAATAACCTCGTCCTTCTAGGGGATAATGGTGTTTCGCATCAAATTGATCATATATTAATTAGATCAAACGGTGTTTTTGTTATTGAAACAAAAAATTACTATGGTCTAATTTCTGGTAAGGAAGATGATTCCTTCTGGACAAGAAGTTATTTTGTTAAAGGTAAGGTTAAGAAAGCCACTTTTCATAATCCATTAAAGCAAAACCAATCTCACATAAGAGCGATAAAGAAAATCATTGGTAAAGACTATCCAATCTATTGTTTCGTTGTCTTTGTGCAAAACAATTCTGTCTCGCTCGATTTTTTTAACGCCTGTGACGCGCGCAATTTACTTCAAAGAATAAATTTATTAACGAGTGAAAAAGAGCTCTCTAATGGCGAAATAGAGGCTATTAATGGGTTATTGCTCGCAAAAGAAGCTTACCTAAACACCGAAAGTCACGTTAACAACATTAAAAACGCAGAAAAGAGTAGGAAAGCCGCTCAAAAAGAAATAAGGGCAGCGATTGAAAAGAAGATCTGTCCGAAATGTGGAAGTTCGTTAGTTCTAAGCAATAATGAACTCAAGTGTCTTAAGTGCTCATATAAAATTAAATTCTAATAATAAAAGGAGAAGCCCTATAAGGAACTTCTCCATTTTTATATGAATAGTAACTATTCTTGTTTTTCCGCTGGTTCAGCGTTAGCTTGTTCCGCTTTTGCGGCGGCTTGTCTCTTTTGCTTTGGCCATAAACCTAAAGCGGCAAAGATAACGCAGAATCCCCAAACAAGGAAGCCCGCACCGATGACACCTTCGCCAATGTAAACGAGTTCACGCCAGAGTGGGAGTTTATAACCAATAATCTTTTGGTTAACAGCGTTACTATTTGCAAGAGCATAAAGAGTATTATGCGCTGCACGTCTTAAGACAAAGCAATCTTCGTCTTCGTTGACACTAGCATTCCAATACTTAGTACCAGTGAGGTTTAAGTCGCCACCGGCATAAGCCATGATCTTGTTATTCATATAATCATCGGTATGGAAGTCACAAATAACAGTGCCTCTGAATCCCCATTCGTCACGAAGGATCGTTGTAAGGAGTGGATAAGAACCACCGCACCAACGTCTACCAACACGAGTGAAGGAAGACATTAAACCTCTACTCTTACCTTCTTTAATGGCAATTTCGAATGGTTTGAGATAAAGTTCACGAACAACTTGTTCTCTAACCCAGTAGTTTTGACCATTTTTGGAACGGTGTGTTTCTTGTTCGTTAAGCGCAAAGTGCTTAATTGTGGTATAGACACCTTTTTCTTGTGATTTTTCAATCACTCGAGCAGCCATTTTACCAGAAATGAATGGATCTTCTGAATAGTATTCAGTATTACGGCCAGAGAATGGTGAACGGTGTAAGTTGACACCTGGTGAATACCAACCAGTATATGGTAAGCTACTGCCACCAAGACGTTGGTCACCAAGTAAAGCTTCATTACCAACAGCATTTCCTTGTTCTTCAGCTAATTTAAGATTGAAAGTTTGAGCCACTAAGCATTCTGAGCAGTAATAGCATGTGCCATACACTTCAGGAGTACCCATAAAGGCCACTAAGCCTGTAGGACCATCAACAGAAATTGTTTTTGGAATGCCTAAGCGTTGTATTCTTTCAGTTGAATACATACCTTTGTTAAAGAGATCTAACATTTCTTGGAATGTCATTTGATCAAGGAACTGATTCCATTTTGGATCATTATATTGTAATCCCTTCATATCTTCAAAGAAGTCGAGAGTCTTAGGAGCACCCATAGTTGGTCTCTTAGTATAATCGTCATCTTCGTCGGTAATTTTGCTATCCAACCTTTCAAAGAATTTGGCATCAACAGTTCTATCTTCTCTTGTTGGCATGACAGGCATTGTGCCAGCAAAATCATCACGATTTAATTCTTGTTGTAAGAATTTATTTAAGTAAGTCTTTTCATCACTGAATGTTGTATAAAGAACTGGCTCGACTGTATTTTCAGTAACTGGGTCTTCTTCTATTCTTGCCTCAGAAGCGAGGTTTAAAACGATGCTATCTGATTCTTGGTGAGCGTTTTCGCCCAAATAGAATGTATAGTCGCCTGATTCTAAAATATAGCCATTATAACCATTGCCATTACTTTCATCGTCGAAACTTGCAAAGTCATATGGCGTAATATCGATAGAAAGTGTTTCTTCTTCTTGCGGATCTAAGATTTCAGTTTTGGCAAAGCCAACAAGAACCTTGTGTGATTTTTGAATCTTTGTAACGCCTGCTTCGTATGGCGCGGAAGCGTAGATTTGAACAACCTGTTTGCCAGCTTTTGTGCCAATGTTTTTCACTTTGACATCAATTGTGAAATCTTCATCGGCTTCAAAGCTTGTACCTAAATCTGATTTGTTGACAATCTCTTGCTCAAATTCTGTATAGCTCAAGCCATAGCCGAATGGATATAAAACGTGTTCGTTATACCATTCTTCACCTTCGATATGACCGCGTGTTTCATAATAACGATATCCTAAATAAATACCTTCTTCATAAGCCACAGAATAATATGGCTTGGTTGGGTTTTTATCACCGAGACCTTGATCTAAAATATAAGCATCACCATAGGTACTAAAATTATCACCAAAGTTTTGCCATGTTGGATCTTGATCATAATGGGTATAAATGGTATCTGTTAAGTGACCGCTTGGGTTAACATCGCCGTTTAGAATTCTACCTAATGACATGATACCAGTTGCGCCTGGGCTACCGATTAATATAGCAGCGTCAATCTTAGAGTTGTAAGCTGGATCATTAGTCATCTTTAAGAATGCCATATCAATGTTATTTGAACCATTGAACAAGACGATGACGTGAGCAAAGCCTGCTTCTGGAGAGCAGACGTGTGCTAATAAATCTCTTTCATTTTTGTCTAATTCTAAGTAGTGACGATTTTCGCCAGGACCATTATCAGCGGCGACACGTGGGAGATCCCAGTTTTCACCAGCGATACGAGAGAAGACAACAATGGCGGCGTCTTTATAATCGGAAGAATATGAGTCTTTGACTTTTGTATCATATTTGCTCATTGGTGTTTCACCAGTTTTTAAAACTGGAATAGAATCACCGTGTTCCATGTCTGGGTTACTTGAACGACCGCTTCCAGAACGGCTACTGCTCTTATAGAATTTTTTGAGTTCAGGGTTGCAGTGGAAACCCGCACCACCTTTACCTTCTAAAGCATCGTAGATTGTCTTGAGAGGGACAGATTGTGTTGGAGCGGCAGAACCAGAACCACCATAAACTAAATTCACAGAGTTTTTACCAAAAACGGAAACTCTAGAACCTTTTGGTAATGGGAGGGTATTACCTTCGTTTTTAAGAAGAACCATACCTTCGTCACAAATTTTTTGTGTGACTTTATTACCATTCTCAAGTGCATCTTTTTTGGTTTTAATGCCTTGATCTGGTTTATAAATAGCGTGATACGTACTTGGATCAATAATCGCTCTTTCACCGCCTAAAACACCATTAACCAATGAGCCAAATTTGTTAGCTAGGATGTTAACGGTAACGATTAATCCGACCAATAGTACAGTAGAAGACAACCAAACGATTGTCTTTTTGTTTTTAATTATCTTTTTGAAATCACTCATAACGAACCACTACCTTAGACGAGAATTTGTGTTCCATCAGCATTTAACCAACTGAGATTGCAGCTTGTTTCGAACGTTAAGCAGTCAATCATTGGAGCGGTAGCAGAGGCTGTACCTAATAACATATCACTATTGTCTGTAATCATTTCGACAGTATTTTTGCCCTCCACTAGTGGAACGCTAGCAGTTAATGGGTAGTTAGCAAATTTTTTCCATCCTTTGCCTTGTTGTGGAATACCAGTGAATGTGATTTTGTTGTAGTTAATTGCTTGACCATTAACTTTTATTGTGTATTTAGAAGAACCGCTTGATCCGTCTGGGCTAATGCTAAACGAACCATCTTCTTTATATTCTGCGGAAAGACGCATATCAATTTTAGCGGTGCCAGCGGCATTGGAATTGATCTCGAATTTTAGATTGCAGCCTTTGGCATAAAGGAAGTGGACGAAATGTTCATTAGAAGCATCAGTTTGGCAAGTGCTACTTTCAGCTTGAACCAAGCCTTTGCCTTGTGTACCACCAGAATAGGTGTTACCATCCATGCCCATACCGCCATTGGCAGCGAGGATTTCACCAGAATATTCTGCTTCAAACCTGAAAACTTTATTAGAACCAGCCGCTCCCCATTTTGCATAAAGAGTAAGATTATCTGAGAATAAACGAGCAAAGTCATAATATCTCTCGAAACCATTAGCTGGAGTTTCTTTATCTAATACCCAACCAAGGAATTGATAACCACTTCTTGTTGGGTCTGCTGGTCTTGCAACCGCCTTCTTTTGGTAGACATCAACTTTAGTAGCTGCAGGAGCACCACTATAATTTAAATCAAATGTACATTCAAGTTTGCCTAACCAGTGAGCGTAAACTTTGGTATTTTTCTTATTGATTGGTTCTGTGAAATCAAAGAGGCTATCACCATCGGAGGCGTCATACCAGCCTTCAAACATATAACCATCTCTAACCGGATCTGTCTCTGGTCTAGTGGCATAACTACCTTTTTCAACTTGTTGTTGGACATAAATATCAGCGGAACCTGATAAGTAGTTAAGACGGAAATTCACAACTGGACCGTCATATTCGCTAGTGGAATCGCCACCTTGACTGCTTTGGCTTTGGCTAGGCTGACTTGGTGTTACTGAACCACCTTGTTCATTGCCACCACAGGCAGCCAGACTCATAGAGAGGGCAAGTATGCCAGTTAGAAGCATCTTTTTTGCAATTCTTTTCATAATTAATACCTCATTTCTAAAATTACAACTGTTGTTTTTGTTTTATGGAGAAGGCTCCTGTGAGCGGAACCCATAGGAGCCAAATACAATTATTAATGCAATTAGAAGCTAGAAAGAACTAGTCTTCTTTTTTACTGCGGAGACAATTAACAGCAAGGAGTCCAGCAAGAGCAATACCTAAGGCCGATGAGAGACCAACAATGCCCATTGTACCGTTGCAACCGCCGGCGCAACCTTTTTGTTCATTATTGTTAGGTAAAATGTTGAATTCAATAATTCTACCGGTAACTTCGGTCTTTGCTTCTCCGTTATCATCTTCATATTCGTTTGTCAAAAGAATATTTACTCTCTTGAGACAATCTTTCTTTGGCGTACCAGAGATGGTGTTGTTTTCGAAAGATAAGCCTTCTGGGAGTGGTGTTGCTGGGTCGATTGATAATTCACCTTCAGCTTCTTCGTCGAGCTCAATTGTCGTGCTGAATTTTTGGCCAACTCTTAATTTGAATGATTCTTTTTCGACGAGAATGTGCTCGTTTGAAAGTGTGAGTTGCTTTGCTTCGTTATCAAACGCACCACTATTACCTGTCATCCAAAGGGATTCTTTGGCGCAGTTTCTCACAGCATACCACCAAGAATAAGATTCGTATTCTTCGCCATCGAAAGTGAAGATTGGGCAACCTTTTTCATCACTCCATTTGGCTTGAATATCATTAGTGTATTGGGAATTGTCTAATTGTGAGTTACAACCAGCTAAGCAACGATTGTTGATGTTTTCGTAACAACCACGATCGAAGGAGTTGTTGCTGTGGTGAGTCATATCCGATAAGACTGCACCTTTGAAACCCCATTCACCACGGAGAACTTCTGTTAATAATGGATAACTAGCAGCTGTTTCCATGATACCTAAACGGTTATAAGATGACATAACGCCTGAAGCATGACCTTCTTGGAAAACCATTTGGAATGATTTTAAGTAGATTTCACGTAAGGCTTGTTCACTAACAAATGTGGAAACACCTTCACGGCCTTTTTCTTGGTCGTTGACTGCAAAGTGTTTGAAGTAGCAGTATAAACCTTTTTCAGTAGCAGCACCGACAACTGTCGCAGCAATTTTACCCATTAAGAATGGATCGGCTGAATAGTATTCAAAGTTTCTACCACCGAATGGAGAACGGTGAGTGTTAACAGCTGGGCCAAACCAACCATATGTATTAGATTGGTGACCTTCTGTACCAACCATTGCACCTTGTCTCTTGGCTAAATCAACGTTATATGTAGCAGCAATAATTGGTTCACCACACCATAACATTTTTTCAAAGATGTTAGGACCATCACTATCACCAGATTGCGCTTTACCAATTCTGTCTAAACCTGGGTTATGGAATGTACCATCTTGTACAAATTTTTGTAATTCGGCATAAGTGAATTCATTGAGGAACTCAACCCATTTTGGATCATCCATTGGGATATTAACCATATCTCTTAATTGGATACGTTCATCTTTTGCAAGTTCTTCGCCTTCATTTCTTTGTGACCAGCCTAAAGCTTCAATGTCTTCTTTTGTCTTATGAGCTGCTTTCGGCATATAGTCGTATGGGTTATCAACAAGCTCTCCATCAGCGTTCTCTACTTGTTCAAATTCGATATCAGCAAGAGTGAATTTGTGATTGAAGAATTCTTCAACACGACTTCCTTCTTTTAATTTACGATCTTCCATTGATGGTTTTTGTGGGAAAGTACCATCAAAGTCAGCACGGGACATATGTTTGAAATCAACATCGTTTTCACCTGGTAAGGAATTATAGAAGTTTCTATCGGTGAAGCGGTTTTTAACTTCATTACCTGTGTAACGGTCATATTTATACTGAATGCCTTTTTCTCCAACTTTTAATTGTTTCGCTTCATAGAATTCGTGGGCGTTTTTGGCAAGAATTAAAGAATAATCACCGCCATCAAGTTCATAACCTTTGAATTCGTTTTTGTTAGCATCTAAATAGTCATAGTTAGCAACGTCTTGAAGATAGAAACTTAATTCGACTTCTTCTGACGCTCCAGGAGCGATTTCTTTGGTCTTAGCAAAGGCACAAAGAACGTGATCGGCTTTTTCGATTTCGCCAGAAATGTAAGGAGCCTTCCAATATAGTTGGACGCAATCTTTACCAGCGACTTCGCCTACGTTTGAAACTTTAACTTTCACTTCAATTGTTTTGTTCTTTGCGGAAAGGGTTGCGTTTTCACTAACATTCATCTCAACAATTTCTTGATTAAATGTTGTGTAACTTAAACCATAGCCAAATGGATAAATAACACCTGTTCCAAGATTATCAGAGACTTCGCCTTTGTACCAAGCTTCAGCTTCAGCTTCGTTTTGTGCTTTCATGTCTTGGTATTTGGTTTCATAGTAACGATAATCGTAATAAATGCCTTCTTCATATTCGACATAAGCGGCAGGCTTAACACCATTTAAACCGCCTTGAACAACCTTATATTGTTCGCCAGTAGCTCTACCACCTTCGTATTTGGTTTCATAACGAGGATTACTTTTACTTGTATAGTTTTTGTCTGTACCAATACTAATGACTGGGAGTCCATCAGCGTCGAGCATTGAATCGTTTGGCAAGTAGACTTCCTTGCCGTTAACTGTTACTAAGTTTGTTTGAGCATTATCAGAGAAGTTTTGGAACGTTGGATCTTTCGTAAAATCACGTGCCCAAGTATCAACAGTCCTGCCAGATGGGTTGGTTTTACCGCTTAGGATTTCACCAACAGCGACTGAGCCGTATGTGCCTGGAGTACCCATCCATAGGACACCACGAATCTTTTCATCGTTTTCAAATTGATCGCATTGGAAAGCGTTACCTGAGTTAATGACAATAATAATTTTGTCGAAGTATTCTTTAACCATCGCAAGCATATCTTCTTCATTTTTAGAAAGTTCAAGATAATGTTTGTGTGAAAACGGATCGCTATCAAAGTCTCTAGCGTCACATGTCTTTTCATCCGCTCCTTCAGTACCACAACGAGCGATGAGAACAATTGCTGCATCGTTGTAATTTGCAAATGAATCTTTAAGAGATTGTGAATAATTAGCGATTGGAGTTTCACCGACTGTGTTGTAACCAGTTCCATCATATTTGGTCGGAGTGGATCTACCACTACCGGATTGGCTGCTTTTGTAAAAAGAAGTGAGATTTGGATTCAATTCGTAACCAACTGCTTCTAATGATCCTTGTAAGTCAACATTTCTGCTTCCATCAGGATTGCCTTGTCCAGAACCACCACCGTTGTAAATAAGATCGGTACTAGCTTTGCCAAAGACTGAAATCTTCTTGATTGAGCTATTGAATGGAAGTGTGCCGTCATTCTTCAAAAGAGTAAAACCTTCTCTTGCAATCTCGCCATTCAATTCTTTCGCGGCGTCCCTATAGCCTTTATCGTCGCTATTGCCAAAATCAGCAATGAATTTGTCGAAGTGACCAGTTAATCTAGCGTTAGTGCCAACTGCTTGACAAGCAGTAAGAAGGAAACTAGCGGCAACAACAGGCCAAATGAGTTTTTTCTTCATAGTTTTTTTCCTTTCATATATAGGTTGCATACTTTGTCTCGTTTCGAGTACAGTCATTATAAAATTATCCGTATGCAAAATATCTTATACTAACATTCAAAATTATTTACGGTATAAATAATATGACAATCTTGTGATTTAATAATTATTTTCTAAAAAATAATAGTTGTCTCTCTATTACAATAAAAAAGGTGATATCCCTATAGGGATACCACCATTGATGTAATCATTATTTAGTTTATTATAAACTAATCTTCTTTTCTTTTCTTGGCTAACAAGACACCGACGCCCGCTAAAGCAGTTAAAGCGATTAACGATGAGGCAGTGGCAATAGAACCACCACAGCCACCTTCACAACCACGTTTTGATGTTTCGCCTTTTTCGAATATAACCATTTCGAAATCGGTACCGAGTGTGGTAGTTGTCTCGTCTTCAAATTCTAGTTCCACGAGGATGTGAATGAATTTGTTTGCAACTTCGTTAGCTTTGCCACTGATGGCGTATCCATCAAATGTTAATCCGTCTGGGAGCATTGTCGTTTCATCAATCGAGAGAGTGACATCATTGATAACTTTGTCTTTGTAATCACTACCTGCGGTTAATTCGTCTGGTAATTCTACTTCGATGTTGATTTTTTCGCCGACTCGAGCGGTGAATTGTTTGTTTTCAACACCAGATAAAATGACACCTTTAGCATCAGGGATTAGGTCTTTTGCCATAACGCCAGAGTTAACGTTGCTATATAGACAGCCTTTGCACATTTCTCTAACAGCGTACCACCATGAATATGATTCATAGGTTTCACCATCATATGTGAAGACTGGGCAACCTCTTTCAGAGTCCCAACGGCAGTTCACATCATCAGCGTAATCGCTGCCATCTAATTGTTGGTTACAACCAGCTAAAATACGGTTATTGATATTTTCATAGCATTTATTGACAAATGTGTTTGTATCACCACGACCACTACTACGGTGAGTCATATCGGAAATGATGTGTCCTTTAAAGCCCCATTCATCGCGGAGAACTTCTGTTAATAATGGATAGCTTGCTGCTGTTTCCATTAATCCTAAACGGTTATAAGAAGACATGATACCCATGGATTTGCCCTCTTGGACCGCCATTTGGAATGGTTTGGCATAGATTTCACGCAATGCTTGTTCGGTAACGTAAGTCACAACGCCTTCACGATTTTGTTCTTGATCGTTAACCAAGAAGTGCTTGAAATAACAATAGACACCTCTATCGGTAGCGCCGGCGACGACTCTACCACACATACGTCCGCTTAAGAACGGATCTGCTGAATAGTATTCAAAGTTTCTACCACCGAATGGAGAACGGTGAATATTACAAGCTGGACCTGCCCAACCATACATGTTAGCAAGGTGACCTTCCATACCACAAGCTTCGCCTTGCTCTCTAGCTAAATCAACATTGTATGTTGCAGCAACAATTGGTGCACCAACCCACCAAATAATTTCAAATTGGGATGGACCATCACTGTCGCCAGTGCTCTCTTTACCCATTCTAGAAATAGCAGGGTTGTGTGAACCACCACCAACGACAAATCTCATCATTTCTTCATATGTCATTTGGTTCATCAATTCTTCCCATCTTGGATCATCAAGTGGAACGCCGATCAAAGTATTGATTTGGATACTTTCTTCTTTGGAAAGAGTTGTGTTTGGTTGTGACCAACCCAAAGCTTCAATATCTTCTTTTGTCTTATAGACTTTTTCTGGAACATATTCGAAATCTTTATCTATTTCAACATCAGCAATGTTGAATTTATGATTTAAGAATTCTTCAACCCTGCTGCCTTCTTTTAATTTACGATCTTCCATTGTTGGGAAGTGTGGGAAAGTGTCTTCAAAATTAGAACGACTAAATTGAGTAAATTCAACATCGTTTTCTAATGGTACTGAACTATAGAAATCGTTATTAGAGAAACGGTTTTTAACTTCATTACCTGTGTAACGATCGTATCGATATTGCACGCCACCTTCGGCAACGGTTAGTTTAATCGAACCTTCGTAGGCTTCATGAGCATTCTTGTTCAAGGTGATTTCATATTCGCCTTCATCTAACTCATAGCCTTTGAATTCATTATTGTTGGCGTCACTGAAATCGTAGTTAGCGACATCTTGGAGATAGAACTTTAATGTCAATTCTTGTTCTTCGCCAGGTTCAAGTAATTTTGTTTTAGCAAAAGCACAAAGGACGCGATCCGCTTTTTCAATTCCTTCATTATAGTAAGGTGCTTTCCAATATAGTTGGACAACATCTTTACCAGCTTTAGAGCCAGTATTTGTAACTTTGACTTTTACTTCTGCTCTTGACTTACTATTTTTGGCATTGATTGTCTTGCCATTTAAATTGCATTTAAGGATTTCTTGATTGAATGATGTATAGCTTAAGCCATAACCAAATGGATAAATAACACCATAATCGCCGTCATACCATTCATTGGCTTCAGTCTCGTTTTCTTTGGCCATGTCTGCATATTTAGTTTCATAGTAACGATAGTCGACATAAATACCTTCTTCATATGAGACATATGACGCAGGTCTAACACCATTGATACCGGCTTTAACTACACCGTATTGTTTGCTATCCCATTGAGCGGCACCACGATATGTGCCTTCACTCTTTACTGGGCTACCATCAGGTTTAAACATGGTGTCTTGCGACATGTGTTTAGCATCAGAGGTACCTTCGTTAGCAATAGGACCAGTTTGTGTATTAGCACTGAAGTTTTGCCATGTTGGATCGTTATTAAATTTACGAGCCCAGGTTTCAACGGTTCTTCCAGATGGATTGACTTGTCCGGTTAGAATTCGGCCAACCGCACCAGTACCAGTACAACCAGGTGTGCCCATCCAGAGGATGGCTTTGACTTTATCGTTGTTTTCAAACTGGTCACATTGGAAGATATTTCCTGAGTTAATCAAAATGATAATGTTGTTAAATTTTTCATTTAATAAATCAAACAAAGCTTGTTCATTATCGGATAATTGTAATGCGTGTTTTGTGGAGAAACCACCTTTCACACTATCGGTAACATCACATGTCTTAACGTCGCAGCCTTCACTACCTTCACGAGAAATTACTTGAATAGCGCAGTCATTATATTGATCAAGAGAATTCTTAAGCGCTTCAGTATAAGAAGACATTGGTGTTTCACCAATCGTAACTTCCGAAATACCTTTATATCCAGAGTTACCATTTGTACGGCCGTTACCGGATTTGCTATTGTCCTTGTAGAAAGCCGTCAAATCACCATTTAAAGTAAATCCAACTCTTTCCAAAGATTGTTGCAAGTTTATTTCGGTTTCTCCGGCATTACGACCACTACCGGAACCGCCACCACCTTGAACCAAACTGGTTGAACTCTTACCAACGACAGAAATTCTTTGATTTCCGCTCATCGGAAGGAAACCATCTTTGTTCTTTAAAAGGACAAATCCTTCGTCACAAATCTTGCCGTTAAGTTCAGAGCCATAGGCGATGTAAGCGCTCCTGTTATTTTCACCAATAAAATAAGCGCTTAATTCTTGAGCACTTTGTGATAACGCTAACGGAGCAGCGATCGCAGCAAGAAAAACAGGAATTAATAGTTTTTTCTTCATATGCTTTTTTTCCTTTCACGAAAAATTACATATCTTGTTTCAATACGAATACAAGTTATTTATAACTATGGATATGTAACATTCTTATATAAATATTATTAAATTTTTAATAAATAAGAAATATGACTATTTTGTTGTTATTTACTTATTTCGTTTAGAATTGCTTTAACAGTGTTTTGATGTAAAACTTCTGATGATACTAACACATTGCTCATAAAAAACCTATTAACAAATTAAAGATGGGCTAATCTCTTATTTACCAATAAGAAGATAATAAAAGGGACTAGAAATAATTATTTATATTTCTAACCCCTGTTTTTATAACCATAAAAGAAATTAACGGTTATTTATTGAGTTCTTTTTTATATTTTTCTAACTCTTCGCTATTAGCCATAACGAAGTGTCCTGGAACGATTTCAGTAAGCTTTGGTGCTTCTTTAGAATAATCGTGTTCTTCTTGTGGCTTATAGACGAATCTTTTTCTAACTTTTTCGCTTAATGGATCTGGCTTTGGAATTGCGGATAATAAAGCTCTTGTGTATGGATGTAATGGGTGTTTGAACAATTCATCAGAATCCGCGAGTTCGACGATATTACCAAAATACATAACCGCAATTCTATCACAGAAATATTTAACGACCGATAAGTCGTGAGCAATAAACATAATAGTTAAGCCCATTTCCTCTTTTAAATTATTTAATAAGTTAATGATTTGCGCGCGGATAGACACGTCAAGCGCGGAAATAGGTTCATCGCAAATTAAGAAGTCTGGATTCATGATTAACGCTCTAGCGATACCAATACGCTGTCTTTGACCACCACTGAATTCGTGTGGATATCTAGAAGCGTATTCTGGAAGTAAACCAACCTTAACTAAAACGTCTTTCACTTTTTGTGAATTTTCAAAGCGGTTATATTGTCCTTGAATGTGCAAACCTTCTTGAATGATATCTTCAACAGTCATTCTTGGGTCAAGACTATCGACAGGATCTTGGAAGATCATCTGCATCTTAGACATCAATTTTTTATCGACGTGTTTATTGTCGTAATTATGTTGGGCAATCTTTTCTTTTTCGTATTTGATTAAAGTTGCTAAATCAGATTCGATTTTAGCAATTTGTTCAGCGTAATCTTTTTGAATTTTCGCGGTTTCATTTGCCACTAGTTCTTGATTGCCTTGATCATCTGATAAGCTCTTAATCTTTTCGTTCATTTCGAGCTTGAGCTCTTTGATTCTGCGGCGGGCTTTAATGCGTTTCCACTTGATTTCTTTTTCATTCCAACGGTTACCCGCGACAATACGATAACCTTTGAAATAAACAGAACCAGAGGTGGCTTTATATAATCTAATTAAAGTTCTACCAGTTGTGGTTTTACCACATCCTGATTCACCAACCACACCAAAGCATTCACCTTTTTTGATATCAAAGCTGACATCATGGACAGCTTTAGTGACAAAGGCGTTTTTACCATGACCAAACTTAAAGAATTGTTTTAAGTGTCTAACGGATAATTCAATATTGTTTTCCACTAATTCAGGAAGGTATGTAACTGTTCTTCTTGCCATAATTACTCATTACCTCCTTCATTCTTTTTTTCGAACTCTTTGGCTTCTTTTAAAACATCTTCAGCGTGTTGTTCCATCGCGAGTTCGCTTGAGGCTTTAGCCACTTCGCCTGTTTCTAAAGGATTGATAGCGTTAGAAATATCTTCTTTTGTTTTCTTAGAAGGTTTTTGTTTACGCGCCGATAAAGCGGACTCGATACGCGTTTTAACAATGGCAGGCATTTCCACTTTTGGTGCTCTTGGATCTAATAACCAAGTAGCAGCGTAATGGGTATCAGACACCTTAAATAAAGGTGGTTCTTTCTTAAAGTCAATTTTCATCGCATATTTGCTACGTAAGGCAAAGGCATCACCAACAGGTGGATAAATTAAGTTTGGTGGCGTACCCGGAATAGCATCTAATCTTTCTTTACTATCGATATCAGGGATGGATGATAATAAAGCCCAAGTATAAGGATGTCTTGGATCATAGAAGATTTCTTCTTCAGTACCATATTCCACAATCTTACCAGCGTACATGACAGCGACGCGGTCCGCCATATTAGCGACAACACCTAAATCGTGGGTAATAAAGATACACGTCATGTGTCTTTCCGCTTTAATGCGGTTAATTAATTCAAGGATTTGTGCTTGAATGGTCACGTCTAACGCAGTTGTTGGTTCGTCACAAATTAAGATGTCTGGGTCCGCGGTTAAAGCAATCGCAATAACGATTCTTTGTCTCATACCACCAGAGAATTCAAATGGATATTGTTTAAATCTCTTTTCAGGGAATGGGATACCAACTTCTTCCATAATCTTGAGCGCTCTAGCTTTGGCCTCAGCGTGTGTGATTTTAACTTTAGATTGATAATGCTTTTTGGCTTCTTTTGGGTCAACACCACTATTAATTTCTTCAAGATATTCTTGCTTGTATTGTTCTTTAACTTTAGCCACCTCAACTTTAGCTTCTTTATTCTTTGCTAAATAAGTTGCTTTAGTTTCGGCGATTAACGGTTTATATTTGGCCCTTAATTCTGATTTGCTAGTCTCATTGTTTGTTTTTGCTTCTTTAATCTTTTGGTTAAAGTCCGCTTTAAGGGCGGCTAATTGTTCTTTATTAGAAGCTTTTTGTGATTGCGCGTTTTCTTTAATTTCTTTTCTAGTTGCTTCGTATCTAACTTTAGCTTCTGCTAACGCTTTATTTCTTTCTTCGTTAATAGAAGCAACGTTTTCAGGTTGCTCTTTAACTAAAGAATCATATTTATGTTTAATGGTCACTTTCTCTAAACCATAGTCTTGGCTTAAAGCGTATAATTTACCATCGCTTTCGTTTTTGGCGACGTTTTTAATTCTTTCAACTTCTTTTTTCTTTTCACTCTTTAAGAATTTAACAGCTTCTTTACCCCTATTAAGTTCGCTCTTATAAGCGGTAATCGCATTCTTATAGGCCACGAATTCAGTCGCGGTTAGTTCTTGTCTCATCTTCTTTAAACGATTACCGTTAAGAAGCATAGCTTCAGTAATTTGTTTGCCAATTCTCATGATTGGGTTTAAAGATGATAAAGGATCTTGGAAGATCATACCAATTTTATGGCCTCTGATGCGATGGAATTCATCTTCGGAAACCTTGGTTAAATCTTCGCCTTCATACATGATGGAACCACTGACAATACGCGCGTTCGCGCTTAAAATACCCATGATGGTTTTACTCGTGACGGATTTACCAGAACCGGATTCACCAACGATACATAATGTTTCACCCTTATATAAATCAAAGGAAACACCACGTACCGCTTGGACGTAACCATGGTCTGTGGAGAAGTTAACTTTTAAATCCTTAACGGATAATACTATTTCTTTATTTTCCATTAGTCTTCTCCTTTCAAACTTGGGTTAATCGCATCTCTTAAGCCGTTACCGAATAAGTTAAATGAAATCATAATTAAAGCGATAATAACGGCAGGGAAGATAAGTAAGTATGGGTTAGTTAATAATTCCGCTTGGTTATCCGATAAGACAACACCTAATGAAGAAGTATTCTTTAAGCCTAAACCTAAATAGGAAATTGTGGCTTCGGAGAAGATAACGCTTGGAATCATTAAAACTGCACCGGTAATAATCGTACCTAAAGCATTAGGTAAGATGTGTTTGGCAATCAAACGCGCATCAGAAGCGCCCAATGTACGGGACGCTAAAACGTATTCACGTCCTCTAAATCTATAGAACTGTGTTCTCGTTCTTGCCGCGGTACCAATCCAACCTGTTAGACAGAGCGCTAAAGCGAATGTCCAGAAGTTCGAACCGAAGTGCAAGATGATTAAAGTCATAACGACAATCCATGGAATACCAGATAGGATATCGGTAAATCTTTCCATGAGTAAGTCGACTGCACCACCGAAATAGCCACAGATAGAGCCCCAAATCAAACCGAAGGTAAAGCAAACCGCGAATGTCAAAACACCGAGTAATAATGATGTTCTTAAACCTTCAAAGACATATTTAAACATGTCTCTACCAGATTTATCTGTGCCCATCAAGTAAATAGGGGCTTTTGTATATCCTAAGTATTTATAATAATGGACGGAGAATTTGACGCCTAATGTGCCAAAGACATCATCACCATAGAAATCATCGGCAGTAATTTCTTTAGCAAGTGGGCAATTAACTGGATCTAAAATCTTGAAAGAATAATTAGTGCGGTCAATGAAATAACCACTGTCATCTTTCCAAACGGTATCAAGACCAAACTGATCTTTAAATGAAATCCAGCCTTTATCAGCGTAAGTTAATAAGTCACTGACGAATTCGCCTTCGATTTGTCTAACGCCGAATGCGGCTTCGTAAGTATCATAAACAAATGAGCAGAAATGGGCTTTAGAAAGATAGATTCTTCTGACACCAGTACTACTCCAATATTCATACCCATCATTGATGGATTTGGTCATCGCCTTTGTCGCATCAGTGAAAGACATATCATTAAATATGTTTCTAATATTTTCGCTTGTGGAAGCACTTTCAAAAGTAATGCTTCTAATTAAAGCACATGTATTCTTTTGATGTTCGTGTTCAACGTTTAATCTAACAGAGAAGGAGGCGTTTTGGAATTCGGTTTGACCACCGGTTTCGTTTTTGATGATATCGCTAATGTTGAGTTTTTCTTCTTTTAAGCGCTCAACCGCACTACCAATGTTATGGACAGTAGCATAGTCCACTAATTTGATTTCTTTATCTTCTAAAACGTTATCGGTATTTAATTCAGAATAAAGGAAATAGAAAGCGGATTCACCAACGACATAATTATCAGGAGCGTTGAAACTATCTTTGCCTTCTTTTTCTCTAATTTTATTAGCATCATATGTGTCAAAAGATGTGAGATATAAATCATTGTCTAAAACCAAAGAAGGAATAGCTTTAGAAGAGAAAGCCACATAATCGCTGGCTTCGCTTTCATAATAGCCAAAATGGACATAACCCTCTTTACCAAAAGTACCGAGGTTAGAAATGTCGTTACTATATTTTTCTTCAGTAAATACTTTTTTACTAATCGCACTTCTCTGTGGGAATTTCTTGCTTGATGGCCACCAGTGAAGTTGTTTTTCTTCTTCGGTTTTTGCGTCAGGCATTTCACTTAAGTCGACAGCGATATTGCTATATTTGATTGTGCCATCCCAAAAACCTGTTCCCGCTTTGAAAAGTTTTGGAGCAAGATATGTTTCATATGGATGGGCCACTTTTGTGTTGCTTGTGTCAACAAGTGGCACGATGAAAGACATGAGTAATAAAGCGCCCAAAATATAAGCAGCCACGACAGATGATTTGTTTTTACCAAATCTCTTAAGTGAGTCTTTCAAGAATGTGGTTGGTTTAGTTTGGAACTTTTGTTCATGAACTGAGGAATCAACTTGCGTTAGGACAAAATCATCTTTGCTGATATCAGCGTCTTCAATGATTTCACCAGCATTAGGGGATTCATCAAGTAGTTCGAAATCTTTGTCTTCAAGCATACTATTTCTTTTCCCCCATTCTGATTCTTGGGTCGATGAACCCATATGATAAGTCTAGGATGATACCCGCTAATAAACCCACTGTGGTGAAAATAGCCATATCAACCATTAAGACGTTATAGTCAGGATTATTTTGATTCAAGGCTTGGATATATAAGTTACCAATGCCTGGAATACCATATAAACTCTCTAAAATCATGGAACCACCAAAGATACCAATGAATTCCGCTAAGATGGATGGAAGAATTGGGACGAACGCATTTCTTAAAGCGTGTCTAACAATCGCTTGGTTTTTGGTTAAGCCTTTGGTTCTCGCTAAAAGTAAATATTCACTAGACATAACTTCACAAAGTTCGGCTCTAACGAATCTAGTGTAACCACAGATTGAACCAAAAGATAAGGACATGACTGGAATAATAAAGGCCAATGTCTTAGTTCTAGTGGATTGGTCAGGTGTTGGCCACATTGTTGGTAACCAACCAGTTTTAAACGCTAATAAATAGATTAAGAACGAAATAACAACGAAGGATGGGATGGAAATGAACACCATTACTAATGTAGAAATAGTATGGTCAACCCAGGTGTTTTTCTTTAAACCCGCTAAAATGCCAAAAGCAATGCCTAATGGCACGGAAACGATAACGGAAACGATATTGACAGACATTGAAGCTGGTAAACGTTGAGCGATAATGCGAATCGCGGAAGCGTTTGGTTCAATCGCTGTACTTCTACCCCAGTCCCATTTAGTGACAATATTGCCTAACCATGAGAAATATTGTTCAACAATTGGTCTTTGATAGAAATAGAACCATTCATCACCAATCTTCATTTGATCAAGTGGTGCCACGTTAGGAACAAAGCCAGCATCAACTTCCGCTGCTGTTTTGGTAAAATAAGTCACATATCCTAACTTAAATTGATCCATATAGAAAGCATATCTAACGTTTTCTTGTGGAGAGAACACCTTAACAGGAGGGAGTGATTTAACTAAAAAGAAAGTCAAAGTCAAAATAATAAACGCTGTTAGAAACGCCAATAAGATTCTTTTTAACGAATATTTTAACATTTGCTTTTCCTTTCTTGGGCTACACTTAATAAAATAAGTGTCTCTAAAATATAACACATTATAAACCATTCTTCAAGAATGGTCTCAATTACCAACGTTTTGTTGGAGTTATCCAACTATCCAAGAAAAGTCAAAAACCAAATCTATTCTGAATAATTTAAGCCATCCGTGTCTGTGTTTCATAATAAAAGCGGCACCATGGCGGTACCGCTTAATTTGGTTTTTTAGTTATGCACTAAATGGCGAATAAGTAATCAACAAGGGTGTATCCTTTGGTATCAGGGATGCTCATATATTTATCTCTATTCGATTCATTGATTTTTTCATAACCATGATCGATATAGTAGATCTTTTGATAATCATCGCCACCAAATGAATAATTTTGAACAAGTTCAAGTCGATAACCAACTAATTTGTTATCTCTTACTGTATAAATCATTCTTTGAGTAGCTGGCATTGGTGTGCCGAAAGGAATACCGGAGTTCGATTCATCATCTTGATCGGCTGTTTCATCTGGGAATTCAAGCGTACAATCGAAGAAGAAGTCCGATTTTGATGATGGGTTACCATCAGCGCCAAGGAATGCGCCAACGCAGTTCTTGGCAACGTTAGAATAACTCTTGGAAGCAATATCAACGCAATCGGTGAGACGGCAATCTTCTAACGTATTTGTGAAGATTTCGCGACCAATTGTGAAGAGGTTATCCAAGATTTCAAAAAGAGGAGCACATCTATTATTGACGCTTGGATCACTAGGCATGTAATCAACTGTAGAAACTGGATAATAGTTTTTCACATCACCTAATGTGTGGAAAACATATGTATCGTAGTATTTATTAGTGTTGAAAATCCATTCTGAATCTTGGAATGTCATCGCGCCATCTTCGGTTTTGGTATCACCATCTGTTTCAGTGATGCGGAAATAAGCTTCATCTTGGCTTGCCACAAGGCGTTCATCCCAGACGTTATAGAATTGACGAACACCATTTTTGTATGTGCTCATTTCACGAAGTTCGTGGTCAACGATTTCTGTCAAGGTATCTTTTTCTGGTTGAATTTTCCAGTCTTTTGTTGTTTTGCCATAAGCAGGATCACCTTCTTTAGCAGCATCAATCTCTTCTTGGGTGAATTTCACACCATTAACAATTTTTGCAAGTTCATCGGTGACTTGATTGATTTTTTCCTTGTCGTTTGGAACTTCTGGGGATGATTCATCGACATCTGTTGTCGCCGGATCGTCATCAACTTCTGGAATTTCAGGAACAAGATTATCAAATACTGTCACTGGAACAGAGACTTTCACATCTGGATGATCTTTATCCGCGACTTCGACAGTAGTTGTTCCGGCATTAACAGCGGTAATGTTACCGTTTTCGTCAGCGGTAGCGATTGAACTATCTGCGGAAGTGAATGATAAATTGGTCGCTGGTTGAAGCGCTCTTGGTAAACCTCTTAATTTAACAGAAGTATTGTTAGCACTACCTTTAACAAGAGTGATATTGCGGTGGCTGAGCAATAGATAATCGGAATAATCAGCTACGCCGGGATAATTATGCTCTTCTTCGACATCTGGAATAACAATATCGCTTGGAACTGGTCCGATGTCTTCAGACTCAGAAGATGATGATGAACTGGAACTTGAAGAACTGGAACTTGATGAGCTTGAAGAGGATTCCTCTGAAGAAGAAGAGGATTCCTCTGATGAGCTCTCTGAACTAGATTCCGCTGGTGTAAGACTTGAGGATGTAGGATCAACTTTAATGTTGCAAGCCGCTAAAGCGCTGATTGCAGCAACTGAAAGAAGTAATAAGAATTGCTTTTTCATTGTCGTTCCCTCCTTTAGTCTCTCCAAGAAGCTTCATTCTTAGCAGATGTGACCATGTTTTCGGATGGGGTGCCCCATCCACCGCTCTTTTGATCCTTAATGCTAAGGTTATAGTAGACTTCGATTGTCCAGTAGATACCATAATTATTAACTTCAAATGGATGGTCGTTTCTATCTTGAGGCGATAATTTGTCATCCATCAATTTGTTAACTCTAATGATTTCATCTCTGATTTCATTAGCTTTGGTTTGACTTAATTCAATCTTATAGCCCTTATCTGGGTCGGTTGCAGGTGGGTTATCTGGATCAATAACGAGAAGATCAACGTTACCACTACCAACAATATATAAGGAAATACGTGTGATATCGAACTTAACGGTATCGCTTCCGCCTTCAAAGAAATTGGTTTTAACATAGAATGTTGCACCGTTATTGAAGTCGTTGCCTTGATATGTTAAGAAGGATTTCTTCACTGGTTTGATGTTTTCGCCATTGTCAACAACACCACCATGATCAGCAGCAGACCATAAGGCATCAAATGACCAAATCTTATCATCGTAAATTAATGGTTTTTTGGTGTTGACTTTGGATGTATCAGCGCCCCAGTTAAGTGTGAAACCAGAAGAGTTATCGCTCTTTAATACTTCTAAGAAGTTAAGAGGATTATAGGTATTGCCACTAATGGCACCAAAACCTAAGTCAAATTCACCAGCCATCATGTCGTTATAGACTTTCTGCCAGTCTTTACTAACTTCGTCAGCAACGACTTTTAGTTTGACTTTGCCACCGCAAACTCTGTCATCGTTGAAAGCGTTTTCGAAATAGCCAGCAATTTCTTCACCGTATTCTTTAACATCGGTTTCGTACATCCACTTGATGTGGACTTCAATGACAGTTGGATTAGATTTGCTACCTAATTCAATGTCGCCGTTTCTACTCAATGTCTTAACTGCGTTAGAGAAGGCCAAAATTGCTTTGTCTTTAGAATAACCATATGTTGAATTACCTTGGCTATCTTTTGTTTCGTAATCACGAATAGCGGCTTTATGAGCGTCACTATCGTTGTATGATTTACCATTTTCTGGGTCATTTAAGTATGAATCCGCAAAATAGTTGATTGATGGATTAACACCACGGTTACCCGCGAATGTCGCTCTATCAATAGAGAAGAATAAACCTTTAAGGAAGTCATCGTTGCTCATCCATGGTTTAACTTCCCAGTTGGAGCCTTTCTTAATTTTGCCAGAAGGACCAAATAAATCGTTCCACATATCTTTTGAGCAAGAATTAACATTTAATTTAAACGTCGAATCACCTCTTGTTTTATAAACACGTGGCTGACCAATTTCTTCGGAAAGGTGAGCTTGTGGAATGCCACAACTGTCAAGAATTCCAGCTTTGAATTGTCTATAAATTGCATCAGCATCGGTAGACGCATCGATAACAATTAATTTAACACCTTGAATAAGATATCTATTTGGTTCATTCCAACTAGAATTCTTTTTAAACACGATTGTTTTGCCTTTGACCCATTCTTCCAACATATATGGACCAACGGAAAGAGTAAAATCTAAAATATTATCTTTATGGCCAGGAACATCATCATTGTTGTTGAATGTTCCATAACGAAGGGCACCATCTGCTAAGGAACCACTACCAATTGTTCTGATGAAATCTTCAGACATTGGTGATAATAAGTTAGAAGATAAGGTATACATAGCTGTAAATCTATCGATGGCGTTTATGAGAGTGAGTTCAATATAATCACCATTGGTGTTATCGTGACCAGTCTTAATACCTAAACTGCCATTGGCTTTCATGTTGTTCCATAATTCAAGAGCGGCTTCGTCGCTGGCTTTTTCGGTTCTGGTATTGTAGGCTTGCGCACCTTTGATACCATATGTTTGGTCAGCGGCCATTTCTTTACCACGTTTTAAACCGTGGGAACCAGTTAATAAGAAACGATAAGCAAATTCATAATCGTTAATGGTTACTGGTGTATTATCAAAGTTCTTATCACCCCAGTTGCTACCATTGTAACGGAATTTAATACCACCATCAGCGCCAGTCTTAACATAGATTCTCCATGTTTTATAAAGACCTAATGGGTTAGGATCTTCGTTTGGTTTAACTTCGTTACCTTCATAGACAGGAAGAGGTCTAGTGAAGTCTTGAGCAACACCATTGAATGTTACTTTGTCCTTAGCAAGGACTGGATACCAAACGTATTGGTCCTTTGTAGCGTTCATCTTGGTGCCCCAGAATGAGCTTGTAATATAGCCTTCTAAATCTGAGACTTGGCTACCTGTATCGTTTCTAGCGTTAATATTTTTAGGATCGGAAGAAGTCGCACTGTGGAGATATCTCTTATAGGCTGGATTTTCTTCTGTTGCTAAATCAGCATTGACGGTACCTTCACTTAATAAACCAAAACCATAACCAGTAATGTAGTTTGTGGTTGGTAATGTGACACGTTCATGGTATTTAACATAACCACCATTTTCGAATAAGGTGATACCTGTTAAATGGTTGTCCATGGCGTATTTTTCAAGTTTACCGAGGATCTCGGTTCTTGTGTTGACAGCTTCTTCACCGGCTAAGGAGGCGTAGTTATAACCACCAGAAGCTAAAACCGCTTCGGTAATTTCAACGTCTAACACTCTTCTTAGACCAGCGGTAGATTCGGTAACTGTAAATCTGACATTACCTTTATTAACAGCGAGAATAACGCCCTCAGCGTCAACTGTCGCAACCTCGTTATTAGAGGAAGAGAAAGAGTATTTTCTCGCTGTTCCATCGTTATTAGATTCGGTAATTTTGATTGAATCAACTTCACCTTTATTGATGGTAGTACCGCCACTTTGTAAAGAAACGGAGAAATTGAATTGAGCAGGGGCTTGTGAACCGCTGTCACCACCACTGCCACTTGGAGCAGGAGTAGAAGAACCACTATCACCTGGAGTGCTTGGGTTTGTTGAAGGATTATTGTTTTGGTTACATCCTAATAACGCACCAAAGGACAATGCACCAACAATTAATAAACTTGCGGCAAATTTCTTTTTCATATGTTATTTACCTCCTTCTTTTCTTTTTCTGAAGAATAACACTGTGGCGCCCATTAAAGCTGGGATGCAAATGATGGCGCTTAAGGAAGCTATTGCACCATTACAACTGGAACGTCTGCCTTCGGCAACTGTTCCTTGGATAAGGTTAATAGTCGCTTCTGGATTTTGAACAGATGGACTATTCGCTGTTCCAGGAAGAGCGGCGTATCTTGTAAGTTTGAGATCGCCTTTGACATCAACACTCTTACCAGAATAGCAATTAAAGAATTCAACTTTATTATCGCTACCTAATCTGTAATCGATGTTGAGGCTTAAGCCTGTGCCTTGAACAACTTCGTATCCATATGTGAAGTTTTTGATGTTTTTGAAGTGGATGACAGAACCTGTTCTACCTCTTGCGTAATCAATGACACCAACGAATAATCTCTTGCCGTCTGTATCTTCGGAAATTTCATCAATGCATTCATCGACAAAGGCTTTTGTCTCATCGATGTAGTAGAGATTCTTTGCGTTATCGTATTCAACTTCAACACGAGTGGTACCGAGCAAGGCATAGGAGACTTTCATATCTTCTAAATAAATTCTCACGCGGTTAACGTCGTTTTCTTTATATTGCGAGATGCTCTTAACATCTGGAGCATCAGTATCGATGTGGATGTCGTATGATTTCTCGACCCAACCCTTTGTAGCGGCTAATTGGTAATTGAACTTAAGTTCATAATCACCACTGGCGAATTTTTCACCTGTCGCTTCATCGAATAATGGGACAATAGCATATGCTCTATGGCACACATAGCCAGCACCTAAGTAACCAGCGTCAACGTGTGATTTATACAATGCCCAGTGATCAGCAGTATCGCTGAAGAGCATATCTTCAAGAGCGGATTTATAAACCAATTGATTGTTTTTCTTATTGGTAATTGTGAAGTAGTTTTCCGCGACTGATCTTAACACGAATTGTTGAATGATCATTGTATTTGTGGAGTCGCCACCAATATAAATATTGTTTTTAGCATCCTCAACATATTCGTTGGTATATGGATTTGTACCGACATTATAGAAATCGATTAATTTATCGAACGACATATCATTGGTTAAAATCTTGTCTGTATCAAGTTTTTGTGGGCTATCGAGATGGCCGGCCACAATCATGGATTCCATGTTGCACATGTTTTTGCCAACTAACTCTTTAGCGATGTCGTTATTCAAATCTGATGGATAGACCTTTGTTGGATCCTTTTCGAAATTGAATGGTTCAACGACTGGCGCTGATTCATAGCCTGCTTCAGAGTTTTTATCTGTGCCAGAATAGAATCCTAAGTAAGGAATAGATAAATCTGGTTTACCATCTTTGCTTGTTAAGGTCACAAAACCTTCAATCATACAACCATATTCATAAACTTCTAAGATTTTAGCTTTTTCAGTTTCTGGTAATGTAAACGGATTAATGGTGACAGTTGTCTCGCCGTTTGCGGCGACTGTGACTGTTTGATTGGAAATCTTGGCGATTTCAACATCCATTGTGGATTGAGCTGTATAGCTTGGAAGTGGTTCCCAGCAAGCACCTTCAGTTGCGGAGTTATAATAATAACCTTTTGCAATAACTGTCTTTTTATCCGCTTTGAAATCGGCTTCACTGGCATAATATTCAATGTCCTTGCCAGCTTTAATAGCGTCTTTATACGCTAATGGACCGGTAACGGTTCTCATTTCTTCACGATATCTATCGTAATATGTCATACCAGTGAAGAGTTCGATGCTTTCGACAGAACCCTTATAGTTATATTCTTTTGTAACGATATCGTTTGGATGAGCAATAGCAGGTCTCAAGACAGTTAAAGTAACATCATATGTTCTCGCTTGATCGCTTTCGTTATGAGCAATGAATGATAATTTGATATCACCTTTAGCGATGTCGTCATTATTTCTTAAGACGATTTTGGATTTATCAAGTTTCTTAGGTTCATTACCGCTGAGGTCTAAACCTTCAAGATAAACATCTGTTGATAAAGCACCAGCAAGGTCGACCATACCAGCACCTTGAATTCTTGGAGATGTTAAAGAGAATGTCTCTTCTTCATTTTCTGGATTAGCAACATAGTCTTTCATTGGATTAGCAGTTGACATTAATCTCATATCAACTGTACCTCTAACCTTGTTAAATTCTGTATCAACTTCATCTAACGCTGCGTTTCTAGCATCAACTTCTTCTTGTGTTGTGCCCGGCATATTAGAAAGGATGTTTTGTGTCGCTTCGTTACGAGTGTTAACTTCGTCAGCGAATTTGGACAACACTAAGGCTTGAGCACCAGCGTAGTTAGGAGCGGACATGGATGTACCACTTAAATATTGATAGCATTTGTATTTATATTCCGCAGATTCGCGTTCTTCTTGTGTTAAGTTTGTCATCGCGTGTTCTGGGACAGCACCTCTAATGTTATCACCAGGAGCGGTGATATCTGGTTTGAGGTCTAAATCAAATGTCGCACCATCAGTTGAGAATTCGCTAATTGTGTATTTAGCAGGATTATCACTAACTTGTTTATTAATAAGGCTGAAAGTACCACTACCAGCGGTTTCAAATGTTGGTTTGTCCTTATAAAGAACAAGAGCGCATGGCATTGTTGGATTGAATCCATCGCCAAAGCTACAACGGAAATTGAAGCTTGAAGCAGTTGGGTCGTTGTTAATAATAACAAGGGCCTTCGCGCCTTTATCAGCGGCAATAGAATATTTGTCAGAGAATGATGTACTACCACGGTTGACGATAAAAATCTTACCTTCTAAGAATTCATCAGTGAAACCTTTGTAGTCACCAGATGTACCAAAGCCTGGAATATATACCCAATCAATTGTTCCGGTAGGTTTTCCTTCACCGTCTTTTGGGAAGATGTCGCTGATACGGAATTCTTTATCATAATCATCGCCCATACCTGGTCTATTGGTGATTTGATCTTCGAAAGCGATGTTTTGATTGTTAAAAACGAACGCATTTTCATAGAAGATCTTTGTTGGGTGACCAGACGCTACTGTTGTGCTTGCAGCATTATTAGCATAACTAGACATGATACCTGTTTCGACAGATTCTGGCATCCAGTTGGCATATGCACCAGTTGATGCATAAGATGTTTTACCAGAGTTACCAGCGGAAATCGCGGATAAGATACCAGCGTTATGTAATCTTGTTAATGTTTTTAAAGTGATTGAATCACTATCAAAGTCATCCAAGTCACTACCTAACGACATGTTAATGCCATCGACTCTTAATTTAATGCAGTCTTCTAAGGCTTCAAGAATCGCTGTGTCATAAGCACCTGTACTATTGCTTAAACCAATCTTCTTACCAATACCACTGGCATCGTAGTCAGTAAAGACTTTCATTAACGCTAATTGGGCCTTTGGAGCAATACCTTTGTAGTCTGGGGCATTAGCAGCGGTAATTGATGAAACGTGTGAACCGTGATATGAAAGATCACTGTGAACATCATATTTTTTAGGACCGCGTTTGCCGTATGATTTGCTTGTACCGCCATAGTCATAATAGAAAGGAACTTTGCTGTTCAAATAACCGGAACCTTCTTGACCGGCTGGTTTAATCGTCATATCGCTGAAACTCGCGTTTAAGCCACCGATAGCTCTAATGGTTTCAAATGTATACTTGACTTTGACTTCGCTTGATAATGGCTCATAGACTTCGTGATGCCATTCAGGGGAAGCATTTTTGCCTGTAACCTTTGCTCTAAAATGGAATTCATTATCCAAAATTGCAACAATGGTTCCTTCGCCATCGTTTGTGTTTTCTGGCTTGAACATTGTTTCAGCAGAAATGTTTTTGTTTTCATCTTGTGAGTCAACTGAATCATCACCTAGTGGAATATAAGAATCGTTGTTAATAACTCTTTCCCAGTGGATCTTGTCAACGGTAATGCTCTTGACGCCAGGAACTGATCGAATACTCTCAATATCATTTGAGTTTACTTCGAGAACGAAAGCGTTATTTAAGACGGTGTAATTATCAAGCAATCTGATGTTAGAAGTAGCGGTTGTCTTAATGTTGTTATAGACAGCGCGTTGTGAATTCTTTGCACCTTCTTCGCTTAACGTATCAATGTCTCTATCGACTTCAACAATAATACGTTTGTCTCTTTCTGGTAAACTTTTGAGTTGAGACGCTCCGGCACTGCAAGCCGCTAGAACTAATGTGGCAGAAGCACAGAGCAGTAATCCCAGTTTTTTCATACTTTACCTCCTTAATGTGTGTACACACAGAATAAAATTATGCTTTACATTATACACGCATGAAAAAACGTGTAAAGCACTTTTTACCTTACACGTTACAAACCTTTTTACAAAAAACGGGTTTTAAAGCGATGCGTGATAGACTATTTCAAGCACTAGTAAAGCGACACAAAGTAAAAGCCCCGCAAAGATGACGGCAATAAAATTGAATGATGAATTGTTTCTTGATTCTGTTTTTCTTTCTCGATATTCGGCATAACTACCATCACGTCTCGCGTCTTTTGCGAATAACATGCTACCTAATTGCTTAAAACCAAAGACAAATGTATCAAACGCTCCAAGGTGATGCATCCAAAATAAAAGTCCTAAAAATAATACAGAAATCGCACCCAAAGCGGCACCATCAACCGCCGATAAAAGAGTCCGGCCTCTTAGAAAGAACATAATGCAAAATATGATAGCCCCCACCACTAACGACAAAAGAAAAGTGATAAGATTAACTAGCCAATATTTTTTAAATTGTTCAAACGCTCTTTTCATAATTCCCTATAAACTTAACAAATGTTTAGTTTTAAGACAAACATTTTTCAATTTGATAGTAGAAACAGCGACGCTCTTTGTTTCTGTAAAGCACTGTTTCTTCTTTTTTTATTTTTGCCATACCACATTTTTGCATCACTCTTTCGCTAGCATAGTTCCCTTCAAAAAAGCCAGCGATAATACGATTAAAACCGATTCTAAAAAGTTCTTCAATTGCCGCTTTAAAAGCTTCAGTAGCGTATCCTTTATTCCACTCTTTTTCGTCGATAAAATACCCTATTTCAATCGCATCGTCTTCTTTGGAAACTTCATTTATAAAACCGATAATATTATTCTTTGAATAAATTCCATAAACAAATCGCTTTTGATTGAGTGATAAAAGACGTAATTTTTCATAGAATTCTGATTCCTCTTTTTCACTGGCGAAATCAGGTAACATATACGTCTTTTTTACTTGTGGATTATTCACAATTTTCATGAAATCTTTTTGATCTTTTTCTTCAAAATTTTTCAAGATCAATCTAGTTGTTACAATTTGCTTTTTTCTAGGTTTCATAACCAAATTATATATGCGTTTAAATAAAGAAAAAAGCGCCCGTATCTACGGACGCCTATTTCTATATATTTTTACCAAATTTTGATTCTTTCATCTTCTGGAACATACATCCCATCACCTGGTTTTATGTCATACGTGTCAACGAATTCATCGAATTGACTGACCACAACATTGACTCTTAAATAGTTGAATGGATGTGAATCAGAAGCCCTGCTTTGGACATCGTTAATGCTAATTGTGGATGTGAGCCACAAATAAGCATACGCTCTAAAGAATTTATCGTAATCAAAGTTGTCAACATTTTTAGCAAGCATCAGCGCCACTTTCATGCCGCCTAAGTCCGCTGTGGCTTCGCCATCAACTGTATCTCCGTCACAATAATAGTCGCTCTTCAAAGCAATTTGATCGTAAAAATCAATTAGCTTATTAACTTTGTTATTAAACGTGGATTTATCCGCCATACTCCACCAGTTTGATTGATTGCCGTTTTCATCAAATTGTGAGCCGGATGAGTCGAAGGCGTGAGTAATTTCGTGGCCGATAACCATAGCAAGCATGCCGTATCTTTCTTCAATTGATTTGCCTAGTAAACTAGAAACAATGCCATTTAAAATCACAAACGCATTATCTGTTGGAGAATAGAATGCATTAACCGTCCAACTATGCATAGAATTGAAGAAACCAGAGGTGTCTACATTACCATGCATTGCTTCGTTTACCAGTGAGCTTCTATATAGTTTATACAGTTCATATGGTGTTTTAGTGGTTCTATCGTCACCACCTATTCTAGCGATGTTCAAGTAAACATCTGAATAGCATGATTCATGCGCCATCTTATTTAGTTTTCTTTTCATTTTTGTCTTGGTTGTGTTAGTTAGCCAAGATTCATCAGCGAGAGTTTTGTATGCCGCTAAAACGTCATTGATAAGACTATCTACGTCAGCTTTAACTTCTGTATCACCACATAATTCTAGATAAGTTTGTTCCATTAATTCTGGGAAGATAAGTCTCGCTAAGGTCTTATTGACTTCAGAATCTCTTTGCCACGCCAAATATGCTTCATCGCCAAAATAATCGGCTAAATTAGAAATGAATTGATTGACTTGCTTATATGAACTTGTACCGACAAAGAAACGATTATCATATGCTAATCTGGCGAGAATCATTTTCCTCAACAAAGATGGGTCGTTTACGCTTAAATCGTTGTAAATTGTATTTAAACAATTTTTATACAAATTCTTAACGTAAATTCTTGTCGTTGATGTTAGACCTAAATCTAATAAAGCTTCTTTCATCGGTGCCCACGGAATAGTATTAACCGAATAACTTGTGGTACCCGTGCCTTGATAATAGTAATCATTATATGCTTGGTTGACGAGATCATATTCTTTTGAAGCGGTGTTGTCCAAATCATCAGATGTAAGGTTTAAACCAAACTTATTTGATAAGAAGTTGATAATATTTTTAGCCGTAGGAGCGGTATTAGTAAACGTATAAAGTAAACCTAAATAGGTATAATCCCCATAGTTCATTCCAGTAAGATATCCATCCTTATACTCGACCTCATAGCCAGTTCCAGACGCAATTATGTTGAGCAAAGAGTTTTTAGACATAAATGAATCTTTACTGCTTAAGTAAGTATCCAAATCAAGATTGTTCAAATAGGACGAGATTTGAGAAACACTACCTGATGAAATCTTGTTATATGTTGTTTTAATAATCGCACCATTGGTTGTTGCCGAAGAGGCAGCGCCGCTATAAATGCTATCAAAGGCTTGATCAACAATAACATCGCTATCACCAAAAGCACCTGTTTTATTGCTTAGGATATCGTCATAATTGACCGCAGCATAGAAATCTTCTTTTATAGATGGTTGCTTAATCTTATTTAATTCTCCGCGAATGTTTGAATTGATCCATGGTGCACCATTGATGTCGGATATTTTGTATCCTGGTTGCATTACATAATTAACGGGATCAAACGAGAAAAACGCTTTTTCAGAGAATTGAGCGGTATATTCAGCGTCGCCGGTAACATTAGTAATTTCTGGTGACCAACCAGTAAATGTATATTCAATAGCTCTTGCGGTCCTAACTGGTGTAGTTCCTTCATATGAAGGAATAGAGCCATAAGGTACTAAATCAACTTTTAAAAGGGCACCATCGTAGTTTTTCCACGAGACTTCGTATTTTCTGACATCGCTTCGATAAGTTGCGCGGTATTCCGTGTCTCCTGAAACAGGTAGAACATTTGGTGACCAACCATTAAATGCGAACGTTTGATCAACTGTGTTTTCTTTAAAAGGAGTCTCATTTCCATATTCAGGAACTTTTCCATATTCTACTTCTTCTGTTTTTAGGATTGTTCCGTCATCATCTTTCCATGTAATTTGATATTTTCTAAGATTTTCTTCAAAAGTAGCGGTATATGTTTTATCCCCTGTTACTGCTTCCACTTCAGGAGACCAACCATCAAAAGAATATGTATGCTCAATTGTTTGCTCTTTTGTTGGCTCTTCACCTTTGTATTCAGGAACAACACCATAGGCAACTTCTTCTGTTTTTAAAGTTTCGCCATCGTAGTTATTCCATGTAATTTGATATATTCTTGTTTCTTCCTTGAAAGTGGCGACATAAGTTATATCACTTGTCACTTCAGATACTTCTGAAGTCCAACCATTCCAGACATAATAGAACTCATCGGTTTGGGCTCTCTCTGGATTTGCTCCTTCATAAGAAGGCATTTCGCCTTGTTTAACTTTTTCGTCCACTTCTAAAATAGAACCGTCATAGTTTTGCCAAGTGACAGTGTAAGTAGGAATCCGAACAAATAGTTGACAACTTGTTAGTAATAATGAGGCTGCTCCAACGACTGTTATTAACTTAATAATCTTCTTCATGGTTTACACCTTGTCTTTAAATAATACACAAAAAAGAAAAATATACAAAGAATAAGCAATCAAGATGATGTGTTTTACCGCAACAAAGTTTATCTTGCTTTCCAAAACGCGCCAAATTTTTGTGGAAATGTATTTATAACCTATACTCTCCTTTTTCTTACAAATCATAAGAATGAGAAAAAATGACGTTATCTACAAAAAAGTACGGCCTATTTTCTCTAACATCACCACTTTTTATGGTTACTTTGTTGTTTACTGATTCTAATTATCTAATAACCCACATACACCAGTATCAAAACCGCTGAGTTTAATCAAAAAAGATAAATATAAACATCTAATAACCGAAATATCGCGACCGCAAAATCGCCTATTTATCATCACACCATTAGCATATTTTTCTCTGTTCGAAAAGGCTGAGACTCGTTTTGCTTTTATCTTACAAATTTTCGAAATCTGTAACATTTATATTTTTGGCACTTTTTGCCCTTAATTTCTTTGCTATCTTTGGCAATAATTTAACTTTCGCCATTGTATATGGCGAGCGTGCGTATGTTGAAGGCGCGAAAAGAAAAACCTTTAATGACTCATAATGGGTATGTGTATGCTCGCTAAATATAATTTAATATTGTTTTTTTCGATTTCAGGTAATAACATTTTAGACAAAATTTAAATCTTTTTTAGAAAAGGAGACGAATAGTTATGAAAAAAGCTAAAAAGCTAATCGCCGGTATTGCCTTATCGGCGATGTTGCTCACAGGCTGCAACCTTATCGCTGATAGAAACTATAGCGGTGGCGTTACTCCTGGTGCTGACGGAACTGATCAACAAGACATCTATATGTTGTATAAGGCCGCCGGCGGTACTCTAACATATGAGCAATGGTTAGAAACTATTAGAGGCCCTCAAGGTATCCAAGGTGAACAAGGCGAAAAGGGCGACCAAGGTGAACAAGGTCCTCAAGGTCCTCAAGGTGAACAAGGTCCTCAAGGCGAACAAGGTCCTCAAGGCCCACAAGGCGAACAAGGTCCTCAAGGCCCACAAGGCGAACAAGGTCCTCAAGGCGAAACCGGCAATTCCTTTATTAACGGTTATGGTGCTCCATCCGCTGATTTAGGTAAAGATGGCGATACCTACTTAGACTTTGAAACACTCGATCTTTATAGCAAGGTGAGTGGCCGTTGGATCAAACAAACAAATATGTCAGGCGACTGCGATTGGGACGACAAGACAAAAGCCAAGATGAACAAATACTTTGGCGAACAACTCCCATTTGTCGGCTTAGACGAAGAAACACTCGGTTACGAATACGCTTATGGCACAGAATATTCTGATGATTATGAATATTTCTACCTCTATGATGTGGGTGGTATAAATGTGCTTGAAAATTATGGTGCGAAACTTATTAAAAATGGTTTCAAATACAATAAGTACAGCAACACTTATCGTTATGACACCACATTAGGTGACAGAATTTGGGTTTCATTTGGCTACGCTCAAGGTATGAACGTTATCCAAGTTGAAATGCCAATTTATGTTGAAATGCCATACTTTGAAGCTCGCGGTTTTGAAGAACTCGATGCTTTCCCAGCCGAAGATCTTAAAGAAACACTTGGCACTGAAGAATTAGCTAACAATTTCAAAGATCTCTTAAGTGATGGTGATTGGTATGGATTCCATGATATGGACACTTATTATGCCGGTCCTGGTGCATACTACAGCTACTATAGAGAATTACTCGCAGTTGAAGGAGACTTCACTGTCGAAGCTGATGCTGCTCTCGTTGCTGCTGGTTTCACTAAAGGTAGTTCAAAATATACTTTAAACGGCATGGAAGCCTCCCTTGGAAAACAAGGCGATGCAACCTATTTGTACATTCTTGGTGCTGATTTCGATGCTGATTTCGATGATTACTATTTCACACAAGAAGGATTCGAAAAGAACAATTCATGGCCAGCAGAATTTGTGAACGCTAATGTCCCAGAATCCAATAGATTCACCGTCGATAATGGCGGCGCTGTTTGGTATACAGCTTATACCGAACAAGAAATGTATGGTTATTTATTCAAGACCGCTACAATTGCTGCAATCGGTGACTTTGAAGAAGCTGCCGGCAAAGCTCTTGTTGCTGCCGGATATGAATACGTCGAGAATTACGATGATTATGAAATTGAAGATCCATATCACTATGTCGTAGTTTCATCCACCAATGGTGCGACATTCATTGATATCTATAACGTTTCAGAAATTCAATATGGTCCAGCAGAAGCCGCTGCAGAAATCGAAGACTTCTACTCTGACACATTTGACATTGATGTCAACATTCCATTTGAAGAAGTATTTGATGACGAGGTTTACTTTGAGGCGGATGATTCATACGTTAGCTACGGCGAACTAGATATGTACCTCGTTGGTATTACCGCAGACGATTTAGATGCTTTCATCGCTGTCTTAGAAGCTGCTGGCTGGGCAATTGAAGAAGATGTTGTTGGCTCATGGGCTGATTATGCTTATGTTGCATCTCATCCAGCTGGTGCAAAACTCAGTTTTGATGCTTCTAATTTAGACTCTAATGAACAACTCCTCATCGAATGTACATACGCTAGTGGTAGTCAAGAAGAAATTACAATTGAAAGCGCTATTGCTCTTGCCGTTAGCTATCTTGCTGAAGGCTATGGTTTAAGCGCTGATGTTCCATTATACGTTGCTGCAGACGAAAACGTTGAAGTTGATGCTTATTCAAGCTTCTTTGGTGGATTCTATGTTGAAATTTACAATACAACTCTTGAAGAAGCCGAAACATACGCTAACACATTAAAAGAAGCTGGTTGGGATGTTGAAGAAACTGAAGATGGCTGGTATGCCACATTCGGTGACTTTGGTGTCGTTCCATCAATCACCATCGACAAACATTATTTTGAAAGATACAACGAAATCGATTTAGTCTTTGATGCTGGTTTAGCCCGCATTAAATCATTCGAAGCGGTTTCCGAAGCAGTTGATGAATACTTCTATCAACCTCCATTTGGACGTCTTGCTGAATTACCAAATTACGATGGTAATAAGAATGTCTACTATGAATTCATTCCAGAAGAATACTCCAGTAGTGGAAAACCAGTTGCTTACGTCAATAACACAACCGAAGCAGAATTAGATAACTACATCGACAAATTATTTGCCGAAGGTTGGACAATCGAAGAAGACCATGGTACATATTATGCTAGCAAGGGTACATTCGGTGTTGTTCCATACGTTGTCTTTGATACAAGCAAATTAGAATCAGCTGGTTACTTCTCAATGCAATTCTTCCCAGGCTATGCCACTATCGAAGATCCTGCAACTGTGTCTTATGCCGCTAGCTTGTTATTCAGTTTAGATGGCATTGATGCTGATGTGCCAATGTATGAATTATCAAACCCAGATTCCTATTTCTTTGTTAATGACTTATATTGGGATCGTGGATACTTATTCGTCGATGTCCAAGAAGCTGATTCAATCGACGCGGTTAACTTCTTATTGGCGTTAAATGCCGCTGGTTGGACACTTGGCCAAACAAACGAAGGTTTCATCGCTTATTCACAATATGAAGAAAACGGATTAACAGCTGTCATCGAACTCAGTTATGATGAGGAAGAAGAAGTTGTTGAACTTGCATTCTATGTGGACTATATCTTGGTTGAAGTCACCGATGAATCAGTTGCAGGACTTATTGGTTTCGTTTTCGGTCTTGATTTTGAACCAGATGATTCAACAGGCGGTTATGCCTCTCCATTTGGATACGGCGTCCCAGAAAGCGTGGCATCAGTTGAAGAGCTCAAACCAGAATTTGACGAGATTGGTGAAAAGGTCTTAGCAAACTATGGATTCACTTTAAACAAAGATTGGACAAACGCCGAAATTTATCAAGGAATCTATGGCGCTTATTGTTTGTACTATAACGCTGATGCTGGTGTCGTTGTTCAAATGATGATTTATAGCCATAACGGATACACTCTCTTTGAAATCATGGTGTATTACGCATAAAAGCAAACAATTAAACTAGACGTTTAAATATTAGGATCGGACAATCAAAATCCGATCCTTTTATTATGCGTGTTTAGCAAATATTGATTTTTGCTAAAACAAACTTTTTTGCGGTATAATTAAGATAGATGTGCTCTTTTGATAAAAATGAGTAGCATTTTTCTTGCCAAATCAAACAATAAGAATAAAATATAATAAATTATTATTTTACCCAGCGTTATTTAGAAAAATTCGTAAAAAGGAAGGAGAATAATATGGCAAATAAAACTAAAAAAATATTCATCTTTGGTTCATTGCTCGCCGCGATGTTTATGTCTATCACCGCTTGCGATATTAGCCGTTTTATTAATCCTGACAACTCTACTAATCAAGGTTCTAACGATTCAAATTCAATCAAGATCCCTGATGGTGCGGTTTTAAATAGTATTTTAGTTATCAACAATAAAAGTGGTTATGAACGCGGCGAAGAGTTAGATCTCACTGTTACCGCGAATTATTCTGGCGATTTTTCCATCCAAATTAATGATTATCAAGTTGAAGGTTTTGATAAGAGCCAAACCGGCAATCAAACAATCACTATTAAATATGAAGACAAGTCTTTCTCGTTAGATGTTTTTGTTAGAGAACCAGTCTTAACGAAGATTACCGTCATCAATAACAAACAAAGTTATGAATACGGGGAAGAGTTAGATATAAATGTTTACGCTAATTACTCTGATGGTTCATCAATTCAAGTTGAAAACTATCAAGTCAGTGGTTACAACGCTCAAAACCCTGGCGAACAAGACATCCTTGTTTCCTATGAAGGTTTGAACCATTCATTAAAAGTTAAAGTCAATGATCCAATTTTGGTCAATCTTTCTCTTGAAGGTAACAAACAAAGCTATGAGTATGGGGAAGAGTTAGATATTGTTGTTACTGCTAGTTATTCTGATGGTTCTACTTCCGTAATCACCAATTACGAAGTTGAAGGCTTCAATAATAAAGAACCAGGAAATCAATCCGTCGTCATCAAATATAATGGTAAATCCATTTCTTTCAACACCACGATTAATAATCCTGTTTTGACTGGTATTACCGCCACTTCAAATAAAAATATGTATGAGTATGGTGAGGAATTAGATATTGTTGTTACTGCTAGTTATTCTGATAACTCCACCACCAACGTTACCAATTACAAAGTTGAAGGTTTTGATAGCAAAAAACCAGGTCAACAAACAGTGACTATCACATATGAAAATAAAACCTATACATTAAAAGTCACAGTTAATAATCCTGTTTTGACTGGTATTACCGCTGTTAGCAATAAAGAAACATATGAATATGGCGATGATTTAGACGTTATCGTTGAAGCATCATATTCTGATGGCTCCAAAGTCGCTATTACTAATTACAAAGTTGAAGGTTTTGATAGCAAAGTTGCAGGAGAACAAACCATTACCATTTCTTTTGAAGGCAAAACATGCACTTTGAAAGTTAGTGTTAATAACAAGTCAAACCGTTTCCCTGCTAGTGCGTTTACTTCATTTTTAAACATGCAAGGCATTAAACCTGATGTTCCAACTCCAATTGGCTATTTTGCTTGGTCAGATAAAGTAGATATGGAACAAGATGGCACAAATTATTTCTCCACCACCACCAAAGACGAAGGCAAAGTCGGTGTTGATTCTTTAGCCGATCAATATGCTGTCTTATTAAATAACAACGGATGGACAGTTAATAATAAAAACGGAGAATTTACTGCTTATAAAGAAGAAGGCGGTGCTTTATTGACGTTCTCTTCAAAGCAAAACATCTTCTCTTTACGCGCTGAAATGTATTCCGAATTCCCAATCAAAAAATGCGTTTCTTCCTTAGTCAAGACAAGATCCAGCATTAGCGACGGAGACAAAGTCGTATTAGCTAGCATCTCAGAAGAATTTATCGTTACTGGCTATGAAAATGGATTATTTAAGACATCTGATTGTCCATGTTCCGAAAACGGACCAGATGAAATCGCTAGAAACGCTTGGAGATTCACTGTTAAAAAGGTTGGTAACAATTTTACGCTTACCGATATCTATGGTAGAAGATTAGGCGCAACTGGTCTTGGTCAATTGGCATGGAACCAAGGAACTACCGAATGGTCAATACTCATTACCACCAATTCTGCCTTGATTATTAACACCAATACCAATTATGGTCGCTTGTGCTTTAACAAATATGACGATAAGGTTACCACATACGCCAAAACCACAGCCGATACTCACCTTGTTTATCCACAACTTTTCAAGGTGACAGAGACAGATATTGTTTATCCAACAAGTTTCAGCCTTAACGGAAAAAGCGAGATAAACATCGGCAAACAAGCACAATTAAACGTCGCTTATTATCCTGAAAACACTAATGTTACCGCTCCAATTACTTGGTCTTCATCCAACGAAGAAGTGGCAACCGTCGATAATGGTATTGTAAAAGGCATATCGTTAGGTACCGCTACCATTACTGCTAGTTTCAAATCTAAAAACACTACTTTGCAAAGCACATTCAAAGTAACAGTTAATGAAAACGCAAAAGCCGCTTGGACAGTCATGATGTATGTCTGTGGCTCTGATTTGGAAAGCGATTATGGGGCTGCCACAAGCGATATTTCTGAGATTTTAAGGGTGAGCAATCAACCTGATGACGTTAATGTCATTATCGAAACTGGTGGCACAACCAAATGGAAAAAATATAATATTAGCGCTAATGTTTTATCCCGTTATCACGTTGAAAACAAGCAGCTTGTTTTAGATGAAACATTGGCAAAAGCTAATATGGGCAAACGCTCGACATTTGAATCGTTCTTAAGTTGGGGATTAGAAGAATATCCAGCTGACAAAGTTGGTGTCATTCTTTGGAACCATGGTGGCGCTCTTAGTGGTGTTTGCTTTGATGATTCAATTGGCAGCGATTCCCTTACCAATTCAGAAACAAAACAAGCATTTGCTAATGTATTCCCAAATTA
This sequence comes from Bacilli bacterium, assembly GCA_017442875.1. Taxonomy (GTDB): domain Bacteria; phylum Bacillota_I; class Bacilli_A; order RFN20; family CAG-826; genus RUG14515. Next base: position 40,174 of record JAFSPN010000046.1, read on the forward strand.
CGGTATCGATAAGCTTGAATTCATTGGTTATGATGCTTGCTTGATGCAAGTACAAGATATTGCCGAATTCAATTCCCACTACTTCAACTATATGGTTACTTCCCAAGAAGCTGAAGTTGGTACTGGCTGGGTTTATAACCAATGGATCGATGATTTATATGCCGGAAAAGATACAAAAACCATTTTAAAAGCTAATGTTGATAGCTTTGTTAATACGAATGGTAGCGATCAAACTCTCTCATACTTAGATTTGTCCAAGATGAATGATTACTACACCAAATTTGAAGCTATGGCTGCGGCAATTAAGAGTACCGCTAAATCAAATTACACAGCTTTCAAAACTTTAATTAAGAGTGTTAAATACTTCACCAGCCTTAGTTCATATGGCACGATTGATGGTATGGATTTCTTGAATAAGTTAGGTGATAATTCAACTTATAGTGCTTATAAGAGCCAGATTAACGAAGTAAAGACAGCTTTTAATCAACTTGTGGCTTATTCAAGGTGTGGTTCCCAAGCTGGAAACAGCAATGGCTTATCAATTATAGGTGCGATATCTTGCTCTTATTTATCATCCGAAACCTCATTCACGAATTGGAGAAGCATATTTAAATAAAACAAAATAGATCGGTTGATGCCGATCTATTTTTTAACAATTTCATACCAGTTAATAGTGACTGGGTTTGGTTTAAATATGGAACAATGTTCACGGTATTCTTGATGTGTGAATGTGAAACCGCATTTTTGAATAACTCGATTGCTTGCGATGTTTTCTACATATGCGCCTATACGTATTTTTTCAAAACCTTGATTAAATAAATAATTAATAAACGCTTTCGCGGCTTCACTCATATAGCCTTTATTCCATAATTTTCTAGATATGCAATATCCGATTTCTGGACTACCGTCTTTTTCATCATAATCTACGACATCAATTGACCCCACGGCTTTTAAATCTTCTTTCAAAGCAATCACAAAGCGATGTGTTTTAGAATCATCTATTTCTTTAATCCATCTTTCGAGGATGTTTTTTGTTTCTTCTTTATTTTTATGATAATTCCAAGTTAAATACTTGGTGACTTCTGGATCATTTGCCCAGTTATTATACATGTCATCAACATCATTGATAGATGGCTCTCTTAGTATTAGTCTTTCAGTTTCAATAATCATATTCACTATTATAAGTTTTATATACTAATAGAGCCATAGCCGATATAATAAAAACATAAAATGATTCTCGTTGCTCCAATTATTATTACTTCCTTAGGCGCTTTAATGCTTTTTTGGTTTTTGTTTGAAAAAGTCAAAGCGTATTCGTTAAAAGAGGTCTTTTTAAAGACGGGGACTTCTCTTTTATTTATTGCTTTATGCATATACACAATGACGCAAAGCGAATTAACAAAGTTCCCATATTTCGCTTTAGCGGGTTTAGTGTGTGGTATGTTAGGCGATATCGCTTTAGATTTAAAATACGTTTATAAAGAAAAAGACTTTGAATACACCATCGCAGGATTTATCGCTTTTGGGGTTGGTCATATTTTATATGTAACCGGCATGTTTTTAGAATTTTATAACGGACAAAGTGTTCTTTATATCATTATTCCATTACTAGTTGGTCTACTCATGGGCCCGATTACCTTATTAGTGGGCAAATTATGTAACTGCGAATATGGAAAAATTAAACCAGTAGCGTTTATCTATGGAGTTTTATTATTTAGCATGGTATCAACCGGATTTAGTTTATGGATGATGAGCGGCTTTGCTAATACTGGCCTATTAATGATGTTTATCGGCGGAGCATTATTTGCGATTAGCGATTTAATTCTCAATTTGACCTATTTCGCGGAAGGTCACGAACAACCATTTGATTTGATTAGTAACGCGGTGACCTATTACGCCGCACAATATCTTATCGCTTTCTCAATTTTATTCTTATAAAGGGGATACATTATGGAACATACCAAAGAATCAATTCACCAAATTGTTTTAAATCAGCGTGAATTCTTTTTAAGCGGGCAAACTTTAAGCGTTAAGTTCAGAAAAGAACAGCTTAAAAAGCTTAAAAAAGCAATCATCGATAATCAACAACAAATTATCGACGCTCTACACATCGATTTAGGTAGATGCGAAGTTGAATCATACTTTTGTGATATCGGTGATGTCGTCATGGAAATCAATGAATACTTACATGGTTTAAGTAAATGGAGTAAACCTGAAACACATTTCTCAGGTCTAGCCTGTTTTCCAAGTATCTTTACCAAAGTATATAAGATGCCATATGGTGTTTCTTTAATCATTTCCCCATTTAACTTCCCTGTCTTATTGTCCGTTGGCGTATTAGCCGCTTCCATTGCAGGCGGTAACACCGCGATTATTAAAGCAAGTAGTAAATCCGCGGCCACAACTGCCGCTTTAGTGGATATCATTTCAAAAACATTCCCTGAGGAATATATCACCGTCATAGACGGAGGCCACAATATCGCCGATTTCTGCCTCGAAGAGAGAGTCGACAAGATTTTCTACACAGGCTCACCAAACGTCGCTAAGCACGTCATGGAAATGGCAAGTAAGAACCTTACACCTGTTGCGTTAGAGTTAGGTGGAGAAACTGGTAACTGGTGTGTCATTAGAAAAGACGCTAATTTAAAAGATGCCGCGAGGAAAATAGCGTTTTTCAAAATAATGAATGCTGGCCAAGTTTGCATTAACATCAATCAAGTTGCCGTCGCCGAAGAAGTCGCAGATCAATTTATTGAAGAACTAAAGCAAGCTTTTATAAAACAAATCGGTGAAAAAGGCTATCAAAACGAAGAATATCCTAAACTTATTACCCAAAGAGCATATCAAAACATCGCTAACGAAGCAGAACAATATCGCGACCGCATCGTTTTTGGTGGGGAAGGTGATATAAATACTTCTAAATATTCACCCACTATTATTTATCCGGTCGATATTAACGAGAATATCGTTCAACACGAAATATTTGGACCACTACTACCTGTTGTTAAATATAAAGATGATGAAATTGATAAACTATTAAAAGTTATCGCTAATAGAGAACATGGCTTAGCCTTATATTTATTCACCAAAAACAAAAAATGTGCGAAGCGTGTCATGCAAAGTCAACAATATGGCGGTGGCTGTGTTAATGAAGTGTGCCTACACTTAATGGTTAAAGGCGTTCCATTTAATGGCGTTGGTCATTCTGGTATGGGAGCATACCATGGCGTATGGGGCTTTAGAGAATTCACCCACCCATCCACTGTCCTTTATGGTCATACCAAGATGAATCTCTCGTTAAGAGAACATCCATATACTAAAAAGAAGAAAAATCTTCTTTCTAAATTTTTAAAATAGTTGCCTTTTCTAACCACTAAACAAGATAGTTAAACTGTCTTCTTGAATCTATAATTCGATAAACAACAACTTGGTTATTTTCTATTGCATATAAAACAATATATCTTTTATCAACAATATTCTTTCTAATGGTAAAGGGAAATGGTTTCGGCATATTAAAGATTGGATTTCTTTCCGGAAAAACCGATAGCGATTCAATCGAATCATAAATGTTGTTGGCGAGTTTAATAGCCGCTTCTTTAGAAGCGTTAAGAGCAAAACTAACGCACTCTGACAAATCAGACTGGGCCTTTGAAGTGATGATTATATCATAGTTTTCCATCATTTTCCTTCGATTAAATTGTTTATAAGCTTTTTAGACTCTTCTAAAGAATAGTCTCTTTCTTTAGCTAATCTAGCCGCAAATGCTTCTAAAACCAATTGCTGAGCACGCAACTCTTGCTCTCTTTTCTCGAAAGAGGCAATGTCCATTACTACTAATTCGCCTTGTCCGTTCTTAGTTAAAAAGACTGGTTCACCACTCTCTCTACATTTATCCACAACATCATTGTATTTTAAACGAATATCCGCTGATGCCATTATCGTCATAAACAACCCTCCATTATCAAATTTTATCAAAATTATTATAATATTTTTATATGTAGATTTCAATAAAAAGGCCCTCACCTATTGGTGGGGGTCCTTACTATCGGTTATTATTGTGCGGCTTTTTCGCTCTTTTTGCTGAGCACTTTGTCGCCAAAGTATCCGAGTAGTAATGATTTGAGGTCGATACCTAATGTCTTATTGAGACCAGCGAAGATTTGATCGCCATGTTGTTGAATCTCGCTAACGAGTTTGGCTTCGTTGCCTTCTCCATACATTGTGATTCCATCGATTTGTGATAAGGCTGCAGCGATTGGTTCGCTATAGGCTCTCACTGTTTCTGGTAAGACATTGCTTTCAAGGATGAGCTTTAAGGTAGCGGCATCATTATATGATTTCATCGCATCAGCCTTTGCTTTGATGGCATCGGCTTCAGCTTGGCCTTTGGCTTCAATACCCTTGGCTTCTGCTAAAGCAGCTTCCTTATTAGCATCTGCTTCGATTCTAACTGCGGTTGCAGCTTGTTCACGAGCGATCTTATCAGCTTCTGCTGCCACTCTCTTCTTTTCAGCTTGACGTTGAGCTTCAATAAGTTCGGCTTCAGCTTTCTTTTGACGTTGATAGAGTTCGGCTTCGGCAGCTTTTTCGGCGGCGTATTTTTCCGCATCTGCTTTCTTGTTGATGGTAGCCGCTAATTTCTTTTCGGCTAATTCTACTTCTTTGTTGCCGAGTTCAACTTCTCTTTCTCTCTTGGAGATTTCGGCGTTAGTTGTCGCAACGTTGATCTCTTCTTGTCTTTTTTGTTCTTGAATCTTATACGCTGCATCAGCATCCGCTTTAGCGGTATCAGATTGGATCTTAAGGGCTGCTTCTTTTAAAGCATATTCAGTATTCTTTTGAACGATGACTGTTTTAGCGTTGACTTCTGCTTCATTAGCGTCTTGTTGAGCTTTGGCTCTGGCGATGCTGACATCTCTTTCAGCATTTGCTTTAGCAATCGCTGCTTCTTTGCTGATTTGTGAGATGTTATCGATACCTAAGTTTTTAATAACTTCGTTATCATCTGAGAAGTTTTGAATGTTGAAATTGACTAATTCGAGGCCGAGTTTTTCCATATCTGGAATGACGTTTTCTTTAACGGCTTCCGCGACACCTTTACGATCTTGGACTAATTGGCGGATGCCAACTGTACCGATGATTTCACGCATATTGCCTTCGAGAACTTGTTTGACTTGTTCAATTAAGTCGCCCTCTTTCATACCTAAGATCGTTTCGAACGCTCTTTCTAATAGTGTTGGGTTGCTTGAGATTTTCAAGTTTGCCACACCATCCACCATGATGTTGATAAATTCATTGGTGGGAATTGATTCACGTGTCTTGATGTCGACTTGGAATGCTTTTAAGGATAATTTGTCTTTTCTTTGTAAGACTGGGATCCTAAAACCCGCTTTTCCTCTTAAAATTTTTCTTTTTCCAAGACCAGAAATCATAATTGCTTCATCTGGTCCTGCTTTGGTGTAAGAGCAGAGCAAGAAGACTATTAGTAATACCGCTCCTACTACACCAAGAAGAATCCATAACCATAACATAATCCCTTCCTCCTTTACTTAATGCTGTTGAATAATGTTTGGATGTCCTTATTTGACAATAATTGTCAGGACGTTTTTTTCTGGGTCCCACGATGTTTCGAACTGCACCGGGGACTTTGATAATGTGATTTTGAGAACTTCTCCAATCTGTTTCATTAGCGATGTGGATGAAATCCTCGCAAAACTTTTGTGTTGTTCGAGTTTTAATAAGCAGCTTTCATCAAGATTTCCTGATTCAACGACCGCTTTGGTAAGTGGCTGGATAACAATGTTTCGATTATCATCTAGACCGACTTGAACTCGATAGGCATCCTCGAACGGATACATGGCTGTGGTATTAAGTGTAATGCTGTTACTATATAGTGATGCGACACCATTTTTGGCTTTTACATTAAACCATGTAATCATTAGTTTTTTTCTCCTTTCAAATACATAATACATTTTTATACATAAATATACAACACAAATCGAAAAAATCGTATTTAAAGATACAATTCTCGCGCATAACCTTATTATAAATATGTATATAGTTAACTATATGTCGCTTTTTGTTTTAGGTATTTAAATGTATTTATTAGTATTTTCAATAAAAAAAGACCGAGTATTTCGCTCGATCTAATCTATTATTATTCAGCTATTTATTCTTTTTCTTCTTCGCCGCAGACTTTATCAACAGTACCTTCCGCTGCTTTGCCTAGTGATTTGCCGGCTTGGCCAAAAGCTTTGCCGGTTTCTCTCCATGCGTTAGCGGTTTCTCTATGACCGTTTGCTTCAATCATATTTTCATCATCAGTAAAAGCCACTTTCATGGTTTTGCCAAGCGCCTTGCCAAAATTAGCAAAGGCCCGTCCTGTGTTTTTACCTGTTTCTTTCCATTTATCTTTTAGCGACATAGGCGAATCCTTTTTATTTTTGCTTTACATATCATAACACACCTATAGATTCCGCAATACTCTTATGTATTGATTTTTTATATTAGTTTGCTAAGATAAACAAGGTTTTACACAATAATATTATGAATTTCTACGAATGGTTTTTCTTGGAGAAAGGAAGGGCTCCCGCTGGTCTATTTTCCTTTGATCATTTGTTTAGTGTTACACTAACACTTCTCATTTTCTTATCATTAGCAGTCTTCCTTGGTAGGAAGTTTAAAAACGATGAAAAGAAAAAACAATTAGTTCTACTAATATCTGGTATTTCTATCGTCACTCTTCAAGTGGCCAAAATTACATATTTATTAATTCAAACAGATAATATTGTGGATTGCCTTATTGGCAATGCCCCATTATATTTCTGCGACATTATGATTTTTATTATTCCATTAGCAGCAATTACAAAAGGTAGATTTAGAGAATGGTGTTTAGATTTTGTTGCTATTTGTGGTTTGTTAATGGGCTTTATGGGCAATTATTTTGCTGGTAACCTCTACCCGAGCCATGCGGTTATTTCATGGGCCGCGATGGTAGCGTTATTAAATCACAGTATCTCCGCTTTTGTGTCTTTGTTTGTGTGGTGTTCCAAGCTCAACAAGATGGAAAAGAAAAACATTCCATTTGTAATTGGTCTTTTGTTTGTTTTTATGACTATCGCATTAGTGATGGCCTATGCATTCGAAAAGAACTTCATGTTCTTCTTCAGTGGCGATGGCACTCCGTTCACCATTTTCTACGATTTGGTAAAAGGAAATGTCGTCCCTTATCAAATTATCATCTATATCTTACAATGTGGCTATATCGGCGTGTTTTACGCTCTATATTATCCAATCACTGCTTCAATTAAGAGAAGAAATGAAGCTCATCAAGCACAAAAAGCTGCCACTGAAAACGAATAAGGTATGTTCGCGTACAGCGATGGTATAATTGTACTATGGCAAAAAAGAAACATTTTATCTATCTAATTATTAAATTAGCTATTTTCACTTTATTAGCGGTTTTAGTGTTAGTTACACGCGATAAACAAGTTGAACATCTTAAGCCCTTTATCGGTTCTTTAATGCTCTTATATGGCGCTGAAGGACTATTCTATGAGGCTTTCTTCCACCACTTACGCATTATTCATGAGCCAAAGAGTTATCTCGGTTTAATCGAATTGATATTTGGTATTGTTTTAATTGTCGCCCCATTAGCCTTTGAATATGTTTGTATCATTTGGGCAACATGGTCAATCGTTAGAGAATCTTATGAAATAAAAGAACTTGTATCCGATTATAAATCAATTGCACCAAGAATTTTAAGTGGCGCTGAATCAGTAGCCGTTATCGTTTTCTCTGTCATGTTAATTTTAGAACCAGGAGAACACCACGCTTTGATTCATATGAGCCTATTAGTGGTCGAATTAATTCTCAATCCATTAACTGTCTTACTTGATGAAATAATTGTTCATTTCAAAGAAAAGAAAAAGGCAAAAGCTTTAGAACAAGAAAAGGCCAGCGAATAACTGGCCTTTTTGCTTGCTTAGATTGTTTAGAAATCAACTTTTTCTAATCTCTTTGAAGATATTTTATAAACAAAGTAATGGGCTAGGAAAGATAAACCAATAGCAGCGCCCAAACAAATGAATTGGATGCCGACGTGTAGTTGATTTAATATTTCTAAACCCGGCACAAATGGTAAACCAATAGTGACCACGCCAATATAAACAACAAAGCCAAGAATGGTCAATAAAGTGGACATGACGATGGACTTGCCGTGTTTATAGTAAATTGGGAAGAAGATAAGATCTGCGATTGCATAGCCCACTATTGCAAATGCTAAAGCTAAAACAAAACTATTTAATCCTAGTCCAGGAATGGTTGGTGCATTTTCTGGATTTTGGGCTGTTATTGACTCATTAAAGAATCGAGCCAATGGGTATAATGCCGACATTATTAGCATAAAGGCAACTTGCATAAAAATAACGGTTATTATTCTAGCCATGACGATGTCTTTTTTACGAACTGGTAATAATGTTGAGTAGAGAAGATCGTTGCTTTGTTGACCTTTATTTGCGCCTAAAAAGAGGATTGGGTAACAAGAAAGCACATAGATAAAACCAATTCCTAAAGGATAAGAAGGAATTAAAACCATTAATGGAAATGCCGCTACAAAGATGTAGCAGATTGGGTGCATTGATAATTTGAATTCTTTATAAATCAAAGCTTTCATTGCCGTCTTTGCTCCTTTCTAGATAGACCATAATTTGTTCAAGATCTGGTTCTTGTGGCTCGATTTTGTTTTTAACAAATGCGTCTTTTTTATCGGCATTTATCAAGCCTTCGATGCGGTCATCAAATTCTTTATAAGCGATATATTCATTTAATAATTCTTTGTTTGATGTTTTGTCTTTAACAAACAAATAGGAATTGATGAAATCCTTTTTAGTGCCACTGTAGAGGATTTCGCCGTCATGAATATAAGTGATATCAGAGGCACATTTATCTAAGTCGCTTGTAATGTGTGTTGAGAACAATATCGCACGGTCTTTATTTTTAACTAATTGTCTAAAGATATCTAAAATTTCATCTCTCGATACTGGATCAAGGCCTGAAGTTGGTTCATCAAGAATTAGTAGTTCAGCATGATGAGATAAAGCAATAGCGACACTATATTTAACTTTCATACCACTAGATAATTCTTCTAACTTTTTATCGATATTTAAGTTAAATAAGCGACATGCCTCTTCGAATTTGTGCTCATCAAATTTTTTATAAAATCTTTTTGTGACATCCATTAGTTGACGAATGGTCTTGTTTGGATAGTAATTAAGTTCGCTTAAAGCAAAACCAATTCTTTGTTTGCATTCAAGTTCGTTTTCACTCATGTCTTTATCAAAGACATAAACACTACCACTTTCATAATGCACTAAATTCATGATGCATTTTAAAGTTGTTGTCTTACCAGCGCCATTACGGCCGATAAAGCCCATGATTTGTCCCGGCTTAATGGAAAAAGAAACATTTTTTAATGAAAATGACGGATAGTTTTTCTTAACGTTTTCAATTCTTAACATTTCGTTCATTTTTGTTGATCCCCCATAAGCGAATAGAAAAGATCCGCTTTAAGAAGGGCTATGCCTCTTTCTTTATCGCCCATGACCATCAAAGTATCTCCTTCTTTGATATCGAACATTTTACGGGCTTCAACTGGAATAGTAATTTGGCCTTTAGGGCCCACTTTAACGCTGACAATGAAGCGATCATTATCTATTTTATCCATTTCTTACTTTTCCTACCTTTCTTACATAGCATATACCCTTTATATAACTTTGTTAAGAAAAATCGCTAAGCCACTAATTGTTTAACATATTTATTAGGAATTAAGTTTATTAAGAAAGATATTAAATAACATATAGCGTATATCGCTAGTACCGCTAAAACGTTTTTAATTGGCCAGCCTAAAGCGCCAAATCCCCACTCAACAAACCTTCCGATAACATCGTGCATGCAGAAAACACCCATCGTAAAAGCGGTAATCCATTTTATAGTTGCTTTAAAGTCACTACTATTTATCGCATTTAGTGGGTTCGTGTATGCAGTAAGTACTAATAAGGCGGCCATCGATAATTTAAATAAGCCAGCATAATCATAGCCGGGTGTCCTATAACTAATAAATTGATTCCTAATGATTAAAGCGGCACCCATAACCGCTAATGTGGAAACAAAGATAATGATTTTAATTTTGAAATTTACTTTATATAAATGAGGAATGGTTAACGATAGCCATACTCCCGCAGTTGCGTAGGGAATCATTTCCACTATTCGACCAACGCTCACTCTGATTTCAAAGATCGTTTGATTAAATAGCCAAACATTTAATCCAGTATATTGAAGAACTAAGCAAATAATAGAAAATATGGAAACCACAATAAGAAATACCTTTTTATTAGATAAATATCTAATCAACCAGAATAAACCACTAATCCAAATCATCATCGATAAGAACCATAATGAAACATTGATATGAGAAACGGTTAATAATTGCCACCCTAGCAAGTATAGAGGCAAATTTGGCCACATGATTAAAGAAAGAAGATAACTAACTATTCCCCAAAAGGCAAACGGAATAACCATTCTTAGTATTCTATTTTTACATTTAATACCACTAGGCTCTAAAAAGTAGTGACCACACAAAAGAAATGACATTAACATAAAAACTGGGACATGGAATTCCTGAAAGACATAAAACATTCCACCCAGTTTAAATAGAGCCTGCCCACCATAATGTGTGGAAACAATCATAAAACACATGAAAAAGCGAAGTATTGCCACTCCCACTACAAATTGTTTATCTTCTTTTGGTTTCTCTAAATTATTTGTCTCTTGAACTATTTCTTCCATTTAATAATGATTTTGCTATTTATACATTATACGCACATTTGGGCATGATAAAGTCATGAGGATTTAAGTTTCCAATCGTCGAATAAATCATTTGTAGTTGCCTGAACTCACTTATCCGCTTTTGGACAATTTTATCTATCCATATTATGTCGTGTTTATGATCATTCGCGAACAAGAAAAAACCGAGATTTTTCACTCAGCTCTGTTTCTCAATAATTTTATATCGTAGCATTATCAAGTTTTTTTATTTTTTTATCTATGTATTCATTAGTTTAAAAGGATATATCCTCTAAAGCCACGGACTGAATAATATGAATCCGCGCTATTATGAAAATAGAAGATGTGGCCATATCTTTTTTCACAAAATAAAGCACCACCTTTGCTTCTAATACTCTCCGGGGTTTTTATCCAACTTGATGTTGCTAAATCAAATTCTTCGATATTTTGTAAAAAATTATAAATATCTAAATCCATTAATAAAATGCCATTTTTGTTCGCTTCTTCTATCGCACTAGATATAGGAGCGTTTTTCTTTCTACTTAATCTAGCCTTCTCATCATAGCAGAGACTTTTTCTGCCTTTAGGTGTTTCTTTAGAAAAATCACAAATGATTAATAGATTTAATGGTGTAATAAAAGCAACATCTACTTCTCCACCAGTTTCTTCCATATATTTAATTGAAGCTAATGTTTTGGGATTGTTGATTTTAGTTAAAACATCATCCCATTTGATGCCTTCATGTCTATATAAATGCTGATCAAATCTACTTTTTAATGTTTCTAAAATATCATTCATGCTTTCATGATACAGTAAGCAAGACTACTTCTAATATGAATATTTAAAAAATTTGAGTTATTTTTATTTAAATAAGAATTCAAATAGATACCGCAAAGAGAAGTAAAAAGAAAAGGCCGCTATTACACGGCTTTAGTATAATAAGTCATTTTGTCCATTTTTGAATAAGTAAATTTAAAAAATGTGTTGGTATGACTCCCGGCAAATACCGCGCAGAAGTTATCAACACAAATGCTATTCACGCCCAAGACGTGATGTTTGATGTCATTAAAAATATCAATTAGACACTATTCACTGTCCCGAAGAAACCACTGAGATATGATCTGCTCCAATTAGTCATATCAGCAGCATTAGGAATATTGCAAACAAATGTATCATTAGCGAGAACTCCATTCCCTACATAGGTGAGTTCTTTATTTAATGTTAGAGATGGTAGATTCACTAAACCCGCAAAAGCATATGAACCTAATGTTTCTAACGTAGAAGGCAAGACATTTAGTCCATGATAAGTCTCAATCGCCACAAGAGATTGACAGTTATTAAATGCATAATCACTAATCTCGGTGACATTAGGTAAATCGATATGTTCTAAGATTAAACAACTATCAAAGCAGTGTTCAGGAATGACTTGCACACTACTAGGTAAAACGATTTCTTCTAAAGAACGACAATCATAGAATGTTTTCTTATTGAGTTGTAAGCCTTCACTTAAGACCACTTTTTGGACACCGAAAGCATTTTCAAATTGGTTTTCTTTCATCTGACCAGTACCAGTCACCACTACTTCGAGGTTTCTGGGAATTGCACTATCACCAAAAAGATATCTAAATGAAGTAAATGAATCTTTATTTATTGTGATCTTTTGAAGCCCTTCACACTCTTCAAAGATACCGAAACCGATATCGGTAACGGAATCAGGAATAACAATCTCTTCTATAGAAGTATCTTTAAAAGCGTGAGGGCCAATATGAGTTAATACTGGAGATAAATTAATTGATGTTAATTCTTCGCAGTTCATAAAGGCTTCTTCCCCGATAGAAACGACATGTGATAAATCAGGAATCTTTTCCGCATTAATTCCGGAGAAAGAACGTTTACCGATATATTTAACATCACCGAGTATTTCTACGATAGTAACGGATTGAATGCCTTTTAAGAAATCATCACAAATGGTTTCACCACTTAAAACTGTGACTTTTCTTAAACTCATACTAGATAAGGCATTCTTAAATAAATCAGCGATAGGAGTAACAGCGTTCTTAAGAGTTAATTCTTCGATTAAAGATTGTCCGTATAATACTGCATCTAATGATTCCACTTTATCGGACAGACAAGTAAAGGAAGTCATTCTTTTTGAGAACGAATTAGCAGCGAAAGCTTCGTATCCCACGTATTCCACATCTTCATTAATCGTCACACTGGTTAACTTAGTTAATTCAAAAGAATTACAACCGATATGTTTGACGTGATCAAATGTGCGATTGATATTCGTTAAACTTTCACTATAAGAGAAAGCGTAATCTCCGATATATTTACAGTTTGGAAAATCGATTTCATTGATATTAGTTCTCATCGCCGCGTGGTCACAAATTGTGGTGACATTTTCACCGGTGATTTTATTCGCACCACCATTGACGGGGATACTCTTGCTTCTTAATGTCTCAATGCTTTTCGGGAGAACAATATCTAGGCTTTCATCAGAATATGGTGCAGCCATCTTGATTAGTTCTTTACCATCTAATGTACAAATATATTTACCATCAATGATATTTAAATATCTATTGCGTTTATCTAAAGCGAATTTCTTAATACCAGAATAAACAAATAATGTATTGTTAAAAGCTTCTGGAGCAATATCAGTTATATGATAAGGAATAACGATAGAGTAATAATAATCGGTGTGTGGTAATCCAGAAGGAATGGTTGGAAGAGAATTCGAAGCAATTCTTTGCCCACCATTGTCGACTTCGCATTTTGCCCATATCGCATGTAACTTCACAGGTCCGGAAGAACCTCTATTAATGACATAATCTAAAATGGTTTGATCGCCATCATTTTCTTCTTCCACCCAACCAGCAAAAAGATATCCATTACGATAAGGGTAAGGGATTCTTAAACCATCAGTTTCAATATTATAACCAGTGGGATATTCGTCGAAGAACATACCATCATAAAGTTCATAAGATATCGGGTATTCTATGTATTCATATTCTGCGATAACCTTGCAATTCTCGCTAATATTGAAGACATTTTCTACTTTTTTGTGGGTTTTTTCCGTATACCAACCAGTAAATGTATAACCAAATTTAGTGGGTGTCGGTAATGTATAAGTTTCACCGAATGTATAATCCGCTTCTTGGATATCGCATTCTCCACCATTAGGATCGAATTCGATGTGATAGGTATTAGGAGAGAATCTCGCAGTGAGATTAACATCTTCACCCATATCTTTGGTAATGATATAAGGCTTATAGTATCCGTTAGATTTTCCATCGTTCCAACCGACGAAAGTATAACCATCACAATAAGCATCAGGAATAATAACTTTTGTACCATAGGTATAACTTCTTGGTGGATCGACCACAAAGCCTTCATTTAATTCATAATCAATAGAATAGACATGGGGGTTGAAGTTAGCGAACAAAGATAAATTAATACGATGTGTATTCTTTAAATAAGAGAATGTTTCTACTTTCCAACCGCTGAAGTCGTAATGTTCTAATTCACTGGTTTGATCAATCACCGCTTCTTTTAGAAGAACATCATCATTAGGAGAACCTTTACTATTAAAAGAGACATTGATTTCTCCACCGTATTTCAAAACCTTTTTCGCACACTTTAAATAGTGTTCTTGAGCAAAGAACATCTCTAATCCGATAGCGACACCTTTTCTTGCTAAACTGTCTCTATAACCTAATATCTTGGTAAATAAAGTTTTGGCTTCTTCTAATTCGTAATTAGCGAGGTGTTGACTGGCTTGAATATAAATATTCTCACGATTATCACAGCTTGAAAGAAAGCCCATTCCGGAAATCACTAAAGCGGAAGAGAGAATGGTAAATAAAAGTTTTTTACTCTTCTTTAATTCCATTGATGATTCTCCATCTTCTCTTTCATCGTGGGGATGATATCGGAAACAGTGCCCTTAAATAAGTGGTCATCTTCACTAGAGGTTTTATCAATTGTATCTGCGGCGTTATGTAGACCTAAATAACTAAATCTTGGACAGACCATACAAGCTTCTAAACTAATTGAATAAGCGTTGTCATAATTCTTTCTAAGGTTATAGGTGATATAAACATCGAGATCGAAATATAGACCAACACTATAGGAACCATTAGCAAATGTTGATGGCACGGTCATCGTCCCACTTCTATCATCCGCAAAAGCATCGTGATAATAAGTTAATAAATTATTCGTGCTGGTATATAGTTCGTAATCATCGATATCCACCGCATATTTACTGACAATCGTGCCATCTTCATATACAGTTTCTACGAAATTAATCGTTGATAAATCATAGACATGAATATCGCTAGGAATCTGACTATCTTCATAGGAATATGCACTATTGACTGCATCAGCTACACGATTCTTAAGTGTGGAATCATCTAATTTAGAATCACCATCAATCGTATAAGGAACAATAGTATCCGTTCCTTGCACGTGACTCATATAAACATCATCATATAAGCAGACATTACGAAGAGTACCCACATAGTATGTGGAATGGACATAGAAGATGTTAGGATCTTCCCAAGAATAACGGGAGCTACAGGTATATTTATCACTGATAGAAACCTTATCCATCGCCGGAGACATATCATTGTTTTTCGCGGTTTGTGAATAGACCGCATGAATATCTAAATCACCGGTGATTAATGGATGCTCAGGATCCCAACCAATCCATTTATAACGATAGAAGGAATCATTGTCTCTAAATGGTGTCCTTCCTTGATATCTTGGATAGTTATCATAAGGAACTTGTTGAGTGTATAAAACAGTGCCGTCATAGTCGATGAAATTAACCGTATAGATACGATCACTAACAACGATATTGAGGGTGATATTGACCTTTACGCCTCTAAAGACTAAAGCGATGTTATGCACACCAACTGTGCCAAATACACTTTCTCTAAATGAATCGGGGAATAATTCTTCCTTTAATGGGAATTCTTCTTTAGTGCCATCATTGTAATTAAGACGATATTTCACATTGAAATAGTCGAAGTAACCAATTGGTATTTCATCAGGTATATTGAGGACTTCAACACTAGTGATTTCCTTTTCTCTATCAGGCTTCACGGGTGGTTCATAAGGAGGCAAAACGTTGTAAATCTCCTCTTTTTGTTCATAATATGCGTTATTTAAAGCATGTCCACACGCTGTGACAGCAAGCAATGCAATTAACGCTAAAGTGATATGAGTGCGTTTCATATTAATTGCCCTCGCTTTCTTCATAGATGTAGATGCCATAGACTTCTAAATCGTAATAGACACCAGTGAAAGATGTTGACCATCCCATAAACACCGCATTGCTCGGCATGAATCTATCTCTTTCTTCCGCGCTAGGTGCCGTAGCATCTAGTCCTTCTTCCACTACTTGTTCTTCGACTAAGTTATTTAAGCCATCATAAAACTTCACTGTATGATAGATGACATCGAAATAATAACTGGTAAATCTTAATGGTTCATGTTTCTCATGTGGTGCTTGGGGAACGACAAAAGTTTCACCCACTTCATAAATGCTACTGTTCTCGGTATTTAACCAACCGTAGAATCTCTTACCTTCCGATTCTCTATCTTTTGGACAATCGGGAATAGTAATCGCATTACCTAATGTGTAATAGCCCATATATTGGTCATCGAAATAAACCGGTCTCGCCATCGGATCTAAATAATGGAGTCTGACTTCGATGAAGTGATGTTGTCCTTCTCTTAACTTAAACATCGAACGAGGAACATCAACATATAAGGTATCGTTGAATTCAATGGGGTGATTAGATTTTAAGATTAAAGCACCATTAGAATAGGCAATATAACTTCCGCTTTCAAAAGAGAAACTAAATGGACATCCCTTAACAGTCTTACCTTGGTCATTAACATATTCGATATCTTTAACTGGATCATATTCAGTCTGAACAATCTTAAATGCTGTACCACTGATAGTTGCGAGATTTAATAGATGTAAATCATCTTTTACTTTAGTAATCTCTTTCTCTAATTCGATTGGACCATCAAATGTTGGTGCTTCTACAACATAATCAGCGTTATTCACATTAAAGAATGGTTTTCTAATCTTAAATAAGTCCGCGCTTAAATCGACAAAGAATATCACAAGAGATACACCGACATCTGCGTACCACCCCACTTCAAAACTAAAGGCGATGTCCGCTTCACAGCTCTTTCCAGTTGGACCGTTGCTCCACATAATCGTGCCGAAACCACTGAGAACCATATAGACACCCACATCCGCATAAACGGAGAGGTTGATATAATCTTCGAGACCACAAACACCTAAACCGAATCTTAAATGTAAGCCAACATCAACACCAATAGAACCAACAATCGCTAACGAATGAGCGCTAGTTTCTAACGAATCAGTGGTCTTACTACTCTTATTATCATCGCCAGAACGATAAGAGATAATATGATTAACTGATTTAGAAGTATATGTATAGTTGACCATCACTTGAGCATCAATTTTAATGACAAAGTTAAAGTCTAAGAAGAGATCGAAAATACCACCAATAGGCCAGCGACCGGTGCCTAATTTAATCTTGACGGCTCTGCCATCAAAATTAACTGCATCTTTCTTGCTTTTTACAACACTATCGAAGTGGCTATCGGCCTTTTCATATTGTTCAGCTTTATCATAGATATAAGATGATAAGTGATTATAGTCAGTTTGATTATTGCCACTTGGAACCGGGACTTGTCCACCGACAGCAATTTGGAATCTAAATGATGTATCGACAGTTTCGGATATATCGACAGCGATATCAGCCCAATAAGGAACGCCTAAGAATCTTCTTAACGAACAAGAAGCATCAACTTTTAAAACCGATTTACGATAGTATTCAATCATAATAGTCACAGACACATATTTAGTGGGAATTGTGACACTGATGATTAAATCAAATGACCAGCCTGGCCATTCAAAACCAAATTTTGGTTTAAGTTTAATGTTCTTTAATAAATCGAGGAATGTTTGGACATCGCCCGCTCTTACAGCACGCTTTTCTTCTGGAACAAATCGTTCATATTGTTCCATGATAAAATCTCTAAATTCTTCAGATTGTTGTAAGTTCTCAACAATGGATTTTTCACTGCATAATTCTAGGTCTTCAATCATGCCATCATCATAGTCATCAAAGAAAGCATTAAGACCGGAATCACCAAAGATTTTTCCTAAATCTGGATCGGTATAAGAAACTTCATTTTGTCCAGAAGAAACAATCTTTTCTCCTGCAAAAGTGCCATAAAATGCATTATTATCGATTTTTTTGCCATTCCAGAAGAGGAATTGTTCAC
Organism: Bacilli bacterium; assembly: GCA_017442875.1. Taxonomy (GTDB): domain Bacteria; phylum Bacillota_I; class Bacilli_A; order RFN20; family CAG-826; genus RUG14515. The sequence goes on from JAFSPN010000046.1 coordinate 58,348, forward strand.
CCGGTTGTAAGTTTAAGCTCTTCTTGGTGATCATCGTATGAGTTTCATGTGGACCACTAGAAGAAATATCCTGTCTAGAGATGATGTCGGAAAGAAGGAATCTCTTCACATCATTATTAACTTCATAAGTATCTTTTTCTTCGGCCTTTGTGTCGAAGTGAAATTCTCTAATAGATTCATCCTTTTGATAGAAATGGAAAGGCGCACCATCTTTTAATTCGATCGTGTAGAATCTTCCTTCTTCATAAGGGATAACGGCATCAAAGCCATAAACACCACCACCGAGGTTCTCAGAAGTTAAACTATGTTCTATATGTGTGGAATCATAAACACGAACATAAGTTTCTGGGGCTTCGGATAAAGAAGCACCTTCATTAAGTTCTAAATAAAAGCGATAATCGGTTTCCTCATCTAAAGATGCGTTATTAGAAAGGGCTACTTCATGATCATAGTTTAAGAGATCTTCTTCATTAGTGGCCCAAAATGGTGCTTCTAATAGTTCACCTTCAGGGATGATGGGATCATCATCTGGTTGATATTCTGATGATTCATCATCATCGCTTGGTTCAGTTACTGTTTTATAATCGCATCCAGTTAAGGATGAGACTGCTAAGAATAGAGAAATTCCTAATAAATATAATTTCTTTTTCATATACATACATGATACACGCATTAAATAAGTTGTTACAAATAACATATTTTGGAAGAATTACAAATATTTTTTGTTTTTCTAAATTTATCACCTGTGCTTTTTCACTTCAGAAGAGATTATAAAGCTGATTAGTTGGCAAGAGATTGGAGTTCGAGACACAAGAAAAGACCTCGTAAGAGGCCTAATCTATGCTGGATAAGTCATTTTGTCCAATTTTGAATAAGTGACTTTGGGCAACGACAACCAGCAAAACAAAACCCCCTCCAAAATAAATTCGAAGGGGGTATTGGTGGATCCAACGAGGATCGAACTCGCTACCTCATCGTTGCGAACGATGCGCTCTCCCAGATGAGCTATGGACCCATAACGCTAAAATATAATAAGTTTATTTTTATAAAAAATCAATCACACATTATATGCGGTGACATCAATAAGCATCTCTTCTTTGGTGTTTCCGGCGTGATGTCCTTTAAAGAAATCCATATGTTTCATCTCTTTAGAGGCATATAAGCAATATTGGTCTTTGCTAGTGGCCACAAAGTCGCCAATAAATTGCACTGCTTTAAAACTAACAACGCCTTCGCCAAACATTCCTAATTCAAGAATTTCTTCTTTGCTCATTAAGTCGAAGTGTTCGCCATAGTATTTGTTAAATAATGTTTTGAATTCTTCGTTCTTCCCTTCTTTAACAAAGAAAGTTGGTGTTCTTTTTTCAAAAGAAAGGGGTAGTCTTAAAAGACTATATAAATTTTCGTGTTCACAGATATCAAGATATTTAACATTGATATGACCATGATCTGCAAAGGCAAGGAAGACAGTGTTAGGATTTTTCTTAACTAAACGGCCTATCATTTTATTAATTCTTTTAACATAGCAATGGACTCTCCAAGAATTTATACCATAGACATGCATTTCTCTATCTGGGGAATCAAAATAGAAATAGCCTAAACATTTTTTAACATGATGAATTGATTTGTTAATTCTTCTTTCAAAGCCTCTTAAAGTCTTTGGACCATCACTATCAATTGGCCATCTTTTAACATCAAACACTTGCACGTCCTTATTCTTTTCTTTGATTAATTCAAGAATTGTTTTGATTGGTAATTCCGTATTAGCGATATTGCTTGGTTCAACTTTTTCTTCAGTATTGTAGTCGAGGTTTTTAAACAAAATGATATTTCTTTGATACTTTTCAAAATATTGTGCCCAAGACATCCAACCTGTTTCAATCGGATATTTGCCAGTTAAGAAAGCGGTTGTCGCTGCGGTTGTTGTGGGAGGGAATGTAGAATTAATCGTGCATAAGAAGTGCTGTCTCATATAAGACTTTTCCGTTAAATGCTTTCTTAAGATGTTTTGACCCATGCCATCAAAGAGCATGACGACGACTTTTTGGTGATTGCTTAAAGCTTCATCGACCCATTGTTCGGTTTGATGGAAAGGCATAACCCCAAAATGCTTTAAAAGGCTATTTGAGAATGTAACTAAATTATGTTCGTTATAGTTCTTCACTACTATCTCCTAATTGTTTTAATTCGTCTTCCAAGTTGTTGTTGGTGTTAATAGCTTGGAATTTGTTTGTAATTCTACCAACGCGATGATCAAGTTCTTCTCTTCTCTTACCGGTTTGTTCAAGAGCGTTAGAGAACTTATCCCATTCACGTCCAAACATTTCAAAGTCTTTGGCTAAGCGTTGTAAATGTTTGTTAATCTCATCGGCGTTTTTGCTGCGTTCCACTTCGATACGCACCATATTTATGGTGACTAAGATAGCTGGTAATGTTGATGGGCTAGTTAGGATAACTTTCTTAGTTCTAGCGTATTCAATGACGTCTTCTAAGTTTTGATGGATGAACGCAAAGACACCATCGTTAGGAATGAACATCAAAGCTTCAGGAGCGGTCTTTCCTTCAACGATGTATTTATCTTTAATAGCGGTAATGTGTTTCTTAACAGCGTTACCAAATTCTCGAGTCAATCTTTCTTTTTCTTCTTGAACATCAGTTTCAAAGATTCTTTGATAATCTTGGAACGGGAACTTGGAATCGATACAAATCATCTTGTTTGGTTCTGGCATGAAAACAACAGCATCCGCACGCACGTCGTCGCCATCTTTGACTTTTTTCATGGTGTATTGTTCTTGATAACAACCAGTTGTGTCACCAAAAACATTATGGAGAACCATTGATAATTGATATTCGCCATATTGACCTCTAGATTGGTTGCCTTCTAGAACACTTCTCAAAGAAACGACATCTTTAGATAATTCTTCGATGTTCTTTTGTGCGGCATCAATAGCTTGAAGTCTTTCTCTAACTTGAGCCATAGTTTCACCAGTGTTTTTAAAGCCTTCAGCGAGCTTCTCATCAACCTTTTTGTTGATCTCAATGAGTTTGTCATCAATTTGTTTATTCAAAGCGTCAAATCTTGTATTTAATGATTCGGTAATGTTCTTTTGGAATCTTTCTAGCTTTTCATTATTTAGTTCATTTGATTTACTGGTCTGTTCCAAGACTTTGTTGATTTCTTTAGAGACCGCTAATTCGATATTAGTTTTGAGTTGTTCGTTTAACGAATTGAGTTGTTGCTGTAAAGCACCAATCTCCTTTAAATCTAGTTGTGGAGCTTCAACTTTTTTCTTGCTGTTTAGAACGATTAAAACAATTGCGATGATGATGGCAATTAAAGCGAGAGATGAAATAACAATGGCTACATATTCCATAAGGTAAACCTCCACATTATCTAAATATATTATTAGGTGTGGAATACAATATAACAAATAATCTTTTCTTATTAAAGAAAATAATGACAAATTCCTAAAAAATGCATGTCAAGACTATAAAGTAATTTTATATTTAGGTATAATTCACTCACCCCTTATGGAAAAACGTACAATTGCGGTCATTGATTTGAAAGCTTTTTACTCGTATGTTGAATGCCTTGATCGAAACCTTGATCCCTGGACTACACCACTCGTGGTCGCGGATAAAGAAAGAGGTACTAACACGATTGTTTTGAGCGTCTCTCCATTTCTTAAAAAGCACGGTGTTCCTTCAAGATGCCGCATTAAAGAACTACCAAAGAAATTCAAATATGTTTATGCGGTTCCTAGAATGGAAAGATATCTAGAAAAGAGCGCGGATGTGATTAGTGTTTTATATCATTTTGTCGCTGAAGAAGACGTACACGTGTATTCAATTGATGAGGCTTTTGTGGATCTAACGACTTATCTTGGTTACTATAAAAAGACGCCGCTTCAAATGGTGACCACTATTATTAATCAAATTAAAGAAGATACAGGCTTACAAGCTACCGCTGGTATAGGCGATAACTTCTTTTTAGCAAAAGTGGCTTTGGATATTTATGCAAAAACTGCGAAAAATGGTATCGCTAGATTACAAAGTAACGAAATCAAAGAAAAGTTATGGCCTATTACCCCATTACATAAAGTTTGGAGCATAGGCACAAGAACAGAAGCTAAGTTAAATAAGATGAACATATTCACCGTTAAAGATATCGCGACATCCAGTATTGATTACTTAAAAAGTAAATTTGGTGTCATGGGTGAGCAACTTTGGAGACACGCTAATGGTATCGATGAAGCAGATATTCATGAGAACTATGAACCGAAAGAGAGAAGTTTCACTTTAGGGCAGGTTCTATTTAGAGATTATAATTCCAAGGAAGCCGTTACCATCATTAGAGAAATGGTTGATACGCTTACTTCAAGAATGAGAAATGAAGATAAAATGTGCAACATGGTATCGATTTACATTGGCTATTCAAAAAATATGGGTGGATTTTCTAGAAGATCGACTCTATTAGCGGCCACTGATGATAGCAAACTTCTTTTGGATGCTGTTTTAGAAATATACCATCGTTATGTACAAGATTTACCAATCAGAAACATTGGTATTTATTATGGAGGTTTGGTGCCTGCATCACATCAGCAATTAAATTTGTTCGAAGATGAAGACAAACAAGAAAAGCGCCACAATTTGCAAAAGGCTGTTGATAAATTACATAGTAAATACGGCAATAATTCTGTTTTAAGAGCGTCGTCTCTATTAGAAGAAAGCACCATTAAAGAAAGAAATGAGTATATAGGAGGTCATCGTAAATGAGTGAACGCGGAATGAAAAAATGGGCTCCATATAAATCTTTAATCGAACAAGAAAAGTATTTAAAGAAAGCTCATAAAGATAACGAAGTTATTGAAAGACCAATTATGTCTTCAGATGAAGCGGATGAAATAAACGAAATACTAGTAAATTATCACGGAGAAGAGCTAGAGATTTCTTATTGGAGAAACAATAAAATCAATACTGTCTCCACTATTTTGGCCAAAATTGATCCAACAAACAAAAAGATTGTCCTCCCTGAGAGAAAGACAATCTATTTCAATGAATTATTAACGATTAAGCGGCTTAGATAGCCCAAGTGCCATCTTTGAATATTTGAATTTGCTTACCGTTTTTATCAACGCCCACGATTGATAAATCTCTTGTGCCGATCATAAAGTCAACATGGATCATCGATTCATTGATGCCAACTTCTTTTCTTTGTTCAGGGCTCATGTCTAAAGCACCTTCATATAATTCGGGGAAACCAGCGCCCAAAGCAACATGGCAACAAGCGTTTTCGTCAAATAATGTTTCATAGAATAATAATCCAGTTTGATTAATTGGTGATTCAAATGGCACTAATGCAACTTCGCCAAGCATTGAAGCACCTTCGTCCATTTTCACCATCTTCTCTAGCAAAGATTGGTTCTTTCTTGCTTTGACGGAACAAACCTTGCCATCTTTAAAACTAATTGAGAAGTCTTCAATGAGTTCGCCATTATAAGATAATGGTTTGGAAGCGACAAGTGTGCCTTCAGCTTTACCTCTCATTGGCGTTGTAAACACTTCTTCGCTTGGAATATTAGGATTGAATTGGCCTTTATTTGGCGCGACTTCACATCCACCACCCCAAAGCATATTGTCTATTAACTCGACTTGGAAATCAGTGCCGTTGCTTGCTTTATAAATAAGCTTTTTTAAACCAAAGCTTTCAAGTTTCTTTCTTTGGTTGATTAAGAAAGCATTATGATCATCCCAGTTTTTAACTGGATCGTTTCCATCCACGCGTGATGTCTTTAAGATAGCAGCCCACAAAGCTTCAATAGCCTCTTCTTCATCAAGGTTAGGGAAAACCTTTTTGGCCCATGCTTTACTAGGAACGGCAGCAATACACCATTTGTATTTGCCATCAATAGCATCACGGTATTTCTTAATTTTTGGGTAGCGCTTCGCCATTGCTTTAGCGACTTTGCCTTGGTTAACACCTTTCATCGCATCAGGATCATCAGAAACGATGTGGATGACGACAGGTAGTTTCTTTGTCCAATATTTAAATTTAGCAAGATTCATCGGCGAGACAGAACCTAAACTACTCACGCTTTCATATTTATATCCTAATTTATTAACTGGATCATGGTGCCAATAAACTGTCACGCTTTTTGCGCCTGCTTTATAGCATTGTTCGACAACCGAAGTAACAAATTCAGGTTGGTCTAAACCAGCATTAATCCAAACGATATCGCCCTTAAGAACATGTCCACCTTGAAGGACAATCAACCTCGCATAATCATTTAATAATTTTCGTTCCATATTCTTTTAAGTTCCTTTTGCAAATACTATAATAGTATTCAAGGAGGAAATCCATATGAAAAGTTTATTTAAAAAATATGTCTGGCTCCAGTTGATATTATCGATTCTATTATTATTTGGCGGGGCATTAATTATTGCTTTTGCCGCAACTAACAAGCAAAACATTTTAGAGGATGCTCTAAATATTATTGCCGCAGTCATCTTATTCTTATTTGGCTTGTTTGCTATTTTGACATCGTTTATTTTTGAGCCAAACAAGATATTCACTAATGGTTTATTATATGGCTCTGCCTGCATTGCACTAGGCGTATTTCTATGCACGAGGGAGCTAGTTTTATTAAATTACTTAGTTTACCTATTAGCCATTTTCTTTATTGTTGTGGGAAGTATTGAACTAATAAACGGCATTCTTTTGGTGATTAAAAAAGATAAAAATATCCCTTACATTATTGTCTCGTTTGTCGCTGCGGTGGTTTTCATTACCGGTGGCATCTTGGCCCTTGTCTTCAGAGGCGATGTCAAGATTGCATTCTGCATCATTGCTGGTGCCTTATTATTTGTTGCTGGCGTTTATGAGCTAATCTTTGGTATAAGAGAAATAGTTGCGCAAAATAAAAACAAAGAAAAGAAACCGCGCAAAGTCAAAAAGAAGGAAGAGCCAAAGCAAGAAGAAATTAAAGAGCTTGATTATACAAAAAACGATTAAGTTTTATAGAATAAAAAACGAGCAAATCAATGCTCGTTTTTCTTTACCCTAAGTAGCAATTAGGCTGCTTTAGCGGTAATCTCAATAAGGATTGCGATAAAGAAGAATAGGATTGCACAGATAAGGGTGAGGATAGAAACAACTTTTTCCGCACCTCTTTCTTTTGTTTTGACGAACACGTTTAAACCACCACCAGTAATAGCACCAGAAGCACCTTCTGATTTACCACCTTGGAGGAGGCAGAGAACGATGATCACAATAGCGACCACCAACATAATCCAGTCATACCAATTTAACATAAGAACATTCTTCCTTTCTTAGTCGCGATATTTATAATATTAGAATCGTTAGAATAACGCAAACTTTATTTTCACAAACTGCTTTTTATTTCGAGAATAATATCTCGAAGTTCGGCCGCTCTTTCAAAATCAAATTCTTTAGCGGCTTGGCGCATTTGTTTTTCAAGTTCTTTAATCTTAGCTTCAATTTCCGCACGGCTACCATGTTTAGTGATATCAATCATTTCGCTGATCTCGTCATCGCTATTATGGATAGGTGGACGGATTTCTTTAATGACTGTTCGTGGGATAATTCCGTTTTCATAATTGTAAGCTTCTTGAATTGTTCTACGACGGTTCGTTTCTTCAATACATTCATTCATTGAATCAGTAATTCTATCAGCGTACATTACAACCAAACCGTGTTCATTTCTTGCTGCTCTACCAGTAATTTGAATAAGTGACCTAGCGCTTCTTAAGAATCCTTCTTTATCGGCGTCAAAAATTGAAATTAGCGATACTTCAGGTATATCTAAACCTTCACGCAATAGGTTAATTCCCACTAGTACATCATACTTACCTTTTCTTAGTTGATAAATAATCTCACTTCGTTCCAAAGTTTTGGTTTCGTGGTGCAAATAGACGACTTTAATCCCTTTTTCCTTTAAGAAATTGGTAAGATCTTCCGCCATACGAATAGTTAAAGTAACTACCATTGTGCGTTCATTTCTTTTTACACGTTCGTTTATTTCGTGAACCAAATCATCAACTTGGCCTAATGTTGGTCTAACTTCAATCAAAGGATCTAATAAACCGGTTGGACGAATGATTTGCTCTGCTGAAACACCACCAGCTTTATTTAATTCATAATCGCCTGGCGTTGCGCTTGTACATAGTACATAAGGCATAATCTTTTCGAACTCATCAAAGTTAAGAGGTCTATTATCTAAAGCAGAAGGTAACCTAAAACCATATTCCACAAGAGTCTCTTTTCTTGAACGATCTCCATTGTACATACCTCTTAACTGTGGGAACGTGACATGTGATTCGTCAACAATCATTAAAAAATCTTCTGGAAAATAGTCAATTAAGCACCACGGCCTTTCGCCTGGTTTTCTTTTATCGATGTGTCTAGAATAATTTTCAATGCCAGGACACATACCAAATTCTTGCATGCTTTCCATATCTTGATTGGTGCGCATTTCAAGCCTTTCGGCTTCTAACAACTTGCCTTCTTCTTTGAAGAATTTTAATCTTTCTTCTAGTTCTGCTTTAATTGTGACGCAGGCTTCTTTAATTCTCTCTCTTGTGGAAGCGTGATCATAAGCGGGGAAGATCGGGAATGTGTGATATGTATGTTTTACTTCCCCTGTCAAAGAATTGATTTGCACTATTTTTTCAACTTCATCGCCAAAAGTGTCGATTCTTATAACGTCATTATCAGTGAAGGAAGCCGGAACGATTTCGATGATGTCGCCTCTTACTCTAAATGTGCCCGGCACGACATCTAAATTATTCCTTTTATATTGAGCGTCCACTAATTTCTTATATAACTCTTGCCTATTTATTTCCTCACCAACACGAATATTGAAGACGAGATTTCGATATTCATCAGGATCGGTTAAACCATATATAGAAGCTACAGAAGCGACAATGATAGTGTCTCTTCTTTCTAGAACAGAGTTAATAGCCGATGTTCTTAGCATCTCAATTTCTTCATTCATAACAGCATTCTTATCAATATAAGTATCGCTCTTTGGAATATAGGCTTCTGGCTGATAGAAATCGAAGTTAGAAACAAAGTATTCGACGCGGTTATGAGGGAATAGTTCTTGGAATTCTGAATATAGTTGGCCTGCTAAAGTTTTATTGTGGACCAAAACAAGGGTTGGTTTTTGAACTTTTTCAATAACGTTAGCCATTGTAAAGGTTTTACCAGTACCTGTAGCACCGAGCAAAACTTGGAACTTTTTGCCATTAAAAATGCCATCAGAAAGCTTCTCAATAGCGGTTGGTTGGTCCCCTGTTGGTTTAAATTTAGAAACTATCTCAAAACGGCGCTCATTTTCCATAAAAACCTGCAATTCTCGATTATTTACTATTATTTTTGGCTTCCATACGCAAGAAAGCATATATAAATCCATCTAGGTTTCCGTTCATTGCTGATTGGACATCAGTGACTTCAAAAGACGTCCTATTATCCTTAACAAGAGTGTATGGGCAGAAGACGTATGAACGGATCTGGCTGCCCCACTCGATATTCTTTTTTTCACCAACGATGGAGTTTAATTTATTCTGTCTTTTTTCTAGTTCGATTAAATATAATTTGCCCTTTAACATTCGCATAGCGGTTTCTTTGTTGAGAAGTTGGCTTCTTTCGATTTGGCAGGAAACCACAATACCAGTTGGTAAGTGTGTGATTCTTACCGCAGTTTCAACTTTATTAACATTTTGCCCGCCTGCACCACCGCTACGATATGTATCGATCTTTAAATCAGATTCATTAATATCGATATCGATAGAATCGTTGTTAAATTCAGGTACAACATTAACCGAGGCGAAAGACGTATGACGTCTTTTATTAGCGTCAAATGGTGAGATTCTCACTAAGCGGTGGACGCCTTTCTCACCTTTTAATAAGCCATAGGCGTGTTTCCCATTGATTTGTAAGGTGACTGATTTAATGCCGGCTTCATCTCCTGGTTCAAAAGAAACAACCGACATTTTATAACGATGCTGTTCGGCATAAAGGACATACATTCTATAAAGCATATCCGCCCAGTCTTGGGCCTCTGTGCCTCCAGCGCCAGGATGGATTTCGATAATAGCGTTTAAATCGTCGAATTCGCCAGTGAAAAGAATTTGTAGTTCAAAATCATTTGCCTTGGCTTTTAATTCATCAAAGGAAGTTTCAATTTGTTCCAAAAAAGAATCGTCTTCAAAATCTAAAAGCTCTTCTAAATCTTTTAATCTAGAAGTTAAATCAGTGTACGTCTCCACTATTTCTTTTATATGATTGAGACGATTGATTGTTTCTAAAGCACTGTTTCGATTGTCCCAAAAGTTTGCTTCTTCGCTCTTTTCGGAGAGAACTTTTATTTCTTCGTTAAGGCTAACGAGGTCAAAGAGAAGACCCGAGTTGACGGATTCTCTCGCCAACAGCACAAAGTTCCTGTTTTAAAGTAACTATGTCTTTCATATTATTTTTTGTCCTCGGCGGGTTGTTCAGCTGGTTGTTCAGCTGGTTGTTCTTGAGCAACTTCAACACGGCGTTGCGGTTTGATGTTAACTAAGTTAAGAACAGCATCAACAGAGGCCATTTCTAAGCATTCTCTAAACATAGCATAGCCTTCATTAACATAGTCTTGTAATGGGTTTACGTTAGCGTAGCTTCTTAGGAAGATGGCTTCTCTTAATCTCGCCATGGAGTCAATATGTTTGGTCCAGTTTTGGTCAATACAGTGTAAGACCACTGAACGTTTGATTTTATCTTTATCTTCTTCATCAACATCCCATTCGTTAAGAAGTTGATCAAATCTTTCTCTAATGAGAATAGCTAAATCTGGGGCGATATCTTCGACTGGAGCGTCATCATAAAGATTTGGTTTAATAACGCCAGATGGTAAGAATCTTGGTTCGACAACTTTAACAAGTTGTTCGCCAGACACTAATTGGTCATTACTATCAGCAGGAACGCCTTTTTTAGCAAGGAATTCACCTGTCGTTTTAAAGATATCATCCATGATGTCGTCGATATTTCTACCTTCGATAATTCTATCTCTCTTGTCATAGACAATTTGTCTCTGTTTGGCTAAAACATCATCGTATTCTAATAGGCTCTTACGAGTATCGAAGTTTTGACCTTCGATTTTCTTTTGCGCTGAGGTGATGACATTAGTAATCATCTTGGCTTCTAATGCTTCGTCGCCAAAGTTCTTTTCAATGTAGTTTCTGATGGAATCGGCAGCAAATCTAACTAATAACGTGTCATCAAACGATACGTAGAATCTGGAGAAGCCAGGATCACCTTGACGACCAGAACGACCACGTAATTGGTTATCAATACGTCTGGATTCATGTCTTTCTGTTCCGAAAACACAAAGACCGCCTAACGCTCTGACTTCATCGTTAATCTTAATATCGGTACCACGACCAGCCATGTTTGTGGCCAATGTGATAGAGCCTTTTTCACCAGCGTGAGAGATGATTTCCGCTTCACGTGCATGGTTTTTCGCGTTCAACATCTCATGTTGGAGTCCTGCTTCTGTTAATAAAGCCGATATTTCTTCTGATGATTCAACGGAAACAGTACCAATCAAAATTGGTTGGCCTTTTTCGTGACGTTCTTTAACTTCCTTAATTAAAGCAGCAAGTTTTGGCCCTTTATGTGCATAGACGTAATCGAGCGCATCTATACGGATAACAGGTCTGTTTGTAGGAATACATACAACACGCATGTTATAAATTTTACGGAATTCTTCTTCTTCGGTCTTAGCAGTACCAGTCATACCGGCAAGCTTGGAATAAAGACGGAAGAAGTTTTGATATGTAATAGTCGCCATGGTAATGGTTTCTTGTTTGATTTTGACATTTTCCTTTGCTTGAACGGCTTGGTGTAAACCATCAGACCATTCACGACCTGGTAAAACACGGCCGGTAAATGGGTCGATAATTTGGACTTCGCCTTCGGCGTCCACTAAATAGTCGACGTCTCTAGCCATAATGAAGTTCGCTTTTAAAGCGTTATGAATTCTATGGACTAAATCAGCATATTCTGGATCATATAAGTTTTGGATACCAAACATGCGTTCCGCTTTTTGTTGACCTTCTTCAGTTAAGTGAACGGTTTTGTCTTTGACATCAACGGAGAAATCTTTTTCTTTCTTTAAAGTTTTGCAGAATCTATCTGCGACAGTATATTGAGAAGCACTTGTTTTAGCGCCACCAGAAATGATTAACGGTGTTCTACTTTCGTCGATTAAAATGGAGTCGGCCTCGTCAACAATACAGAAGTTGAGTCCTCTTAAAACACGGTGTTCCATGTCGGTAGCCATATTATCTCTTAAGTAGTCAAAGCCTAATTCCGAGTTAGTCGTGTATGTAATATCACATAAATAGGCTTCCTTTTTCTCGCTTGTTGTCTTGGCGCGTGCATTAACACCAACTGTAAGACCTAAGAAACGATAGATTTGACCCATCCATTCAGCATCACGACCTGATAAGTATTCGTTAACGGTAATAACGTGTAAACCTTTACCCGCTAAAGCGTTAAGATAAACAGCCATTGTACATGTTAAGGTTTTACCTTCACCGGTTTTCATTTCAGCGACATCGCCATTATGCAAAACCAATGAACCAATGATCTGAACTTTGTATGGGAATTCGCCAATACAACGTTTAGCTGCTTCTCTTGCTACAGCAAAAGCTTCATATTTAATATCATCCAAGGACTTGCCTTGTTTTAATAATTCTTTAAAGTAAGGAGTTTTAGCCTGAAGTTCTTCGTTGCTAAGTGCGGCCATCTGGCTTTCATAAGCAATAACCTTGTCGGCTTCCTTCATATATTTTTTGAGAGCTCTTTTGTCAAAAAATCCCATATTTTAATACCAATCACACAAATGGTGTGCCTTTCTTTTATAAAAGAATTTCATGCATTCGCTTAAATATAATAACAACGTAAAGCAATCTTGTCTAATAAATATTAGTGTTTTAGCTCGGTATTGTCCTTGTTTTCGCAAAAACAAGAACTCTTATTTGTTTAGGATTGAGTTTTTCTACCAAATTTATTGCCGCTCTCATTGTCGAGCCTGTAGTGTAAATATCGTCTACCAAAAGAACCTTATCTTTTTCTAGATTTATTTCCTTTTTTAAAACCAGATATTTGCTTATTTCACTACGCTTTCTAGCCTTGTGTTCAGCTTGTTTAAAATGCGCCGTTTTTTCGATAATCTGAAGTGTCTCCAAGCCAAGATTTTTAAACATTTCAACAACGTGATTGAAGCCTCTTGTCTTATCGTCTTGAGCATAAGAGGGAATAGGAATGATTTTATAACCCGAATACCTCATTTTTAGCTCTTTAAAATACATATTTAAGAAAACATCGTTAAGTTCATAATCAAAGCAACCCTTATATTTATAGATTAATTCCTTAATATACGGGGTGTATTCAAACAATGCAGTTGCTTGATAAGCATCGACTTTGAAATTAATAAACTTTGGTTCAAACTCTCTTTGGCATTTGCTACATAAGCAGATATCTTTATCGAAAATCCTCAATATGTCATCTATTTTTATCTCTTTGAAGCATATCTTGCAATGCTTTGTTGTTGGCGTTAATTTCATCAATCGCATCCTGCATTTGTCTATTACTTCTTTTAGCAAAAAAGATCACCTCTCCTTCTGGGGCTTCTTTTTTTCTGCCCACTCTTCCAGCGATTTGAATCAATGATGCTGCATCGTAAATCTCACTATCTGCGTGAAAAACGATGACTTGTAAATTCCTTATCGTAACACCTCTTTCTAAAACTGCTGTTGTTACTAAATATAGATATTTTCCTTTTCTTAAATCGTCAATGATTTGATTGCTATCGTTTCTTTGTGAATTCACATATGTTCCAAGACGAAAAAACGGCTTTAGAATAAAAGCGATTTTCTTTGATTCATCAATTGTTGGAACAAATATGAAAACTTGTTTCTTTTCTTTAATAAATCTCTTCATCTCTTTAATGAGTTTGTAGTGTAAGTATATATCGTCTCCGGTTATTATTTTAGGTACGGGTAATGGGTGATGATGAAATCTCACGGAAAGCCGCATCATATCTTTCCCAGGCTTTTTAAATTCGTTAATCAGTTCTTTTGATGGTGTTGCTGTTAGCAAAACAAAATGCCCTCTAACCGCATTTTCGAAAAACTTTTTTAAAATGTCGTTTCCCTTGAATGGAAAGGCATCTATTTCATCCATAATTAAAAGATCGAAATAGTTGTTATATCTAAATAATTGATGTGTTGTTAAACAGACTATATCTCCTTCGATGACACTATGGCACCCGCCGAATACCGCTATCACTTTGTTTCTAACAAAAATCTTTTGTAGACGGCACTTTAATTCATAGCAAACGCTCTTCCTCGGAACAGCAAAGCCTACTTTGTAGCCCTGCCCAACGCAAAAACTAATAAGACTTAAGCAGATTTCTGTTTTTCCAGAACCACACACCGCAAAAACTAAACTATCAATTCCTTTCTTATAATTTTCCACTAACTTATCCGATAGTTCTTTTTGTTCAGGGGATAACTCATACTCCAAGTGAATAGGTGCCTTCTTTGGGTATGATGGCTTATGTTCAACTTCTTCACCACGAAATGAGATACACCTACGGCAGTAAGGTTTACCATTTAAGTAGCCAATAGAATATATGTCAGTGTTTCCACAAATCGGACAAACGAAGCTATTTATCGGCATTAAGAATCTCCCTTATTTCTTTAATTTTGTTTTCTAGTAATTTCTTATTTATCAATTTTGTCTCGTATGTACTGATTGCTATATTTGAATTGTTTTGTGCCACTGAATACTCAACAACTGTTTTATCTTTTGAAGTGCATAGAATAATTCCTACGCTTTGATTTTCGTTATCCTTCTTTTCTTGCCTATTTAATGCCTCTAAATAAAAACTCATCTTTGAAATATATTCAGGTTTAAATTCACCTATTTTTAATTCAAATGCGACCAGGCAAGAATATGTTCTGTTGTAAAACAACAAATCAATATAAAAATCATGCATTCCAACTTGAATTCTGTACTCTTCTCCAATAAATGAAAAATCACTGCCAATTTCTAAAATGAAGTCCTTTAAATTTGAGACTATGGACTTTCTTAAATCTTTTTCAGAATATGTTTTTGGTAAATCTAAAAGCTCCAATGAATAATTGTCTAAGATTTTCGATTTTGGAATGTCATCCTCATCTACAGCAGGTGTTAAACTTTCTAATGCTTTGCCATTTGACAATAAATATCTTTCATAATACCCGCTAGAAATTTGTCTATTTAATTCTCTTGATGAATAATTGTGTTTAATACAAAGTCTTAAATAAAATTCTTTTTCTTCAATTGTTTTTGTGCTGGACAATATGACAATATTATTAGTCCAACTAATTTGTCTCGACAGTGCTGAGACAATTACATTGTCTCTATATTCTTCATAAAACTGTACCATCCTATATAATCCTGCTCTGTTAAAACCTTTTAAATTTGGATACGCTTTCATAAGATTGTTTGAAATCGATTCAATAGTTTTCGAGCCCCATTTTTCCATTTTAATTTTTGCAGATAAGTATTTACCAATCTCAAAATACATTCCCACCAATTCTTCATTGATTTTGCGATATGCTTTGTCTCTATGCGATTGAATGATTGCTATAATTTCGTTTAATTCTTTTTCCATAAATATTTTTCCTTTCTACTATGTTTTTCGTGTTTTTGGGGAACCACACACAGCAAAGACTAAACTATCCATCCCTTCTTATAGTTTTTTTACAAGGTTTAGCTTTTTCGACAGTTACATGCGTCTATCACGTCGAATTTTCTTAATCGTTTCTTTTCTTTACTTGCGTTTGAGCAATCTAACACGCAAAACGTACTTGTGCTTCTTCCTTACATGGATAAGCGTGCATTTGTAGGCATTAATTTTTTTCATAAATAAAAAACCTCCCTACTTACTAATCGGGAGATTTTTGAATTTTGTCCAAAAAAAGTGAATTATTTTTCTAAATCTTTTATCATCTGTACTCTTTGAGCGTGCCTTCCGCCTTGGAATTCCGCTTTTAAGAATGCATCAATACGAGCGGTTGCCTGTTTGTAAGTTGTGAACTTGGCACCAAAAGTAATGATATTGGCATCATTATGTTCGCGCATTAAGCGTGACACGATGACATTATAGCCAATGCCTGCACGTATTCCTTTAATTTTGTTAGCGGCAATAGCAACGCCTTCGCCACTTGTACAAACAATAATACCAAATTTGCATTTGCCATTTTTAACTTCTTCAGCGCATTTAATAGCGAATTCAGGATAGTGACAAGATTCTTTGGAATATGTTCCGACATCATTCACTTCAAAACCCTTTTTAACCAAATAGTCTTTTAACTGTTCTTTAAGGTCGAAACCACCATGATCTGAAGCGATTGCAATTTTCATAATATCACCACCATTTTCTTTACTATTATATAACATCACAAAGTGTTTACGATGAATAAGTATCGCGTTTTGCCGTACATATCTTCTTCAAAACTATACTTAGCGTTAGGACAATGCTTTTTAACAATTGGTTCAAGAAGATCCTTCATGTCTTCACCAATTTCAAATGCTATTAAGTAGCATTCATTTAACACATTATCCTTATTTATTAATAATTGCTCGTAATACTTTGTGCAAGGCTTTGCAAGAAGGGCTAGATGCGGCTCTTGCTTCCATGTTTTTTCATCTATTGTAGATTCATCTTCAATATATGGAGGATTGCATACGATCACATCTAATTTGATATTGCTTTCAATGAAAGGTGTGAGCATGTCTCCCTTTAATATTTCGACATCCAAATTAAGATTTTCAGCATTCTTTTTAGCTACACGTATAGTCTCTTTTGAATAATCGCTTAAATAGACTTTGCTCATTGGATAATTGGCCGCTAGATACAAGCCTATGGCCCCGCTACCGCTACAAACATCGGCGATTGCCAAATTGTTGCTTTTAAAATAAGTCTCGATCAAGCGACAAGTTCTTAAAACAAGCTCCTCTGTTTCTTGGCGAGGTATCAAGACATTTTTATCAACGTATAATGGTAACTGTAAAAAATAAGACCTATTGAAAATGTATTCAATCATTTCGCCATCAATGTATCTTTGCATCGATTCTTTAAATAGTGCATAATTCTTAATTTCTTCATCAAAGCATTTGGTCAATCCAAGATAATCAAAATCGTTGATTTCGCACAAAGCAAAAACCACTACTGGTTTTGGGACACCAAGTTTGATTGCTTCAAAATATGCTTCGCGATTAGTGGGCATATTATTCACCCGCTAATTTGGCTGATTGATCGTAATGTATTAAAGCGTCGATGATTTCATCAAGTTCGCCCTCGATAACTCTATCTAGTTTTTGGATTGTAAATCCAATGCGGTGATCGGTAACGCGGTTTTGTGGATAATTATAAGTTCTAATCTTTTCGCTTCTTTCACCTGTACCAATTTTTAATCGACGTTCGTTACCAATCTTTTCTTGTTGCTCCGCTAACATATTGGCGTACATCTTTGTACGTAACATTTGCATAGCAATTTCCCTATTTTGGATTTGTGATTTTTCAGTTTGGCAAGCGACGACAGTTCCCGTAGGAATATGGGTGATACGAACAGCGGATTCTGTCTTATTAACGTTCTGACCGCCTGCACCTTGGCTGTGATATGTGTCGACTTGTAAATCGTTTGGATTAATTTGAATATCAATTTCTTCTGCTTCAGGCATAACTAACACTGTCGCAGTGCTTGTATGAATACGTCCAGATGCCTCTGTCTTAGGTACTCTTTGAACACGGTGAGCGCCGCTTTCGAATTTGAGTTTTGAGAAGACGCGATTTCCGGTAATTTTGAAGGAAATCAGTGCAAAACCCCCAGATTCTGAAGGATTTTCATCCAAAATTTGAATTTTCCAGCCTTGTGATTCGGCGTATCTTGTATACATTCTAAAGAGGTCACCAGCAAAGATGTTCGCCTCGTCTCCGCCAACTGCGCCTCTAATTTCAACGATGATATTTTTGTCGTCATTTGGGTCTCTTGGAAGAAGCATTTCTTTTAGGTCTTCAATGAGTTTTTCTTGCTCGGCTTCGAGACGTTTAACTTCCTCTTTCCCCATTTCAGCTAAGTCAGGATCAGAATCATGGGCCATTGCTTTGGCTTCTTCAATATCTGTTTCGTTCTTTTTGTAACGTTGAAAAGCCTCGACCTGTGGATCAAGGTAGGCTCTTTCCTTAGAAATCTCTCTAAAGTGAGCAATGTTTTTCATTACATCTTCACTAACTAGTTCGTCATCGATTTCTTTTAAGCGTTTTACCGCGGCTTCGAGACGTTGATACATGCTTTCTTCCATAATTATTCCTCTGACCGTAAAGTATTGTAGCATACCTCCTCATTCATAAAAAGAGATAAATAGTTGGCTTAATAGAATATTAACATTTCATTATCAAACGTTTTTGTTATATACTTAATCCAGGTGATTTTTTATGGCTTATAAAGCTCTATATCGAACATATCGTCCAAGTACTTTCGATGAAGTGGCAGGACAAGAACATATCGTAAAAACTTTGAAGAACGCTTTAGCGACTGGGAAGTTAGCCCACGCTTATTTGTTCGCGGGACCAAGGGGAACAGGCAAAACCACAATGGCAAAATTGCTCGCTAAAGCCCTTAACTGTGATGAAGGCATTGGACATCAATGCAACGAGTGTAAAAACTGTAAAGCCATTATCGATGGTACCCACCCAGATGTATTAGAATTAGACGCAGCAAGCAATAACGGCGTTGATGAAATTCGAGATTTAATCGATAAAGTCAAATACGGCACTATCTTAGGCAGATACAAAGTCTACATCATTGACGAAGTTCATATGCTATCCACTGGTGCTTTTAACGCACTACTTAAAACATTAGAAGAACCACCAGAACACGTCATCTTCATTTTAGCTACAACTGAACCGCATAAGATTTTGCCGACAATTCTTTCACGTTGCCAAAGATATGATTTTACAAAATTAAGCGATAAGGATATTAAGAATAGGCTGAAAGCCGTTCTTGAAAACGAAGGAGTCGCCTATAACGATGACGCGATTGACATCATTATTTCTTTAGCAGATGGTGGTATGAGAGATGCTTTATCAATACTCGATCAAGTTCTTGCCTATTCTGGAAACAAACTTGAAGTTCAAGATATCCTCGATATTTTTGCCCTTGAGTCAAAAGATGAAAAGATTGCTTTACTAAATTCAATCATCAATAAAGATGTTCCCGATGTTTTAGCGAGAGTAAATCGTTATGTTTCTTTAGGCACAGACATCAAGAGATTAACTGATGACCTTCTTTTAATATTAAAGGATATATTGATTTATCAATCTTCACGTAATATTTCCTGTTTAGAAGTATTAAATGAGGAAGAAGCAAAGTTGTTCTTCAAATACTTAAGCATCGAAGAAACGATGAAGATGATTGATATAATCATGGCCGCTCAGAAGGATTATAAGAGTGTGAACTCGATTATTCCACTATTCGAAGTCACTATTCTTAAACTTGTCACCACCAAAAAAGATGGTAGTCCAAGAGAAGAATATATCGAGCCACTTCCAAAAATTGAAAAGCCACTTCCAAAGCCAGAACCTCAACCAGCGATATTTAAGGCGCCTGAACCAACGAAACCTGAACCGCAGAAGCCAGTATCGTTATTTGATCAACCGGTAGAAGAATCAAAGCCAGTTATTTTATCAAAAGATGTGATTGTGGTAAAAGGGACTAGGAATGGAGAATCGTTCTTTGTGGACGATGATTTAATGATTGACATCATGGTTGTCTCCAAAAAAGAAATTAAAAACCAATTATTGAATAATTGGTCAAATCTAAAACGCTATATTGCCCATCCTGATTTAGGTAAGGCCGCTACTTTACTAGTGGATGGTCGTCCTTTAGTGGCAGGGAACAAGATTCTCGTTGTTGAATATCAACTTCCTTCAACCGCGGATAGAGCCAACTTAATTGAAAATCAAGAAGCAATACAAAATGTCGTAGAAACTGTCTTCGGTAAGAGAATGTTTGTTTATGCTGTCTCAAGAAAAGACTCAGTAAGATCGCAACAAAATTACATGAACAAATTGCAAATCAGTAAACTACCAAAGCCAGACACAATTAATATCGAATTCGAAGGAGAATAGATTATGAACATGCAACAAATGATGGCGCAAGCCCAAAAAATGCAAAGAGAGTTAAGAAAAGCTCAGGCGGAATTAGCCGCAAAAGAATTTGTGGTTTCAAAAGGCGGAGCTGTGACAGTTACCGTCTATGGTAGCAAACAAATTAAATCAGTTAATATTGATGCTGATGCTTTCGATGCCGACAACAAGGACATGGTCGAAGATATGATTGCTTTAGCAATCAACGAAGCTTTAGAACAAATAGAAAAAGAATCTGAAGAAATCAACGAACGTATTACAGGACAAAGAGGAGGGTTCGGCTTTTAATGGAAAAATTAAAAGCTTTAACACGTTTAGAAGAATCTCTAGTTAAACTTCCTAGCGTTGGTAGGCGTAGCGCAGAGCGCATGGCGTACGCACTCCTAAGCATGGACGAGGAAGATTTAAACGAATTTTCTGACGCTCTTAAAAATCTAAAACAATCAATACACGTCTGCCCTATTTGTGGTTTCTTAACAGATGGGGAACAGTGCGAAATATGCAGTAGCAGTGAAAGGGAAAAAGACATATTAATGATTGTTTCCTATCCTAAAGATGTTATCGCCTTTGAAAACGCTGAAACTTATCATGGTTTATATCATGTTTTAAATGGCGCTATTTCCTTAGGGAAAGGCGGGGGCGTTGATAGCCTAAATATCAACTCGTTATTAGAAAGAGTGAGTGAAAACCACTTCAATGAAGTGATAATTGCTACAAATCCAACAATTGAAGGCGAAGCAACCGCTTTATACGTTGCTAAATTATTAGAAGACAAAGTCGATAAGGTTACTAGACTAGCTTATGGCCTTCAAATGGGTGGTAACCTTGAATACACAGATTCTCTTACCTTATCCAAAGCGATAGAAGGTAGAAGAAAACTTTGACGGAGGTAAATACTATGTTCATCACAATTGAAGGACCTGAAGGTTCAGGCAAAACAACCGCAGTCGATGCCGCTGTTAAAGAATTAGAAAAAATGGGTTATCAAATAGTTCGCACGCGTGAACCAGGAGGTACGCCTATTTCTGAACAAATCAGAAACGTTATTCTTGACAAGAATAATACTGCTATGGATAAAAGAACAGAAGCTCTATTGTATGCCGCTTCTAGAAGACAGCATTTAGTGGAAAAGGTTTGGCCTGCATTAAAGGAAGGCAAAATTGTTGTGTGCGACCGTTATCTTGATTCATCATTAGCCTACCAAGGTGGCGCTAGAGGATTAGGTATCGATAATATTTTAAACGTTAATAATTTCGCTACCGAAGGTACATTCCCGGATTTGACCCTGTTGTTTGATTTGCAACCTGAAGTTGGCCTTGCAAGAATTGCCGCCAATTCAAATAGAGAAGTCAATAGACTTGATTTGGAAAAACTAGAATTCCATACCAAAGTTAGAGATACATTTTTAGAACTAGCAAAGCGTTATCCAGAGCGTTTTGTAATTATTGATGCGAGCCAAAGTCGAGAAGAGGTCGCCAAGAAAACATTAGAAGTTATGCTTTCTAGAATATGCAAGTAGAAAAATATCTAAAAAACTATCAGCCAGTGATATATAAGACCTTTTTAAATTCATTAGAGAAGGATCAGCTTTCACACGCTTACCTGATTTCAGGTAATAACGGCGCACCACTATTAGATGTGGCAACGTTTTTTGCTAAATCAATACTTTGTGACGACCCTTCGCCACTAGCGTGTAATTCATGTATTACCTGCTTAAGAGTGGATGATGGTAACTATCCTGACTTCTTCGTTTTTGACGGAAGTAAGGCCACAATCAAAAAAGAAGCAGTCACCACTATAGAAAGCGCGTTTGAAAAGAAAGCGTTTGAAAATAAAGGCATCCGTGTATATGTTTTGCATCTGATTGAGAACATGACTATAGAGGCCATCAATAGCATTTTGAAGTTTTTGGAAGAGCCAGGTCAAAAGGTTTATGCCTTCTTAACAACCAATAATGAAAACGTGATATTGCCCACTATTATTTCCAGATGCCAAGTCTTAAGACTTAAACTTATTGATAAGCAGATTGTCATTAGGACCGCCATCGAGGAAGGTGTCGATAAGAAAGATGCTGAATTGCTCTCCTATTTTTATAACGATGGTGAACTTATAAAAGAGATTCTAGAAGACAAGGAATCAAACAACGCTTTTTTTACTGCAAAAGAATGCTTTGAAGAAATAATTAAAGTTCTTGCAGAAGGTAGCACAAACGATATCATTTATCAGGTACAAAGCAATATTATAAACCGAATTAAGAGCAAAGAAGCGTGCCGCTATTTTATCAACATGCTTGTCATGGCGTTTGAAGACGCCATCAATATTAGAAATCAAAAAAATGCATTTTTGGAAAGTTATGCTACAATATTAGAAACCTTGTCCAATAAACTTTCTCATTTAGATGAAAGTTTGATTGAATTGCTTAAATGTAGCGGAGTTATCAATACTAATGTGAACATCCCGTTACTAATCGATCACATATTCTATACAATCACAAAAGAGGAATAATTCCATGGCAGATATACAAAAACAAGAACAGACAAAAAATAACTACACCCACTTTGTGGGAATTAAGTTTTCAAATACTCCTCGCGCCTACTTTTTCGGCGTTGAAGGAAGCGACTATAAAATCGATGACAAAGTAGTTGTTGAAACAGTTCGCGGAATCGAACTTGGTGTGGTTGCAATTGAGCCATTATCCATTGATAAATACAGTAATGGTTTGCTTTTAAAACCAGTTTTAAGAAAAGCCACCGATACAGATATTAAACTTGCGGAAATTAATCAGAAGGACGCTCAATTTGCTCTTGAAATCTGCGAAGCAGAAGTCAAAAAATTGTCTCTTAATATGAACCTCATATCCTGCGAGTACATTCTTGATAAATCAAAAGTGTTGTTTTCCTATTTAGCGGATGACCGCGTCGACTTCCGTGAATTATTGAAAGTTTTAGCCGCGAAGCTTCATACAAGAATTGAACTTCGTCAGATCGGTTCAAGAGATAAGGCCAAAATGATTGGTGGTCTTGGTTCATGCGGTTTGCCATTATGTTGCTCGACATTTTTGAATGAATTTGATGGCATTTCCATCAATAGAGCCAAAAACCAAATGCTCGCTATCAATATTCCTAAACTAAGTGGCCAATGCGGCAAATTAATCTGCTGTTTAAAGTATGAAGATGACTGTTATACAGAAGAACGAAAGAAGTATCCTGAGCTAGGATCTCGTTATTTCATCGACAAGGTTGAATATACAGTTACAAGCGTTAATATTCTTTCAAGTGTGATAAAAATCGAGAATGAAGATGATGTGAAATTCTTGCCATTTGAAGACTTTGTTAAGCAAACACACTTCAGAAAGAACAAGGAAAGAAGAAATGAAGAGAAATAAATCGTTCGATGGAAAAAGGCCCACTCTTTACTTAATTGCCACTCCAATTGGTAATCTCAAAGAGATGTCTCCTCGTGCCTTAGAAATCATTTCTGAGATGGATATCATTGCTGCCGAAGATACCCGCAATGCCTTTTCTCTTTTAGCAAACTTTAATCTCAAGAAAGAACTATTCTCATTGAGAGAACATAACGAAATCGAAGCAAGCAAGCATCTTTTAGAAAAAATCAACCAAGGCAAAAAAGTAGCATATATGTCTGATGCTGGTTATCCTGGCATTAGCGATCCTGGTTACTTATTAGTCCAAGAAATGATTAAAAACGATGTCAACGTTTCCACAATTTCAGGGAGTTCTGCTTTTATCAACGCTTTAGTAGCATCAGGATTAGAAACTAAGCATTTCTATTTTTATGGTTTCTTACCCGCCAAGGAAAACGAAGCAAAAGAAGAAATACTTAGTTTAAAAGACAGAAAAGAAACTTTAATCTTCTATGAAGCGCCGCACCGTATCAACAAAACTCTTAATTTATTAAGAGATGGCCTCGGTAATCGCAATTCGTGCTTGGCTAGAGAATTAACAAAAATTAACGAAGAATACATTAGAGGAACTCTTGATGAACTGGTTGAATTAGATGAATCATCGATTCGAGGAGAGATTGTTTTAATCATTGAAGGCAATAGAGAAGAAAAAGCTATTGATGATGATAAAATCAAGTCACGTGTCGCTTATTTTATAAATTTGGGTCTCAGTCAAAAAGACGCTATTAATGTCGTTAGCGAGGAGTACGACGTTAACAAAAACTACATAAAGAAGTTGGTATTCTAATATGGATGTTGCCTTTGCTAACGATAAGGGGCACAAAAACCCTCTCAAAGAGAAGACTGAACAGATCTTAAAAAGAATTAGAAACTGGAAGATTCCAAATTCTTTTTACTACTTTTTAATCCTTATTGCCATCGGTTTTGGTTTCTATTTAATGATGCTCGCAGAAAACGGCTTTTCATTAGCCTATGGTGGCGATTATAGTGGCCAATATATCCCTATGGGATATCATATTTGGGATTATTATCACGAATGGATAAAAACTGGCCATTTTACTTTATTTGATCCGACTATTTATTTGGGCGTCAATTCATTTGGCTCAAATTCCTACTATGGCTTATTCTCTCCATTTAATATCATCATTGTCATTTTCCCAAGATCATTTGTACGCCAAGCGATGGCGATAAGTTCTGTTATCAAATTGGCCTGTGCTGGCTTGTTCTTCTCCATCTATATGAATCGCGCTTTTAAGGTAAAAGATGCGATTGCTAGAGTATGTGGCATAGCTTATGCTTTTGCGGGTTGGGGAGCATTTTACCTTTGGTATAACAACTATCAAGATATCTTAGTGTTCTTCCCTCTCGTCCTTTTAGGCATTGAAAAAGTTCTACAAGAATATAAACCATGGTTATTAAGTGTCGGTGTCTTCTTTTTATCAATATGTAACTATGTATTGATGGTTCCATATATCATCTGTGCCTTCCTATATGCAATGTTCAGGTTCTTCCAAATGATTAGAACCAAAAATGTAAAAGAAAACTTAATTACATTGGGATATGGTTTTGTTGGCTTCGCTGGCGGCCTTTTAATGGCGATGATGGTTATGGGCCCCGCTTTAATGGCGACACTATCGTCTCCTAAGCTTGATTCCTATTCATATTTTGGTGAATTGAAAGCTTTGCTTTTAGATGGTAAGTTTGGAGATTTCTTCAATTTGTTATTCACTTGGAACAAGGCTAAAGATCAACACGGTTACATCATACCTAATAGGGTTCTATATCCAATCATTGAATTTTTTGTTCCAGCATCAACATGTCGTACTCTTCCATCATTGCAAATGCAAGATTGGGATTTTGATGACATGGCGGTTTCGTTATGGTGCTATATACCGTTTATCATGTTCTTAGTTCCCGCTTTAATACAATCTGGAAAAGAAAGAAAATGGTCACATTTTATTGCGTTTGTATTGCTGGTGGTATCTGTCTTTACTCCGTTCATGTACTACATGACGATGGCGTTCACTAACGCTTATGCAAGGTGGACTTTATTTGTTGCCACTTCTTTAATTGCATATGTTGGGATTTACATCAACAAAATACCAAATGTCGCTAGATGGCACATGCACGTCGGCGTTGTTTTTGCTTTAACTGGTGTTGCTGTTTCTTGGATTTTAACTAATAAATTAGCTGTAGCAAATGTCAATGAACACGGAAAATTTATTCACCGCTTCTTAGCATATAATAATAATGGTAAATTCCTATTTGATTTTACAAACGCCTTCTTTATCGTTGAGTTGGTTTATATTGTGGGTGTCTATTTAAGCTTGCTTTTTACTTATAACAAAAAAGCTTTCAATATATTAATCACCTCGTTTGTTGCGTTTGAAGCAATTGTTATGGGCAATCTGGTTACATGGGGGCATGGTTATGACACCCATTACAACAATGGCTATGCCTTAAATGAACGTTTTAGACAAATTTATAATAAGATTCAAAAAGATGACAAATCGTTCTATCGCTTATACACCTCAATTGGAGATGATTACAGCGTTAATAACAGCATGCTGAATAATTATGGCTCTGGCTCATTCTTCCACTCCTTATATAACTATGAAACCGATGATTTTACTGTCTACACAGGAATGAAAGATGGTGCTAAATCCGTTGGAGGTCACTACCGTGGAAAATATCAAGACTTAGACAATCTACTAGGTGTGAAATATTATTTCATCAGTAAAAACAAGAGCAAATATGACACCATTGAAAAGAATTATCCTGGCCACTATACCGCTAATGTGCCGTTTGGTTTTGAAAAGAGCGATAAGTATGGCCTTGATTCCAAAGATTTCATAGTTTATGAGAATAAAGAATTAAGCGATTTTGGTTACACTTACGACACTTTATATAACGGCAATCTTCCAACTGGCGTTAGAGGAAATTATGGGACAATTACTAATGCGATGATTATGTCTACAACGCCTCTTATTTCCAAAGAAGATTCTGAAGAGATTGCCGCTAAATATAGCGATATAACTATCAGTGAGGAAAAGCCAAGCACTAGCTCATTTAACGTCATTTCAAAGAATAGTTCATACAATTGCACTTTCTACGATATTAGAGCTATAACTGGAAAATCTGCTGAAATATATGATATTGCAAAAATACCTACCATCCCGCATGATTTTACCCCTACTGCCTATGAAAGAACAGATGGGCAAGGCGGTTCAAAAGCCACGAACTATTATGCTTTCTATACTTCAAAAACAACCGGACAACCATTTTTAAAAGCAAACACAATCTTTTATGCTTGTGCACCATTTAGTGGGTCAGAAAAATACGATTTCTATTTCATAGATAAAGAAAACAATATCGTGATGTATGACTGTCACGATGATAACACCACCGATAACACATCACGGATGCGTGGATTTTATATTAGAGAAGACATCTATGCTATGGCGGTATGTGGAAAATGGTCAAAAAGTTATTTTCTATCAGACAAAGGCAATGAAATAATTAGCTTCTATGGTGAAAATAGAATAGATTACGAAACAAGAAGAGACGCGATGACTGCTTCACAAGTTGAGAATGTTAAGTATAGCAAGGATAGATTTACCTTTACTTCTAACTTCGAAAGCAACAAATTCGTATTATCAAGAGTTGCTTATGATAAAGGTTGGGGCATCATCGCTAAAGACAACGCGACAGGTAAAACACAACCGATTAAAGTATACAAAGCCAACGGCGGATTTGTTTCCTTTGTCGCACCTAAAGGTAGTTATTCATATACAATGACATATCAAACCCCGTACTTATCTATTTCTTATCTTGTTTCAGCGTTAGCGGTAACATCATTCTTTGTTTCTTTTGTGGGCTATCAAATTTATCAAGATAGGAAAAGACAACATTATTTAGACAAGATATTTAGAGAAAATTAGATTTATTTTCTCTTGCTTTTATATCCTTTACTCCTCTAAGATATTAGAGGTTTTTTTCTAAGGAGGGACCTGTATGGACATTCGTAATATTGCCATTATTGCTCACGTTGACCATGGTAAAACTACGCTCGTGGATCAACTTTTAAAAACATCTGGTGCCTTCCGCATAAACGAAGAAGTTAATGAAAGAGCGATGGATAGTAATGATATCGAAAGAGAAAGAGGTATCACTATCTTAGCTAAAACTACTTCCATTATTTATAAAGACACAAAAATCAATATTCTTGATACTCCAGGACACGCCGATTTTGGTGGTGAAGTTGAAAGAATTATGAACATGGTCGATGGATGTTTATTGTTGGTGGACGCTTTTGAAGGCACAATGCCACAAACAAGATTCGTGTTAAAGAAAGCTTTACAAGCCCACATCAAACCAATCGTTGTTATCAACAAAGTTGATAGAAATAACATTGATATCGAAAGAACCTTAGATGAGGTCTTGGAACTATTTATTGAATTGGGCGCTCCAGATGAATTCTTGGAATTCCCAACCATCTATACTTCTGGTTTAAAAGGCACATCATCATTAGAGGCTAATGTCTCCACCCAAAAACCAGGTATGGAGGCGGTTTTGGACACCATTATCAAGGAAATTCCTGCGCCAAAAGCCGATCCAAACGCTCCGCTTCAACTACAAGTCGCTTTATTAGACTATAACGATTTCGTTGGTAGAATTGGCTTAGGCACAATCAAAAAAGGAACGATACGTGTCAATGATAACGTTTCTGTTGCTAGACTTGATGGAAGCATTGTTAACTTTAGAGTTATGAAACTCTTTGGCTATCAAGGCCTAAAGAGATTGGAAATTGAAGAAGCTTCCGCTGGTGAAATTGTTGCCGTTGCTGGTTTAACAGATATTAACGTTGGTGAAACAATATGTGCACAAGGACATGTTGATCCATTACCACCAATTAGACTAGATGAACCAACACTACAGATGACATTTGGCACCAACTCTTCTCCTTTAGCGGGACAAGACGGAAAGCAACTTACCGCCCGCAAGATTGAAGAAAGATTATTTAGAGAAACACAAAAAGACGTCGCTCTACGCGTTGAACGCATTCCAAACAAAGAATCTTGGGTTGTTTCTGGTAGAGGCGAACTCCATCTTTCAATTTTAATTGAAAATATGAGAAGAGAAGGCTTTGAACTAGAAGTCAGTAAACCACAGGTCATCATTAAAAGAATTGATGGCGAAAGATGCGAACCATATGAAGATTTGTTGATTGATGTACCAAACGAATTCGTTGGTGACATTATGATGTCATTAGGCAACAGAAGCGCAGAATTGATCAATATGGACGCTAGAGAAACAGTCACTATCCTTTCTTACGTTATTCCATCGCGTGGTTTATTAGGCTTTATGACCAATTTCATGACTTTAACCAAAGGTTATGGCATTATCTCTCATACATATAAAGAATATCGCCCAGTATCCGGTGTTTCATTAGGTGAAAGACAAATCGGTGTCTTAGTAGCCACAGAACAAGGACAAGCCACTCCATATGCTATTGAGCACGTTGAAGAAAGAGGCACAATGTTCATTGAACCAGGTGTCATGGTCTATGAAGGCATGATTATCGGCGAAAATCGTTACGATATCGATTTAGCAGTTAACTGTGTTCTTAAAAAGAATCTAACCAATGTTAGGAGCGCAACCAAAGACACCACTGTCGTCTTAAAGACTCCTCGCAAGATGTCATTAGAAGCTTGCTTAGACTATATCAACAGCGACGAACTCGTCGAGATTACTCCGGCGACATATAGAATGCGTAAAAAGATTCTCAACACAGCGGAACGTAAAAAATACGATTCACACGTAAGAAGAGGAGAAATCTAACAAAAGAAAAAGGGCCATCACTCTTTTATTTTTTATCAATATTGAATAATAATTTAATGTTCTTATAAGGACCAATTAAGGTAACTGTGTCACCTTTTTGGATGATTGTGTCTTTGTTAACGAAGATATATTGATCATTACGTTTAATAACCACAATGGTAATCTTGTAATTATCATTGAGGCCTGTATCTTTGATCTTGCGATTCGCTATTTCTTCAGGAACTTCTTCAACAAATACTTCTGTTAATGCGTTCTCACCATAGTTGTTAACTAACTGTATTTCATTTGAACGATCAACCACAATTGTGTCGCTTTTCTTTCCGCCTAAAGAATCCACAAAGGCTGCGCGAATATCGGTAATAAGACCATAAGCCACAATAACATCGCCTTTAACAAACATTGTGTCTTTACTAACCGATACTCTTCTTGAGCCTCTCTTAATAGACAAAATAATGAAGGAATACTTCTTTGTTAATTCCATTTCTCGTAAAGTTAGTTCTTGAGCATAATCTGGGATTCTATTTAAAACGACTTCCACAACCGCGCTTCTACCGTAGTAGTCAATCGCGGTTACGATGTTGGTGTGTCTTGTGCGTTGAGAAGTACTGATGGCAATGTTTTCTAAAATCTTTTGAAATCTCTTATTAATTGGAGGAATTTTAAGAGACGCCACGATGAGGAAAAGACCTAGTGTAACGAAAAAGGCAATAAAATACCATCCTTTGGCGCTTGCTTGAGCGGTGTTAACTTCCGCCCAAATAGAAATCAAAACGTTGATGATTAAGCCCATGATAACGACCGAGAATATGTGGCCTGTATACATACAGGTAACCGCAATTCTTCTTCTGCGGTCATCATTGGTAATTAATTCGCTTTCAGCGGTTGTGAAGCCAGCGCCTGTGAATAAAGATGCAACTTGGAATTTTAATTTATTAGTGGCTAACCCTGTCAACTTAAAAGCAACAGAAAAGATTTCAATCATAAACATGTAGATTGCTACAACGCCAAGGATCAAAGAAATAGCTAGCCAAATACTCATATTTTATACTCGCTTATTATTTTACATAATTCCCATCCATAAGTAAGGAAAATTCTTTTGGCATTGGTGATGTGAATTTAACCAACTTCCCAGTGAATGGGTGAATGAAATCTAATTCATAAGCATGAAGACCCAATCTTTTAATTGGATTAGCGGGTTCACCGTACTTATCATCACCAATGATATGGTGACCTTTTTCACCTAAATGGACACGAATTTGATTCTTTCTTCCAGTATCGATATTGACATCAAGTAGGGAGTACGTGCCATTGGTTTTGATGACTTTATAGTGGGTAATGGCTAATTGGCCATCACCTGGTTTTCTAGAAGAATACATCAGATTTTGACTATTCTTTTTCAGATATGTCTTAATTGTGTCGCTCGGTTTTTCCATGACGCCTTCCACAATGGCGTAATAGCCACGCTTCTTAACAATATCATTCCATTTCTCTTGAAGAGCCTGTTGAATTTTGACATTTTTAGCAATCATAAACACACCAGAAGTATCTTCGTCTAATCTGTGAACAACGAAAACACGGTTATGTTTGTCTTTTTGTTGGACATAATCACTTAGCATACGATAGGCCGTTGACGATTTCTCATTATCTGACGCTACAGAAAGAAGGCCGCTTGGTTTATTGATAACAATCAAATCATCATCTTCATAAATAATTGGTAGTTTGCTTCTCGTCTTCTTTTTAATCGGAGAATTAGAAATGATAATTGTGTCTTCTGGATATAATTTGAAATTGAATTGAGAAACAGGAGCCCCATCAACGGAAACGCGATGCGAAGAAAGAAGTGATTTGACAGAATTACGAGATTGGCTCTTAAAAGTTTCTAGAAGAAACTCTAAAAGCTCGCATTCCTTTGTCACTTTGTATTCTTTGATGTTGTTATAATTCTTCTTTCTTGGCGCTTCATGAGCCTTGTTTTTGTTCATCGGTTTTTTCATACGAGAACATTATACACGCGAGCAATAAAAAAGGCACCAAATTGGCGCCTTTATTGTTCTTTTAATGATTTTATTTACCATCGCCTTCGTAACGGGTAACTTCTTTACCACGAGCGAAGGTAGCGATGATGCCTGGGCCACAGGATGTACCAACGATAGGTCCAATCCAAATGATAGAACATTTGAGTTTGAGTTCTTCTTCCACTCTCTTTTTGAGAAGTTCAGCACGATCCATACACATGCCTTGACCAATAACGATTTCATCAGTATCGCCTGGAACGATAACACTCTTAATGCCTTCAAAGATAGCGTTCAAAGAAGCTTTTGTACCTTTAACCTTTTCAATGGTTAAGTTGTTACCATCAGCAGCGGAGATAAAGATTGGTTTGACACCGATGATATTGCCGAAGAAAGCGGCGGTACCTTTGATACGGCCAGAAGCCTTCAAATAAGTTAATGTATCAACGGTCGCAAAGAAGTTATAGAAATTGCGTCTTTCTAAGACCCATTTTTCTAATTCTTCAATCGAAAGACCTTCTTTTTGCTTTTTAGAAGCGTCGATTGTCAATAGACCTAACGCATATGCGGATGTGAGTGTTTCAACACCAATCATCTTGCGTTCTGGAAATTCTTCTAAAAGTTGTTCTCTAGCAAGCATGAATAAATTCAAAGAACCTGTTAGTTTGCAAGAGCACGCAAGATAGATAACATCAATTCCTTTTTCAAACAATGGACGTACTTTAGAAATAACTTCTTCCATTGAGACTTGTGTGGTTTTAACTTTCTTACCTGCAGATAGCCAACCATAGAATTCTTCTGGGGAATATTCTTTCCAGTCAAGGTCGGCACGATATTCTTTGCCATCGACCACTAAACCGAAATAGAAATATTCAATGCCATATTGTTTTCTTGTTTCAGTGCTGAGGTCGGAGCTAGAATCAGTAAAAATTTGATATTTTGCCATATATATCACCTCTGGCTAACATTGTGTCAAAACGTATGCATAAAAACTATATAAATGAAAAAACGGCATGTTTACAATCGGGGGGTCAATGTAACATTTACCGTTGTTTTTTATTAAATTTAGTCAAAATCAAGCACCATCAATATGGGTATCGCAGATATTACGATCTTTTTTCTGGCGGTTTTCTTGCTCTCTTTCACGGAACATATCAATGTCTTCGCCAGTAAAGTATCTTTTTCTTCTTTTATGCCTTTTTACGTAATCCATTATCTTCTTGCTTCACAATACTCTTGGAATTCGTTTACTTCTTCTAACGTATCAAACTTCGCCATGAAGAATCTGTTTCCCATAGCGCCACTTAAAATGTCTGGATAGCGGCCTGAATTGCAAATATTATCATGATATCTATTTAAAATTTCTTCATCGTTATGGATATAACTAACCCAGTCTCTTCTAGAAGCACAGGCCGCGAAGTATTTGGGCATGCTCATGTCTTGTCTGTTTTCATTGAACGCCATCACATCAGCATAAATTTGATAACAGTTCACTGATTGAGAAAAGTTGATTAAATCTGGTGTAAAGCCACCAGCAGGCCTCATGTTGGTTTCAAGAGCGACAATATCGTTGACTTTGCCAACACCTTTTATATCTTTAGTTAACCTAAAGAACTCTAAATGAAAGAATCTCTTTTTAACATTGAATGCTTTAATAACTTTTTGGCCAATTTCTTTTAAGTCTTCAGGCACTTCTTTAGCGGTGTAATAAAAAAGATCTTTGCCCTCATTTACCACGTCTGCTACAGAGGGAGGGAAAACGTTTGAGGCACACAAAACGACGTTGCTTTCTTCGTCGCATATGCCGTCAAAAGAGATAATATTACCGGTTACAAATCGTTCGCAAATATAAGTGATCCATGATTCTTTTTTGTTGAAAAATTCATCCACGTCCCCACTATTTTCGATTTTAAAGTCACCTGCGGCACCTACACCAATATCAGGTTTAATGAATACTGGATAACCAACTTTATCAATAAATTTTAACAGGCTTTCTTTATCGGATACTATTGTATAGTCCGCTACTTTAGCGCCGGCTTTTTTATAAAGTTCCTTCATTAATGACTTGTGCTGCCAGTATTTGAGTTCGTCCGGTCTAACACCATTTGGAATATTGAAATCGTTTCTTAACCAGGAGTCTTTTTCTAGCCAATACTCATTGTTACTTTCTACATAATCAATAATGCCATATTTATTTCTAAAATAAGCTACTGCTTCTCGCTCATTGTCATAGTTTTCCATATCATAACAGCAATAATATTCATCAAGACAATCTCTTAACTCACGAGAAATCTCAAAGAAAGAAGCATCGCCGATGCCTAAAACACGGAAGCCATTGTTTTTAAGAGCTTCTGCAAATCTATAATAGGTTTGTGGAAAATGAGGAGATATGACAATAAAGTTTTTCATATTAACGTTTAAAAAGATTATTAATTGCGATATCTAAAGGTTTCAGCCTTGGATACATTTTAAGATAGATATTATGATAAATATTATCATAGAGGATATGATTTTCTTTGTTTGGTTTAAATGTTTGAGAGAATTTTGTCATATTTTTGACTGCTTCATGAACATTTTTAAATTCTTTCACTGCAGTAAATGTAGCAATAGCGGCACCTAACGAAGTAGATTCAATTGTTTGTACTCTAGATATTTCTAAGCCGAAAATATCAGCGGTGATTTGGCAGACCTCATCACTTAATGATCCGCCACCAGAAATTCTTAATGATTTAACTTTTTGGTGTTGCGATTTTTCAATGCTTTCTAGTCCCTCGCGCAAAGCAAACGCAATGCCCTCGACGATAGCGCGATAAATATGCTTACGGGTATGAATGTTAGAAAAGCCAACAATAGCGCCTTTAGCTAAAGGACGAGCCAAACCCGGACCCCAATATGGTTGAAGAATCAAGCCATCCGAGCCAGGCGTGACATCATTAAGCCATTCATCAAGAATTGCTTCGATGGCAATATTACGAGATTTGGCTTCGCTTTCTAATTCACTAGCGAATTCACTAGCAAACCATTTTAGCATCCAATATCCACGATAAATTTGAACATCCATGTTGTATAAATTTGGAACCGCGGCAGCATAGGCTGGTAAGAATGGTTCTGGTTCATGATACTTTGGATTGCTCACTTCAATTGTGCATGCGGTGCCATATGATATAGCGCCAACATCAGGTGTAAGACAACCCAAACCAATTGTTTCGCAACCTTTATCACTCCCAGAAGCAATTAGTTTAAGTCCTTTTGGCAATCCAACTTGTTCCGCAACTTCGTCTTTCAAAGTGCCGATAATTTCACCCGCTTGGACAACGCGTGGGAGCATAAAATTGGGTACACCAAAGATGCGTCCTTTCATCGCGCCCTCTTTATACCATTCACGTTTTTTGTAATTGAGTGGATAGTGACCAGTCAAGCCACCTGGAGAATCGGCTAATTCGCCGGTTAACTTATAGTTGATATATGTGGAAATGTTGACATATTTATCAACCTTTTCCCATATTTCTGGTTCATTTTCTTTAACCCAATGTGCCATCGTTCTAGTTCTATTGAGGTCGATAGTATCTTTCATACCGACAAGTTTAAATAAGAACTTGTGAACGGCTGGGAGTTTTTCTTCCGCTTTAGCGAGACGTTGATCTAACCAAAGAATAACTGGTCTAAGTGGCTTATATTCTTTATCCAATAAAACGGCGGAATCTCTAAATGTGGTGACGGTCATCGCAATAATGTTAGATAATTCGTTTGGCTTAGCGGAGCAAAGTTCTTTTAAACATTCCAATAAATCTTCCCAATAAAAGTCAGCGTTTTGTTCGGCATAGCCTTTCTTATTGGAAAAATAAATTGGTTCGTAAGCTTTTTTGGCTAAATAAACAATTTCACCACTCTTGTTAATAAGGGCGGTTCTCACTGATTGTGTACCAAAGTCTAACGTTAATACTAATGGATCCTTTTCCATGACGTCACCTCCATAGAATGATTTGTAATATTACCATTATAGTTTATCGTAAAAACACTACAATATCACTTTTTTTAGAAAAAAGTAGGCATGGTTGTGCATGTGTGCTAATATTTAAGCGCTGTGAGTGCACACTCACATAACCTGCAGGAGGATTATTATGGCAGAAAAGAAATACGTATATCCTTTCGATGAAGCCTATGGTCTTGGAAAAGAATTATTAGGTGGTAAGGGTGCTGGTTTGGCCGAAATGAGCCACATTGGCGTCCCAGTTCCAGAAGGTTTTACAATTACAACTGAAGCTTGCACACTCTATTAGGATAGTGGCAAACAAATCCCTGAATACGTTGTCGAACAAATTTTCGAAGCCGTCAAAGGCATTGAAGCCAAAACCGGCAAAACATTTGGTGGTAAAAAGAACCCATTATTAGTTTCCGTCCGTTCCGGTGCTAGAGTTTCTATGCCAGGTATGATGGACACCATCTTAAACCTTGGTTTAAACGAAACCACATGTGCCGCTTTAGCGAAAGAAACAAACAACGAAAGATTTGCTTTAGATAGCTATCGTCGTTTCATTCTTATGTTCACAAACATTGCCAAAGGTCACCCACGTGATGACATGGACAAAATGCTTGATGATTTAAAGAAAAAGAATGGCTACAAATTAGACACAGAAGTCACTGCCACTCAATTGAAAGATTTAGTGGCTAAATACAAAGAATACTACAAGAAAACATTTGGTGAAGAGTTCCCAAGTGATCCAAAAGTTCAATTAATGGAAGCGGTTGCCGCTGTCTTCAGAAGCTGGGACAACCCAAGAGCGAACGTTTATCGTATGATGAACAACATCCCATATTCATGGGGCACTGCTGTTAACGTTCAATCCATGGCCTTTGGTAACAAAGGTGAAACATCTGGTACAGGTGTCGCGTTCTCCCATGACCCAGGCACAGGTGAAAAAGTCATCTCCGCTGAATACTTACCAAACGCTCAAGGTGAAGACGTTGTTGCGGGTATCCGTACACCACTTCACATCGACGAATTAAAAGCTCGTATGCCAGAAGTTTATGACCAATTCGTCAAAACCATTAAATTAATGGAAAACCACTATCGTGATATGCAAGATATGGAATTCACCGTCGAAGATGGTAAACTCTACTTCTTACAAACACGTAATGGTAAGAGAACCCCAGCCGCTGCTTTAAAAATCGCTTGCGATTTAGTGGATGAAGGTTTAATCGATGAAAAAGAAGCTGTCTTAAGAATCGATCCAGTCAGCTTTGATAAATTATTACTCCCTGGCTTTGATAAAGACGATTTAGCCAAGAAACAACCAATCGCTACTGGCTTAGCCGCTGGTCCAGGCGCTGGTACTGGCAAAATCGCTTTCACCGCAGAAGAAGCACAAGCTAGAAAGAACGCTGGTGAAAAAGTCATTCTCGTTAGAGCTGAAACATCTCCAGAAGATATCGTTGGTATGGTTGCCGCTCAAGGTATCCTTACAATGCGTGGTGGTATGACATCACACGCCGCTGTCGTTGCCCGTGGTATGGGTAAATGTTGCGTCTGTGGTTGTGCGGCCGCTGTTATCGATGAAGAAAAACGCACAGTCACCATTGGTGATAAAGTTTATACAGATCAAGACGTCTTATCCTTAGACGGTTCCACCGGAAAAGTCTATGAAGGCGAAATCAAGACTGTTGAACCAGACTTAACCGCTGGTTACTTCGGTAGATTAATGGGCTGGGTTGATGAATTCCGTGCTTTAAGAGTCAGAACAAACGCTGATACTCCACGTGATGCCAAACAAGCCAAGATCTTTGGTGCTGAAGGTATCGGTCTCTGCCGTACTGAACATATGTTCTTCGCCAAAGACAGAATCTTCTCTATGAGAAAGATGATTCTCGCGGATAAAGTTGAAGACCGCGAAGCTGCATTAGCCGAAATCGAACCAATGCAACAAGCCGACTTCGAAGCCCTCTATGAAACAATGTTACCATTCAACGTTAACGTTCGTTTATTAGACCCACCACTCCATGAATTCTTACCACAAGAAGAAGAACTCATTAAAGAATTAGCCGATGCTCTTGGCTTAACAGTTGATCAAGTCAAAGATCGTATCGAAGAACTCCACGAAGCTAACCCAATGATGGGTCACCGTGGTTGCCGTTTAGCGGTCACATATCCAGAAATTTGCAGAATGCAAACCACTGCGATTATCAAAGCCGCGATCAATGTCAGCAAGAAGACTGGTACATTAGTGACACCAGAAATCATGGTGCCATTAGTACTTGAAGAAAAAGAATTAGCCTTTGTTAAGAAGATTATCTGCGATACCGCTGATGCCTTAATCAAAGATTCTGGCTTAGCAATGCAATATCACGTTGGTACAATGATCGAAATCCCACGTGCGGCATTACTCGCTGATGAAATCGCTAAAGATGCTGAATTCTTCTCATTTGGCACAAATGACTTAACACAAATGACATTCGGCTTCTCCCGTGATGACGCTGGTAAATTCTTACCTGCTTATTACGAAACCAAGATCTTTGAAGAAGATCCATTCAAGACCTTAGATCAAAACGGTGTTGGTAAACTCGTCCAATTAGCCGTTAAATTAGGCCGTTCCACCAGACCAGAACTCCATGTTGGTGTCTGTGGTGAAACCGGTGGCGATGCCAAATCTATCGAATTCTATCACAAAGTCGGTTTGGACTATGTCTCCTGCTCTCCATTCCGTGTGCCAGTCGCTAGATTAGCCGCTGCTCAAGCCAATATCAAAAACCCAAGATAATTAAATCTTAGGAATAAACAAAAATCGCTTCCGTTTGGAGGCGATTTTTTATTAGCTAATTAGCAGCTTCTTTTTGGGCTTTCTTTTCCGCTTTTTCTAGTTTCTTGTATTTGCGGCCTTCTTTGTTGAAGTGATGCAAGCCCTTCCAGAAGTGACCATTAAACATCATGATAAGTCCATCGAGTTGGCTCATGCGCAATCCGCCACCAGAGAACCTAGACATACCTCTCATTGGTTGATGGACAACACCCATGATTAATGTGTTTGCCAACTCACGATTACCAAATTTAATCAAAACTCTAGTAAACCAAGGAATGGCCTTACCAACAAGACGACCAATCCATCTCTTAGAATATCTGAGCTCACTTATCGTAGTGTTATAGTCAACAACCATGCGATTCTTTTTATAGAAGGATAGTTCGCCGCTTGGAATTGGGTGACCTAATAATAATTCAAACTCTTCGTCAGGAAGGTTGCGTAAATTACCGGAAGCGTAATTAGGTAATGATTTAATATCATATGGTAATTCCGATTCCGTTCCTTTTTGAGAAATGGTGCCAGTTAATTTGATATCTTCACTAGATGAACCAACATAGACATCGTATGTACCTTTTTCAATTTCCCATTTGTTTGTTTTGGTATTGAAGTATCTAAATGCCTTGTCATCAAATGGAATTGAAATTTTCTTTGTTTCACCCGCTTTTAGGAACAACTTTGCAAAACCTTTTAATTCCTTAACTGGCCTAATGATTTCGCTATCTTTTAAACCAACATATAATTGAGCAATTTCTTTACCATCAACTTTACCGGTATTAGTGATTTCAAATTCGACACCTTTATCATCAACTTTAAGGTTTTTGTATTCAAAAGTTGTGTAACTTAAACCAAAACCAAACGGGAAAGCGGGTTTGACATTCGCTTTTTCAAAGTAACGGTAACCAACACCATATGCTTCACGATATTCAATTGTCCTTTTGTGGCTTGGGAAGTTATCGCTGCTAGCAACGTCTTCATATTTAACTGGTAATGTTTCTGATAATTTTCCAGACGGATTCACTCTGCCCGAAAGAATATTTAATGTGGCTAAAGCGCCCCCTTGTCCGTTTAAATAGCAGTGCAATATTGCATCCACGTCATCGATAAATGGCATTTCAACCGCACTACCGCAGGATAAGACAATCACGATCTTTTTATTAAGTTGTTTGATATCTTTGACTAGTTCTAATTGATTGTCTTTTAGACGCATATCGCTTCTATCTAGACCTTCTGCTTCAGTCACTTCATCTAAGCCAAGATATAAAACAACTACATCAGATTGTTCCGCTAATTTGATGGCTTCGTTATGAAGTTTTTTACTCTTTCTACCATATCTATTGAAGCCCCTAGAACATCCAACTAAATTAAAGCCATAGTCTTTTAAAAGATCAGATGTTTTATCTAGCTTAGTGGGGTTAACAATTGATGAGCCCGCACCTTGATATCTTGGCAAATATAAAAAGTCACCAATGAAAGAGACTTTAGTTTCATTATTGAGTGGTAAGACACCATTATTTTTTAACAAGACTGCACTTTCTTCAGCGCATTTTTGCGCAAATAAGTGATGGTCTTCAACATCGAATTTTTCCGGTGCTTTGTTCACGCCGTTTTCCATCGTGTCAAAAATTACATCTAATAAAGTATCGATATTATCATCAAGAACCGATTCATCTAACGAACCATCTTCAATAGCCTTAAGGATGTATTCTGCTCGGTCTGGCGTGCCAGGCATTTCTAATTGATTACCGCATTTTAATGAGGCTACACCATCATTGTTGCCGCCTCAGTCAGTAACTACCAAGCCTTTGAAGCCCCATTCTTTACGAAGAATATCCACCAATAAATGCTCATTCTCATTGGCGAATGTTCCATTAATTAAGTTATAGGAAGACATGATCGATTTGCTCTTGCCTTCTTTAATAGCAATTTCAAAAGCGGTCAGATATATCTCTCTAAATGTTCTTTCGTCAACAACACTATCAAGAGTCATTCTGTTTTCTTCTTGGTTATTACACGCAAAGTGTTTAACACAAGCAGAAATACCGTTTGATTGAATACCTCTAATATATCCAGCCGCCATTTTACCGGCTAAATATGGATCTTCTGAGAAATATTCGAAGTTGCGGCCACATAATGGGTTTCTCTTCATATTGGTACCAGGACCAAGTAAAATGTTAACTTTTTGGACAGCGGCTTCTTGGCCTAATCTTTCGCCTAAGCCTTCGCCTAATTCTGGGTCCCAAGAGTTCGCCATTGTCGCAGCGGTTGGATAGCATGTCGCTGGAATAGAGGCATTTAAACCTAAGTGGTCCGCCGCAGCGGCTTGTCTTCTCACTCCGTGAGGACCATCACTTAAGAAGGCGCTAGGAATGCCAAGACGTTCAATGTCTCTGGATTGCCAAAAGTCTTTACCTGTGACGAGACTGGCTTTCTCCTTTAAGGTCATTTTGTCGATTAATTCTTGATGTTTCCTTACCATAAGAATCTCCTTTTACACTTCATATTTTTCACACATTTAAAGCGTTATCTATACATTAAAAACTAGTTGGACTCTCTTTAGATTAACACATAATTATCAATTTTTTGACAAACAATTGATAGGTTAGGCTTTTGATGCGAGAGCGTCTTGTCTAGCTTTGATAGCCATTTCTTTACTTTCAATAGCTTCGCAAGCTTCATTAAAGGCTTTTTCAACAGAAGCAGCGTGTTTTTCTTCTTGGCCTTCTTTGACTTTCGCTTTCTTAACAGCGAAGTACTTAATAGCACGAGAGTTCGCTAATGTCTTAGCGCTAATCTCTTCTTTTTCAGTCTTGGTTAATAAAGCAGCATAACGATATTCTCCTGTTTTCTTTAATTGTTTTGCATAAGCTTCTGGATTCTTTTCTTGATCGATAGTCGCTAATTTCTTTTCAGCCTTTTGAGCGCGTTTCTCGTTATCTGGGAAGATAACTAAGAAGATAAAGAAGAAGATGACCATCGCAATACCACCTTGAGTGACCATCGCTAAGATGGAGAATACTGCTGGTGGCATGATTTTGGCACCTAATGGAATCCAGAAATTATTAAGAGCGTTAGTGAAGACTGAGATTAAAACCCAACCAATGAAATACCACATCGCTTGATAAACAGGGTTACCGTGTGAGCGATAAGTGATGTTTCTTTGAAGTGGGAAGTTAATGCATTGCGCGGTGAAAACAGCGATTTCAAACGCTAAGAAATAGCCAAGACCACCACCGATAATCACTTCATTAGCGTCGTTATAAATTGGGTTGGATCCAAAGATACACCAGTAATAATCAACACCAAATAAGCTGACTGGCACTTTTGGCCACATAAAGTCAACTGCCGCTAAATTGATACCAAATAAGTGTGGTAAGAAGATTAAAACGAGCATTTGATAAATAGTGACACCTTCAGAGAAGATGATGAAGAAGAAGATCATATAGATCCACTTCGCTAGTTTTGGATGTTTGTCTTGGAATCCATACCAAACTGATAACCACCAACGTCCAATTCTTTGAAAGAACGCCACAAAACCGTTTTTTGATAATGGTTTAATTTGGTTTTGAATGTCTTGTTCTGTGTAATTCATATTTGTTTTCCTTTCTACTTTGCAACAAGAAAGTTTTTTCTTACGCGAGAAAATGATGATAATTTTATAAACAAAAGCACTTTAAAAAGTGCTTTATTTAATTATTTAGCAGGAGCGTTCGCAAGTGCTTTTCTACGTTTGAAGAAGCGTAAGAATGCGAAGACACCCCAAACGGCTAAACCAGTGAAGATGACGACGTCTGCCACGATAATTGTGGTGACCCACCATTCAGCTTTATAGCCTAAAATCTTAATTTGAATGGAGTTGCTATTGGCAACGGTATAAAGAATATTCTTTGTGGCTTGTTGCAAGATAGTAACATCTTTTGCATTATCTGCCTTAGCATCATTCCACATCGTAATTGATGTAGAAGTTAAGATTAGGTCATTACCGGCATAGAGCATTTGTCTGGAATTCATGAAGGTATTATCTGTCTTATAGTCACAAATGACTAAACCTTTGAATCCCCACTCATTACGGAGTACTTCAGTTAATAAGCGATAATCACCACCGGTCCATTTATTACCGATTCTATTGAATGAAGACATAATACCTGTTGTGCCTTTATAAGCGGTAAGACCATCATCATTCGCTGATTTTACTAGGTTCACATCGTCATGGCCTTTAACTGCTAACTCGAATGGTTTTAAGTAGAGTTCTCTTAAAGCTTGTTCGGTGCAGAACGTAGAAACACCAGCACGGTTAGTTTCTTGGTCGTTTAAAACAAAGTGTTTAAGGTCGGTATAAACGCCTTTACTTCTGGCACCTGTGATGACATTAACGGCCATCTTGCCAGAAAGGATTGGATCTTCTGAATAGTATTCAAAGTTTCTACCAGAGAATGGGGAACGGTGTAAGTTGACCGCTGGAGCGTACCAACCAGAGTATGGCAAGGAGTTATTACCACTTGTGTCACCCCATAAGCCGTTTTCACCAACGATTTTACCCATTTCATAGCCTAATGATTTGTTCCATGTGGAACCAATAACAATTTCTGAAACAAAGTTAGTATTACCAGAGAAGATAGCGGTGACCGCACCACCCATGAAATTAACGAATCCAATTGGACCATCACTATCATTGGTTAAGTTTTTACCAATTGAACCAATAGCAATAGTTTGGA
The DNA here is from genome assembly GCA_017442875.1 of Bacilli bacterium. Classification (GTDB taxonomy): domain Bacteria; phylum Bacillota_I; class Bacilli_A; order RFN20; family CAG-826; genus RUG14515. The sequence continues at coordinate 101,398 of JAFSPN010000046.1, forward strand.
AAGCACCATTATTAACTAAGGCAAGCATTTCGCTAAAAGTAATCTTCTTTAAGATATCAGCCCAACGATCATCATCAAAGTCCACTGAATCATGATGATACTGTCCAAGATATTCTTTATCGTTTCTTTCATATGACGGTTTACATCATGTATAAGCAGTGGGTATTAAAAAACTATCAAATACCAAAAGATGAGATGATTGATTTGACAACTCAGCTAGTAACAAACGGCTTATCGTCTTTTAGATAAAAAAACCATAAGTCATACGACCTATGGTATAAAGCTTAATAATAGCTTTTAGGAAGAAATCTAGATACTTGCACTATTTATCCAATTAAAACAGTGTGTTCTTTTTCGATTTCTTTCTCATCGCGTTTCTTGATTGAAACAGTTAAGACACCATTTTCCAATTTAGCGGAAACATCTTCAAGTTTCACTGTGTCACCAACATAGTATGAACGAGACCATTCGCCATAGCTTCTTTCTCTAACGATGTAGTCTTCATCATTTTCATCTTCCTTATTTAAGGATGCAGTGACTTTAAGATAACCGTTTTCAAGAGTAATCTTTGTGTCTTCTTTTTTCACTTCAGGTAACTCAATGAACAATTGGTAGTTAGTCTTGTTTTCTTTGATGTCAGTTTTCATCATGTGTGATACGGAACAGTTGTTTGCTCTAAGGAAAAATCTGTCGAAAAATGGATCATAAGTAGTAATATAATTTCTCATAATTTCAACCTCCTATATTACCTCTTTAGCACTCAACCTCTTTGACTGCTAACGACTACATGATAGAATAAAATTAGCACTCTGTCAATAGGACTGCTAAAAATATTTTTAAAAATTTTATTTAGATAAAATTATTTATCTAATTTTTTTAATATTTCTTGTAATTCTAGTGGTAAATTCACAAAAAATTCCTTATTTTTGAGATAATTTAATGGGCCGTTTATAGCCAAAAATTTGAGTTTATAGGCGTGTAAAAACTGGTTTTCAAAGCCAAATTCACGCTTAAAAATGTTGTTAACTTTATAATCCCCGTATTTGATATCGCCCACGACGTGATGACGGATGTATGACATGTGCGCTCTTATTTGATGCGTACGTCCTGTGAGTAACTGCACATCTAATAATGTATAATCCTTATATTTTTCTAATATGTGATATTTAGTGATGGCTGATTTAGCGCCACTTTTAATAGGAGCCACCACCATTTTCTTTCTTTCAAAGCTTTTTCTCAAAGGGGCATCCACCACTCCATCTTCTTCAATTGCGCCATTAACTAAAGTGATATAGTGTTTTTCAATTTGACTATGGTCGTTAAAGATCTTACTCATTTCATCCGCTGCCTTTTTGTTTTTAGCGAATACACATAAGCCAGACGTGTCTTTATCTAAGCGATGAACCGGCATCGCCACCATTTTCAAATAATCGCCAACAATTATATCGAGCGATTCATGCGAACTATCGCCATCCTGTTGAAGCAATAAGCCACGCTGTTTATTGACAATTAAGAGATTATTATCTTCATAGATGATGTTTTCTTCGAGATTAAAGTTCATGTATATATTATATTTTGAATGTTTTTGTTTAGAAAGGTGACTAATTTGAATATAATGTATTCAACGTGAGGTAATAATTATGTCTAAAGCAGATGAAATTTTCGTAGCCAATATGAAAGATATTATGGAAAATGGTTTCTGGGATACCAATTTACCAGTTAGACCACATTGGGAAGATGGTACACCCGCTCACACCGTTAAAAAGTTCTGCATTGTTAATAGATATAATCTACAAGAAGAATTACCTATCTTAACTATTAGAAGAACAGCTTTTAAGAGTTGTTTAGATGAACTTCTTTGGATTTGGCAAAAGAAATCCAACAATGTTCATGATTTAAATTCTCATATATGGGACTCCTGGGCGGATGAAACTGGTTCAATTGGCAAAGCCTATGGCTATCAATTAGCGAAGAAATCAATTTACCCAGAAGGCGAATTCGATCAAGTTGATAGAGTTTTATATGACTTAAAGCATAATCCTCAATCAAGAAGAATTATGACTAACATCTATAACTTTGAAGATTTACATGAAATGGGCTTATATCCATGTGCTTATAGCATGACATTTAATGTCAGTGGCGATACATTAAACGGCATTCTTAATCAAAGAAGTAACGATATGCTTACCGCTAATAACTGGAACGTTTTGCAATACGCTTTATTACTTATGATGTTCGCGCAAGTATCTGGTTTAAAAGTCGGTGAACTCGTTCACGTTATAGCTGATGCACACATCTACGATAGACACATCGATATCGTTAAAGAAGTGATCGCCAAACCTCAACACAAAGCGCCTAAATTAAAAATGAATCCAAACGTTAAAAACTTCTATGACTTCAAGGTAGAAGATTTTGAACTCATTGATTACGAATACGAACCATTAGACAAGAAAATCCCGGTGGCCATTTAATATGATTATTTCCATTCTTAACTGCGATAAGAAATTTGGCATTGGCAAAAGAAACGGTCTTCTTTTCTCGCTTCCAAAAGATATGAAATTCTTTAGAGAAACCACTAAAGGACATGTTGTTTGTATGGGTGAAAACACTTTGTTATCTTTCCCGGAAAGCAAACCGCTTAAAAATAGAACCAATGTTGTCTTATCTCAGGATCCAACCCATAACTACGAAGGCGTCATTAACGTTCATACATTTGAAGACTTCTTAAAAGAAATGAAAAAACAAGCGGAGCGTGACATCGTTTTCGTTATCGGTGGCGCGTCCATCTATAGACAAACTCTTCCATATGTTGATGAAGTTTATCTAACTAAGGTGAACGCTGATGGAGGCGCAGAAGTTTTCTTTGTTAACCTAGATGAAGAAAAAGATTTTGAGCTCGTCAAAGAAAGTGAACCTGAAATGGATGGAGATATTGAAATCAAATTTACCGTCTATAAAAACAACAACAAGAAAGAAATATTATAAAAATGAAAAATAACATCTATCCAAAAAACTATAAAAGTGTTCTTGATTTAGTGGATACTCAAATCGCTATTAAGTTAATAAAGGACACTTTTGAAAGAGAACTCGCTAAAGAGTTAGATCTTATGAGAGTATCCGCTCCTTTATTCGTGGAGCCAGAAACTGGTTTAAATGATAATTTAAGCGGTGTAGAAAAAGCCGTTAACTTTGTGGTTAACGAAGATGAAAAGAATCTAGAAATTGTCCAATCTTTAGCGAAATGGAAAAGATACGCATTAAACAAATACAATATCGATGGCTTGTACACCGATATGAATGCGATTAGAAGATTTGAAGATTTAGATAATCTCCATTCTTTATATGTTGACCAATGGGACTGGGAAAGAAGATTAAAACCAGAAGAAAGAAAATTGGGTACTCTTAAACGCGTTGTTAAAAGAATCTATAAAGCATTTCTTAAGACATATAACTTATTAATCAAAAAGTATCCTCAATTAAAGAATGAAAATTTGCCTAAAGATGTCGTCTTTATCACCACGAAAGAATTAGAGGCTAAATATCCAAACCTTTCTAGGAAAGAAAGAGAAAACGCGATTTGTAAGGAATATGGCGTGGTATTTCTAATTGGAATAGGTGGCAAATTAAAAGATGGCCAATCCCATGATGCACGTGCAGCGGACTATGATGATTGGAAACTTAACGGCGATATCTTGCTTTGGTATGAGCCACTTCAAATTGCTTTTGAATTATCAAGCATGGGTATTAGAGTAAATAAAGAATCTTTGGTTAAACAGTTAAAGGCCAAAGGCGAAGAATATAAACTTGATATGCCATACCATAAGCAAATACTAAATGATGAATTACCACTTTCAATTGGTGGTGGTATTGGTCAATCACGTTTATGTATGTACTTATTAAAAAAGGTCCACATCGGCGAAGTGCAATCTTCATATTGGCCAGATGAGGATATCAAAAAATTTAAGAAATATAATGTTGAGTTACTTTAATAGGTCAGCGAGTTCATTAAGGTTGTTGATAAAGAGGTCTGAATTAGACTTCTTTTCATTATCAAACTTTTCAGACGCTTTATCATAAACCGCGACAGTCACAAAACCGGCGTCGTGAACGGTCTTAATACAAGTTGGCATATCTTCTAACACCAAGGTGTTTTCTGGCTTAGAATTCATCTTTTCTGTTAAATCTAAATAGATCTTCGCACTGTTCTTGCCTTCTTTAGAAGCATTAACGTCAGCGATATAGTCGAAATAGTTACCAATACCTAATCTAATAATGCATGGCATATATAATTCAGCATCGTTCGCTGTTGCGATTGAAAGTTTCAAACCCGCACTCTTCATGAGCTCTAACAATCTAATCGCACCTGGCTTCAATTCAACATCATTATGATACATATCTAACGCCATTTGTCGCCACTCATGGATAATCTCATCTGGTGTTTCTTTGACACCATATAATTCTCTAGTTAATTCAGCGGCTTTTCTTAAACCTAAGTGAACAATCTTTTGAGCGTAATCTTTAGGAAGTTCCATGCCGCGTTTAGCAAAAAAGAGTAAATCTATTTCGTGCCAAAGACCGGTGGAATCAATTAAGGTTCCATCCATATCAAATATCACCGCATTTATTTCATGGTCTAATAGTTTCATAAGATTTCAATTTCACCACTATCGATGTGTAAAAGCATATCACGGGATAAGATTTGAAGACAGAAATTATCGTCTATACCCATCACTTCGCCAATAAATACTTGGTTATTAACTAAGACACGCACTCTTTTATTTTGTAAGTAGTTATGTTTTCTAAAATATTCTAAATAATCATTTGTGTGAATATCAGACAAACTATTAACAATATTTGGGAATAGCTTTTCTTTCAATTGTTCAATGTCGATATCTTGTTTGGCTTCTATCGATAAAGATGTAGCGGGTCTTCTTAAGTCATTTGGGAATTCTTTTTGATTAACATTAAGGCCAATGCCCACGACTAGGTAGTTAGATAATTCACCTTCCGCTAAGATGCCACATACCTTTTTATCGCCTATTAAGACGTCATTAGGCCACTTTATACTGACCCCTTTGATTTTATATGTCTCTAATGCTTTAGCGATGATAACAGCGCTTAAAAGCGAAATGATTGGAGCTTTATCTAATAACGCTTTATCTTTAATCAAAAATGAGAACATTAAGTTTTCACCTTTTTTACTAGACCACACCCGATCATTACGGCCTTTTCCATGGCTCTGATAATCAGTGGAAACAAAAGTAAAATTATCTAGTAAACGATAGGTATTTTTTAAATAAGTATTTGTCGAATCTATTTCATCAAAATGAATTTGTTTATATTGCATGGCTTTATTGTAAAACAAAAAAGCCTCCGCTTTAAGCGAAGACTTATTATTTGATTTATTCTTACTAGAGGAATAAGAGGAGTAAGACACCAGCAGCAACTGCTGATCCAATAACGCCGGCGACGTTTGGACCCATCGCGTGCATGAGCAAGAAGTTAGTTGGATCTTCTCTTAAACCTTCCTTATGGACAACACGAGCCGCCATAGGAACAGCGCTAACACCAGCGGCACCAATCATTGGGTTAACTTTACCTTTAGTGGCCCAGCACATAATCTTACCGCCAAGTACACCCGCTGCAGTAGCGATGGAGAAGGCTAAGATACCTAACACGAAGATTAAGATTGTATCTGGTGTTAAGAATGTTTGCGCATCAGCGGTACAGCCAACACAGATGCCTAATAAAATAGTAATAATATACATTAAGCTGTTTGCTAATGTTTGAGTGATTTTTGGTACGACACCAGATTCTTTAATTAAGTTACCAAGCATTAAGCAACCAATTAATGGAGCGGCACTTGGAACAATTAAGACGGTAATTGCGGTAACCACGATTGGGAAGAGAATCTTTTCTGTTTTAGAAACTTCTCTTGGGGCTTCCATCTTAATTTGACGTTCTTTCTTTGTGGTAAGAAGTCTAATAATTGGAGGTTGAATAACAGGCACTAAGGCCATGTATGAATAGGCGACAATTGCGATAGCGGATAAGTATTCAGGCGCTAATCTAGTTGTAACCAAAATGGCAGTTGGACCGTCCGCGCCACCGATAATACCAATAGCGGACGCGATTTTTGCATCAAACTGCGTCCAACCAAAGCCGTTTTTACCGATTAAGATGGCACCGATAAAGGTAACAAAGATACCAATTTGAGCGGCAGCGCCTAACAACATGGTTTTCTTGTTAGCGATTAATGGACCAAAGTCTGTTGTGGCACCGATACAAAGGAAGATCAAACAAGGATAAATACCCCATTTAACACCGTAATATAAATAACCGAATATACCAGTATAGTCATAGCTATAGAGGTGATCTAAGTTATCACGGATTGTTTCGGTAAAACCTAAACCAGAAGGAGCGTTTTCTAAGAAATCGACAGCATTATTCATCACCACTTGATGAATTTGAGCGGTTGTTAAAATATTTCCTTCTTTGATAACGCCTAAAGATATGGCCTGATCAAATATATAGTTGCTCTGCTCTGTTGTTAATCCAACAGCGGCCGCTAAAGAGATAGGATTATATTCCGTCGTGCCTTTAGCAAATATTTCCTTTGCGACAAATGGTAAGTTGACAAGCAACATACCAAAAGCAATTGGAAGTAATAGATATGGTTCGAAATCTTTCTTAATGGCAAGGAAAAGAAGGACACAAGCCACCACAATCATGATGAGGTTCTTCCATCCACCACTAATAAAGAATCCGGCTATACCAGAACTTTGAAAAAATGATGAAATAGTATTCCAAAACATAATTCAATTACTCGATAATGACAATTGGCTCTTTCGCTTTAACGTTTTGACCTTTGCTAACGAGGATTTCTGCCACTTGACCTTCAAAAGGAGAAACAACTTCGTTTTCAAGTTTCATTGCTTCAACGATTAATAAGACATCGCCCTTTTGAACTTTATCGCCAACTTTAACTTTGACATTGGTAACTTGTCCTTGGATTGGGGAGACAACTTCTTTACCACCATCGTTATTAACAATCTTTTTGGTCTCTTGTTTTCTTTTTTCTTCTAATGGTGCTGAATCAACTTGTTCAATTTCTTCAAGTTCAACACGATATGATTTACCGTTAACTTTGATTTTGTAAATTTTCATACCTTAATCCTCGATTCTTTTTATCGAAACTACACGCACGTCCTTGCCGGTTTCGCGGTAAAACTCCATTGTCGCTACTAAAGCAGCCACAACAGCGTTTGGGTCTTCGCTTAAAATCTTGTTTTCTTCGCGTGGCAAAATATTAGTCGCGGCATCGATTTTTTCCATGCCTTTTTGCATTGCCCATGTGACAAAAATAATCACACCTAAAACTAAGAAAACGATAAGAATAGCGATTGCTGCGATTAAGAAGGCTTCGCCGATTGAAATATTCCCGTCTTTAAAAACTGCTAATACCATGACTAGGCCTCAACGTGGATGAGCGTTGGAATCGCATCTTCGTTTCTTTGCTCAATAAACCTAATAGCAACATCACCAAACAAGGCGATAGATAAAACATCTTCATCGCTTTTAGCGATATCTTTATATTGCTTCTTTAATGCTTCAAATTCTGGTTTTAAATCATCCGCCGGACGATAGTCAATGACTTTGTCATCACCGATAATCTTATGACGGATTTCTTCGTTGACTGGAGCAGGAGATCTACCATATCTACCATGTAGATATTCGTTGATTTCCTTTGGTACCATCTTATATCTTTCACCAGATAGAACGTTAAGAACAGCTTGGGTACCAACCATTTGTGATAATGGAGTAACAAGTGGAGGATAACCCATATCTTTACGAACGTTAGGAACTTCCGCTAAAACTTCATCAAGTCTATCAGAAGCATCTTGCTGTTTTAATTGGTTAATCAAGTTAGAGAGCATACCGCCAGGAACTTGATATTTAATAATATTAGCGTTAACGGATAATACTTTTGGATTAAGTAAACCATTAGCGATGTATTTGGCTTTAACTGGCGCTAATTTGGCCGCAGCAGCGTTAAGCATTTCAACATTAAGCTTTGGATCGTATTCAGTGCCTTGCAAGGCAAAGTTTAAAGATTCAGTACATGGTTGAGATGTACCACCACTTAATGGTGAGATCGCACAGTCGACAATATCAACACCGGCTTCAATAGCCTTCAAGTATGTCATTTCACATAAACCACCTGTGCAGTGACTATGTAATTCGATTGGTAATTTGGTGTTTTTCTTTAACGCGCTGATTAATTCATAAGCAGCGGTTGGCATCATAACACCGGCCATATCTTTGATACAGATGCTATCAGCACCCATCTTTTCGATTTCTTTTGCTAAATCGACATAATATTGAACGGTATGAACTGGTGAAGTTGTATAACTTAAAGCAATTTGGCATTCACCACCATATTTCTTCGTTGCTTTAACAGCGCACGCTAAGTTACGGATATCATTTAAAGCGTCAAAAATACGGATAATATCAATACCATTCTTAATGGATTTCTCAACGAACTTTTCCACAACATCATCGGCATAGTGTCTATAACCTAAGATGTTTTGGCCACGGAATAACATTTGTAATTTGGTTTTCTTGCAAATTTTTCTAGCGAGTCTAAGTCTTTCCCATGGGTCTTCGTTCAAGAACCTTAAACATGAATCAAAAGTCGCACCACCCCAAATTTCAATGGCATGGTAACCAACTTGATCGAGTTCTTTCAGCGCACAAAGAACTTCTTCAGTGTTCATTCTTGTGGCGAATAATGATTGATGGCCATCTCGTAGGCCGGTTTCAACAATTTTTACACCCATAATTTTCCTTATTTGGCTTTTGGACCAGCTTTAACTAAGGCTTTGCCAGCTTCGTTGCTTTCATATTTAACGAAGTTCTTCACAAATCTAGAAGCTAAGTCTTGAGCTTTTCTATCCCATTCTGCTTTATCAGCGTATGTATCTCTTGGGTCTAAGATTTTTGGATCAACTCCTGGGAGTTCGGTTGGAACTTCAAAATCAAAGACAGGAATTTTCTTTGTTGGAGCTTTGTTAATTGAACCATCTAAGATGGCGTCGATGATACCACGTGTATCTTTGATGGAAATACGTTTGCCTGTACCATTCCAACCAGTATTAACTAAGTAAGCCTTAGCACCACTGACTTTCATCTTCTTGACTAATTCTTCAGCGTATTTTGTTGGATGTAATTCCAAGAAAGCTTGACCAAAGCAAGCGGAGAATGTTGGAGTTGGTTCAGTAATACCTCTTTCGGTACCCGCTAATTTGGCGGTGAAACCACTTAAGAAGTAATATTGTGTTTGTTCTGGAGTTAAGATGCTGACTGGTGGGAGAACACCAAAGGCATCGGCGCTTAAGAAGATAACGTTTTTAGCGTGTGGGCCATGGCTGATTGGTTTAACAATCTTTTCAATGTGATTAATAGGATAGCTGACACGTGTATTCTCTGTGACGGATTTATCCGCAAAATTGATCTTGCCGTTTTCATCAACAGTAACGTTTTCTAATAAGGCGTTTCTGCGAATAGCATTATAGATATCTGGTTCGCTATCTTTATCTAAGTTAATGACTTTAGCGTAGCAACCACCTTCAAGGTTGAATACACCATTATCATCCCAACCGTGTTCATCATCACCGATTAATAATCTCTTTGGATCGGTTGATAAGGTTGTTTTACCTGTACCGGATAAACCGAAGAAGATTGCGGTGTTTTCACCGTTCATATCGGTGTTCGCAGAGCAGTGCATTGAAGCGATACCTTTAAGTGGTAAATAGTAGTTCATCATTGAGAACATACCTTTTTTCATTTCACCACCGTACCAAGTATTTAAGATGACTTGTTCTTTGCTTGTGATGTTGAAGGCGACACATGTTTCACTGTTTAAGCCTAATTCTTTATAATTATCAACTTTCGCTAAGGAAGCAGTATAGACGATGAAGTCTGGTTTGAAGTTCTTTAATTCTTCTTCGTTTGGTTTGATGAACATATTTCTCACAAAGTGAGCTTGCCAGGCAACTTCCATGATGAAGCGGACGGCCATTCTGGTGTCTTTATTCGCACCACAGAATGCATCAACGACGAATAATCTCTTGTTGGATAATTCTTTTTGCGCTAAAGCTTTAACTTTGGCCCAAACTTCTTCGCTCATTGGGTGGTTATCATTTTTATAACTTTCGGAAGTCCACCAAACGGTGTCTTTACTATTTTCATCAACAACGATGTATTTATCTTTTGGGGAACGGCCGGTATAGATGCCTGTCATAACATTGACAGCGTCTAATTCTGTTAATTGGCCTTTCTCATAACCTGTTAATTCTTTTTTCATTTCTTCTTTGAAAAGAAGTTCGTAGGATGGATTATAAACAATCTCTTTCACATCCTTGATACCATACTTGCTTAAGTCGATATTTGACATAATAAATCTCCTCTTTTTGAGGCGTTTATGTAAAAACGCCCAAATCAAAATCATTGTATCACAGTTATTTTTAAAAATTAATAGAAATACATTAAATCAATGTAAAAGAAAAGCTGAACGTTTCAGCCTTACCTTTTGAATAATTCAAACAACTCTTTGTTGTTATAGTTTGGAGCGCCATATGTTTCTTTGGCGTATTTCAAACCATATTGGTAGTCTTCTTCGGTGAATGAGTTTGTGCATTCATTAGCGAAGATGACATCATAATTGTTTTGGTAAGCATCAGCAGCGGTGTGTCTACAGCACATATGAGTATGTAAGCCAGTGATGACCACTGTGTTAACACCGAGTTCTTTGAGTAATAAGTCTAAGTCGGTTTGGAAGAAACCAGAATATCTTCTCTTTGGAACGATATAATCATTTTCACTAACTGGTAATTCAGGAATGATTTCAGCTCCCCATGTACCTTTAATAGCGTGATCGCCCCATAACTTTAATTCGTTATCGATGCCTTTGTAGTGGCAGTCGTTACAGAAAATAACTGGGACGTTATTCTTTCTAGCGTTGTCTAATAATTCTTGTAATGGTTTGACAATGGCTTTTGCTCTATCGCAACCAATTGCCCCTGTCACAAAATCGTTGAGCATATCGACTACTAATACTGCGTATTTCTTTTCCATAATTTGGTCCTCCAAACACATTGCATATATTTATACATATTTTTTATATATTTACAAGAAAAAAGCCACGCTTTAAAACGTGGCTTTTTTTGCGATTTTTCTAGCTTATTTAGCTTTGCCTTGATTGGCAACTGCTTCCATTTGTTTTTTGAGTTCTTCTTCGTCCATTAAATAGTAGTGATTGATGGCTTTCATATTGTCATCAAATTCATACACTAATGGGACACCAGTTGGGATGTTAACACCAACGATTTCATCATCTGCCATATTATCAAAATATTTGACCAAGGCTCTTAATGAATTACCATGGGCAACGATAAGGACTCTTTTACCGGCTTCCATTTCTGGTTTGATTACTTCTTCAAAATATGGAACTGCTCTCTTAACTGTTAATTCTAATGATTCATTCAATGGAAGATCTTTTGGATCAACATCTCTGAACTGCGCTTGTAAAGCTGGGTTACGTGGATCGTCTTTTTCAAGGGCTGGAGGTGGGCAATCATAACTTCTTCTCCAAATCTTAACTTGTTCTTCACCGTATTTAGCAGCGGTTTCCGCTTTGTTTAAACCTTGAAGAGCACCATAGTGTCTTTCATTTAATCTCCATGATTTATAAACTGGTAACCATTCTCTGTCGAGTTCGAATAAGACATTGTTCATTGTGTGAATTGCTCTTTTTAATAAAGAGGTATGAACGACATCAAAATCATAACCTTTTTCTTTTAATGTTTTACCAGCGCGGTGTGCTTCTTCAACACCTTTTTCGCTTAATTCGACATCGGTCCAACCTGTAAAGAGGTTTAATTTGTTCCATTCGGATTCACCGTGTCTGATTAACACTAATTTATGCATGCATCATTTTCTCCTTTATAATCCTGATACATTATACTTATATTTATGAATAAATAAAATGGGGAACAATATTTATTTGTTGTAGACAAACATTGAAGAAATACTTAAATGTTTCTAAAATAATTGATATGGACCTAGCTATAAACATTATCAAGTTATTAGTCGGAGCGGCTGTATTCATCGTTGGTATGAATATGATGTCCTCTGGTTTAAAGAAATCCACAGGACGTGGTGTTAAAAAGTTATTTAAAAGAATCCAGAACAATCGCTTTGCGGGATTTGGTATTGGTGCTGCTGTCACAGCGTTGATTCAAAGCAGCGCTGCGACTGGTGTTATTGTTATTGGTTTTATTGGCGCTGGTGCGATGACCATACTTCAAGGCGTTTGCATCATTTTAGGTGCTTATGTCGGAACTACAGCTACTGGTTTATTAGCGTCATTATCATCTTTTGATATTTCATCTTATTTCTTGGTCCTTGCGGTTATCGGCGTTATCTTAATGTTTATCAAAAAAGAACAAGTCAAGAATATCGGTGAATTATTAGCGGGTTTAGGTATCTTGTTCTTTGGCTTAAAAACAATGAGCGAGGCCGCTAAATTTGAAACAATTAGCAACGGCATTCAACAATTCTTTGGCATTGATGCCTTCTCATATTTCCCACCACTACTAGTTTTAATTGGTGCCCTTATTACTGCATTATTGCAATCTAGTTCCGCCTCTATCGGTATCACTGTGGCGATGGTTGCTTCTGGGGCATTAGAATTCCATAGCGCAATTTACATCGTATTAGGCGCAACAATTGGGACAGTTATTACTTTGCTCCTTGCGACAATTGGTAGTAACGTCAATGCTAAACGCACGGGTGCTATCGTTTTGATTATTCGTGTCGTTTCTGCTTTAATTGCTCTAGCTATTTATTGGCCATTGGCCCAATACATCGATAATGCTTTATTGACCATGTTTGGTGGTAACGCCTCTTTAGCGGTTGCGATGTTCCACGTCTTCTACAACATCATCTTTATGATGGCGGCATTACCATTCGTCGGTATGCTTGAAAAACTATCAATTAAGCTCATTAAAGATAAAGAAGAAGAGAAGATGAAACAAGCGCTTAAATACATTGATAAGCACTTATTAGATACCCCTAGCGTCGCGATGATGCAGGTCAAAAGAGAAATTATCAACATGATGACTTTAGCGCACGAAAACTTAAAATTAGGTTTCAACCGCATTCTTACTCAAGATCCATCACACGATAAAGAACTCATCGAAACAGAAGATAAGATTGACTATATTAACAATCAAATTACTTCATTCTTAATCGACTTATCTAATAAATTATCATCTAGAGATGAGAAATCCGCTGGTTCATATTTCCACGTTGTTAACGATATTGAACGTATTGGTGACCATGCTTATAACTTCTATGAATCATCATTAAAGATGGTAAGTAACGATCTTAAATTCTCTGAAACCGCACAAAATGAATTCAGAGAAATGTTCAAAGTTATTGATCAAATGTTTGAGTTATCATTTATCATTTTCCACGATCAAACCGTAGATAATCTTAAAAAATTACACGATCTAGAAAATCAAACAGACGAATTAAAGAACGTGCTTAGTACCGCTCATTATGAAAGAATTCAAAAGAATATGTGTAAGATGGAAAACTCTCCGTTCTACACATCACTCGTTAGTGAATTAGAAAGAGTGGCTGACCACTTAGTTAACGTTGGTTATTCCATTGTTAACCCTGTTGGTGATGATGAATTTGAGGCTAAGAACGCTTAGTCTCTTTTTGCAAAATGAAAAAAATTCATATAGTTATATCCATCTTATTATTTGTTTTAGGGGCCTTATGCTATATCTTCTTTGAGGCTCTACACACTCAAGTATTGCAAGATGAACTCGCAAATAAATTTTTGTGCGGTTTTATTTCTAGATTTGGTTTAAGTATTTTATTTGTGTGGCTACTATATCTTTTCGGCGGAAGAGATTTCTTGTTCTTCAATAAAAGATTCTTTCTTTCTTTAGCCTGGTCATTACCATGCTTTATGGTAGCGTTAGTTAATTTCCCATATAGTGGCTTTATAACTGGGGCAGTAGGTTTTATTAGAGCGGACCTCATTGGCCTATATATTCTATATGTCTTTGGTATCTCTTTGATGGAGGAGTTAGTGTTCCGCGGAGTATTGCTAGTGCTTATTAAAGATATTTTCAAATATCATAAACACGCTCCTATTTTAATCGTCGCAGTAAGCGCTTTGATATTTTCTTTGTTCCATCTCACTAACTTATTTAGAGGCGGAGGCATTGGTGATGTCTTGCTTCAATGTTTATATACCTTCTTAATTGGTGCGATGTTATCCACATTAATGCTTAAATTAAACAATATTTGGTTGTGTGTTTTGATACATGGCATCTTTAATTTTGGTGGAATGCTTGTACAAGAAGGAATTGTTTCTGGCAATAACTGGGATGTTGTTTTCTGGGTATTAACAATTGTCAGTGGAGTGCTTTGTGCTGGTCACGTCATTTATAGTTTGTTAAAATTGGACAAGAATTATGTATCCAACTCTTGAAGTATTCGGTTTTCCAATTGATTTATATACTGTCTGGATTGTCATTGGCATTATTGCTTGCTTAATATTCACTATTTTCACCATGAAAAAATGCGGTTATTCATCGACCGCTTCCGATACGATTATCATCATTGGTATTCTAGCTATTATTCTAGGTTTTTTAATTGGTATGGTTTTCCAAGCCCTTTACGACTTCATCGAAAATCCAAGCGCGGGCTTTAAGATAAGCGGTAGTATGACATTCCTAGGTGGTCTCATTGGAGGCGTTATTGTCTTTGTTGGTTTATATTTCCTTTACGTCTATGTCATCAATCCACGATTAAAAGACGGCAATTTCTTTAAATCAGATATGAATAAAGGCATCTGGTATTTACTTAGAATCGCTCCAATATCCATTACCATTGCCCATGGTTTTGGAAGAATTGGCTGTTTATTCGCTGGATGCTGTTATGGTAAAGAAAGCCATGAATGGTATAGCGTTTATAGCAATAATGCTGGTCATAACGTTATTCCTGTTCAACTTTACGAAGCTATATTTTTATTCGTGTTGAGTGGTGTCTTAATTTTGATGCTATTTAAATTCAAATCAAAAGATGAAATGGCGGTCTATCTTGTCAGTTATGGTATTTGGAGATTCGTTATTGAATTCTTTAGAGATGACCACCGCGGATCATTAGTGGGCAATTTAACTCCATCGCAGTTCTGGTCCATTATTATGGTTATTGGAGGCATCGCGGTATTTTTCTTATACCGATACTTTGATAAAAAGTTTGAAGACAAGCAAAAAGAGACGCAAGTTCAATAAAGCGTCTCTTTTAATTTTATTAAGTTACTTTTGGAAATATAACTTATGAGCGTAGCCAACAGGCTCTTCTGTAACATTAATGCCAAGAGCGTTTAATGTTCTTAAATCGGCATCAGAGAGGATACAAGAAGCATGGGCTTCGCTACCTTTTAGTTTGGATAATTGCTTAAGCGCTAATTCGGCTAATGGGTTGCTACTAGCTTGAATAGCTAAGGCAATTAAGATTTCTTCACTACGGATACGTGGGTTCTCTTTCTTTAAAGGACCAGTTTTTAAATCCGCCATTGGGGAGATAACGTGTGGTGAAATTAAATGGATATGGTCATCAATTTTACCAAGCATTTTAAGTGTGTTAAGTAACATAGCTGCAGGCGCGCCTAATAAGATTGAGCGTTTACCGGTAATAATTTTGCCGTTAGGTAATTGAATAGCCACGACTCTTTCTTTACACTTTTTAGCCTTATCTAAGCAGGCCTCAACAACTGGTCGATCCGCAGTCGTAACACCTACCGCACCCATTAAAGCTTCTTCTTTGATTATTGTTTCGTCAGCAAATTTACCTAAGAAGACATTCTTTTTGGCTTGGTAGTAACGGCGGATGATTTCTTGTTTGCTCGCCTCTCTAGCGGCAGCATCGTTAACAATGGCGAAACCCACCATATTAACACCCATATCAGTTGGGGATTTATATGGAGACGAACCATAAATCTTTTCGAAAATGGTCTTTAATAATGGGAATGTTTCAATGTCGCGGTTATAGTTAGTCGCGGTTTTGCCATAGGCCGCTAAATGGTATGGGTCAATCATGTTGACATCAGCTAAATCAACAGTCGCCGCTTCATAGGCTAAGTTAACAGGATGTTCTAATGGAAGATTCCACACAGGGAATGTTTCGTATTTAGCGTAACCTGATTTAATGCCACGGTTCATATCATGGTAGAGTTGGGAAAGGCAAACCGCCATCTTACCACTGCCTGGTCCAGGTGCGGTCACAACGATTAAGGAGCGGGTTGTCTCAACGTATTCGTTTCTTTCAAAGCCATCGCTACCAAATACAGACACCAAGTTTTGTGGATAACCAGTAATTCTAAAGTGTTTATAAACTTTAATGCCGTTTTTGCGGAGTTTTTGGGTGAACTGTTTAACTGTGGGGTTGTCTTCATAGAAGCACAAAACAACGCTAGAAACATATAAGCCTGCTGCTTGATAAGCATCGATTAATCTTTCAACTTCTGATTCATAGGTAATACCTAAGTCGTTTCTAACTTTGTTATACCTAATATCATCAGCGTTGACAGCCATGACGATTTCAGCGTCATCTTTAAGGGTTAATAACATTTGGAGTTTTGAATCTGGTTGGAAACCAGGTAAAACTCTCGAAGCATGGAAGTCATCAAAGAGTTTGCCACCGAATTCAAGATAAAGCTTACCACCAAAAGATTTAATGCGTTTTAAAATCTCTTGACGTTGAACCTTCAAGTATTTGTTGTTATCAAATGCTAATTTCTTTTTACTCGTCGGCATAATTATCAAAATATCCTTGAATTAATACGACTGGGGTTCCTTTATCGCCTGATCCACTAGTTAAGTCGCATAATGAACCTAATAAATCAGTAATTTGTCTTGGGGTGGTACCTTCACTGGCCATTTTACCAACGAGGTCCTTTTCTTTGGCTTTGATATCTTCTTTAATTGCTTCCGCTAATTCTTGGCCTTTAAGACCTTTATATGCATTATCTGCTAAATATTTGAGTTTTAATTCGTTTGGTGTGCCTTTTAAACCCTCTGTATGGAATGGAGAAACAACTGGGTCGGCTAATTCCCAAATCTTACCTTGTGGGTCTTTAAACGCACCATCACCGTATATCATAACTTCGATATTTTTACCGGTTTTGTTCTTTAAAAGCTTTTGCACTTCTTCGACGAGTGGTTGACCGTCTCTTGGGAATAACTTAACGGTTTCTTCTGTGGCTTTATTAGAACCTAATAAACCATATTTTTCGTTATAACCAGAACCATTAATAGGAGCTGTTAAAATATCATCAAGGGCTAAAACAAGTTCAGCGCCTTTATCTTTTAATAATCTCTTTGTGGCAAATCTTGTATGAATATCGCATGTTAGAATTTTCTTTGTGTAATCAAGAATCGCTTCCGCTCTATTAGCGAAGATTACTTCGACATCCGCGCCACTTTCTTTAATGAGTTTCACATAGTAATCGACATAGTCAACGCCGGTGAATTCATGCACTCTATAACCAAATAATTCTCTATATTTTTCTAAAGAAAGAACATCGCTATATGGATTAACACCACTCTCATATAAGGCATCATTGGTAATTAAAGCGTTACCGACTTCATCGCTTGGATAGGAAAGCATTAAATAAACTTTCTTCACGCCTTTAGCAATACCTCTTAAGAGAATAGCGAATCTATTTCTGCTCAAGATAGGAAAAATGACCGCTACTTCATCGCCACCGGTTTTCTTTCTCACATCGCTCGCGATATCTTCGACAGAGGCGTAATTGCCCTGGCAGCGCGCGACGATGGACTCGGTGATTGCGACAACATCACGATCATGGAATTTGAATCCTTCATTTTCTGAGGCTTTTAAAACTGAATCGACGACAATATTTGCCAAGTCGTCACCAGTTTTCAATACGGGAAGCCTAATCCCTCTAGATGTCACACCTACACATCTCATAAATGGTTTCTCCTTTATTTCTTATCCTTCTTTACTTTAGCAAGGATATTTCTAGCGACATAGACACCACAGGCACCCGCTTGAGCTAATCCTCTTGTGAGGCCTGCACCATCTCCACCAACGTAGAGATTCTTAATATTTTTAACTTCGAGTTTGTTATCAATTTGTGGGTGAGCGCTGTAGTATTTTGCTTCAACGCCATATAGTAATGTGTGTTCAGTAGCGATACCAGGAGTGATGTGGTCTAAGACTTGAATCATTTCGATAATCGCTTGCATCGTTTTTTGTGGTAAGCAAAGCGCTAAATCGCCCGGAACAGCTTCTTTAAGAGTTGGTCTTACAAAGCCTTCGTTAATGCGCTTAACTGTGCTACGTCTGCCCTGTTTTATATCGCCATAGCGTTGCACAAGCACGGATCCACACGCTAATTGATTGGCTAAGGACGAGACTTTTAAAGCATATTCATTTGGTTTTTTGAATGGTTCTTCAAAATGGTGTGTAACCAATAATGCAAAGTTTGTATTTTCACTAGATAATTTTGGATCGTTATAGGAGTGACCGTTAACATTAACGACACCTTGATAGTTTTCCATAACGACATGTCCACCTGGGTTAGAGCAGAATGTTCTAACTGTGCTACCAGTGGATGCTTTATAAAGGAACTTACCTTCATATAAGTTCTTATTAATTTCTTCCATGACCATATTTGGGCATTCGACACGCACGCCAATATCAACTTGGTTTTGTTTCATTTCAACGCCCAATTTTTCAAATAGATTGGTAAGCCATTGACTGCCTTCTCTTCCAACCGCGAGCAAAACATAATCCGCTTCAATAGTTTCATCTTTATCGGTGATAACACCTTTAATTTCACCTTCTTTGATGACGATATCTTTAACAGCGGTTGAGAACGAACAATCAATTTTATCTTTTAAATCAAAATAAATTCTGGTTAATATTTTTAAGTTTTCTTCGGTGCCTAAATGTCTCACTTTACTATGTAAAAGTTTAAGACCGACAGACATTGCTCTTCTTTCAATATCTCTAACTTCTGGAGTAAATGGATCAGTAATAACTGGTGTGGCACCATATTTAAGGTTGATTTCATCAACGTAATGAATGAGTTTCATCAAATCATCTTGGTCGATGTAGTCTTGCAACCAGCCACCAAATTCGGAAGTAATATTAAATTTGCCATCCGAATAAGCACCTGCACCACCAAAGCCATTGGTAATAGAGCAAGCAGGATAGCATTCTTGATACCCTTTCGCGTTCTTTGGGCATCTTGATAATTTGTGTTCTAAAACAGGACAGTGCCTATTTTCGATAGATAGGCCTTTATCAAGGAGGATGACTTTGAGATCGGGATTCTTTTTGACAAGCTCATAGGCACAAAAATAACCACTTGGACCCGCTCCGACAATTGCGACATCGTATTTCATAAGTATCTCCTTCAGTCTTTTCTAATTAGAAAAAACACTCTTTAAGTATATTCTAACATCCGAGCCTTGTTAAATGTTTTTTAACATTTTTAAAAGCAGCCTATTTAAGACTGCTTATTGATCGTTTTCTGGGATGCATTCTTTGACTTTTTTATACACTTCGTATGGATTTTCAACGCATCTGAAGGCGAATGCGCCATTGACGTTATTTTGTGTATTCATCATTGGAATAGCGGGTGAAGCGAATGTAATTGTGCCTGTACTTCCGCATATCTTATCAAGGAAATCCACTCTCACATTAACTAATCCGACATATTTTAATTCAATAGATTTATAGTCAACACCAATAAAGCCTGATCTAATAATTAATCTTTTGTTAGTGACGACATAGATTGTTCTTTGATAACGAACGATATATCCGATGATAGATAAGATAATCATGATTAAGAAAGGTGTGGAGAACACTAAAAACATAATCGGCGCTAACAAATCTTGTTCGCCGTTTTCGTTTGTAAATTTAATAACATTAAAAATGCCTAAAATACCAACGGAGAAAACACCCCCAAAGAAGATGATTAAGAATAATAATGTTGCGATAACATTCGCGGTCACAAATCTCTTCTTGCTTGGCTTGAAATACTCTTTAATTTCTTCGTCGTTAGTGAGAATTCTTTTTACTTCTTCTAATTCTTTCATGATAAATTACTCCTTAATCGGTCAACATATTTTAATATTTATTCAAAATAAAACAATGGGCTTATTTACGAAAGGCGGTAGACTCTAAATCTATTTATATAAAAACACGATCCGTTGGGACCGTGTATTTATTTATGTTTCGATATTAGAAATGCTCGTCGATATATCTAGCGATGACTGGGGCTAATGAGACGATAGACACCACGTCTTCTTCTTGCGGGATTGAATCACTAATAGCGATATCTAAGATGCCACATCTATATAATTTCGCGAGAGCATTTTTGGAAAAGATACCATGACATGCACAGATTAAGATACCTTTGGCTTCATTTTTAAGAAGCTCTTTAGAAGCAGCGATAATTGTGCCGCCTGTATCGATGATATCATCAATCATTAAACAGTATTTTCCACCAACTGGTTCACCTTTGATATTGGTGATAACGGCTTTGTTTGGCTCTGGACGATATTTGTTCAAAACCGCAATTGGAATATCACCTAACGCTTTTGATAAGTGTTTAGCTCTTTCTAAGCCACCCTTGTCAGGAGAAACAATGACGATGTCTTGTAAAGAGATTCTAAATTTCTTAATGCGCTCACGATAATATTTTGCAAAAACCGATGATGAGTACAGTTCTTTGCATTCCATTCCATCAAAGAATGGATCCATTGCACCACTATGGTAATCGACAGAGATGACTCTATCGCACCCCGCGGCTTTTAAGCAATTAGCGACTAGTTTCGCACTAATTGGATCACCGAAGTCAATTGTTCTATCTTGTCTAACATATCCGAAATAAGGAATAATCGCAGTGATAGATCTGGCTTCGCCTCTATGGCAAGCATCAATGAAGATTAATAACTCCATCAATTTGTCATTAACTGGTTGACATGTCGAGTGAATAACGATGACGTCTTTATTTTTAACGTCCGTATCTGGACATGGGCGGGCAAATATTTCGTTGTCTGCGAATCTTCTGACGATTGCGCAACTCTTCTTCATGCCCAATTCTTCGCACACCTTGTTTGCTAAGTCTTCGCAAGATGTCAAAGAGAAGATTACTGTTTTGTCTCTGTTTGTCATAACTTTCTTTCCCTCTTTCAACTGAAAGGAATATCAATTATTTCTTTGTCTTTTTGAAGATTAGATTATTGGTCTATCTTCTGTAGTGCCATTTGTTGTACCAAACGTACGGTCACCACAATCGCCTAAACCTGGGCAGATATAGGCATTTTCGTTTAAGCAACGATCAAGCGCTCCGATGTAAAGTGGAATTTCTGGATATTTCTTGCAGAAAGCTTCGACGCCTTCTGGAGCGGCAATGATACAAATGAAGGTAATTCTTTTTGCACCATGCTTTTTAAGTTGTCTAACGGCATCAATCGCCGAGCCGCCTGTAGCGAGCATTGGGTCGATTAAGTAGACATCTTTTTCGGAAATATCCGCAGGTAATTTGCAATAATATTCCACTGGTTCATGTGTTGTTTCATCGCGGTATAAACCGATATGACCACATGTGCATCCTGGAACAAGTTCCAACATTCCATCCGCCATACCTAAGCCAGCACGTAAGATTGGAACGAAGCAAAGAGATTTTCTTTTAACCACTGGTTGGACAGTTTTTTCAATTGGTGTTTCAATTTCCACCATTGCTGTGTCGACATGGCGTAATGCTTCATATCCTTCCAATACGGATATTTCTTTAACAAGCATTTTGAATTCGCTAGTCTTAGTGGTTTTGTCTCTAAGTTTTGTAATCTTGTGAGTGATTAATGGATGGTCAAGGATGGTTACATTTTTAAATTCTTTGTAAGCCATTTGGATTACCTCTTGTTATTCTTGTGGAGCATCCTCGGCTGTAGTAGATTCTTCTTTGTTCTTTTTGCCTAAGTTAACTACCACATTAACAATTATACCAAGAATTAACGCACATGCGACCTCTGTTAATTCAATGTAGGAAGCATCTGGGAAGACAAACTTCATTGAGAAGCCGCCGACACCAGCGATTAAGATAACGGAAACAACGAAGAGATTTCTATTTTCACCAAGGTCAACGCTTTGGATCATTTTTAAGCCAGAGACAGCGATGAAGCCGTATAACGCAATACATACACCACCCATGACTGGTGTTGGAATTGAAGCGAGCAAGGTTGAGAACGGTAAGAAGAAACTGAGGACAATTGCCATGACAGCAGTAGCCCAGATTGTTCTAATAGAAGCGTTGCCAGAAATAGCGACGCAGCCAACTGATTCACCATATGTTGTATTACAAGCACCACCAAAGAAGGCACCGGCCATTGAACCAACGCCATCACCGAGAAGTGTTCTATGCAAGCCTGGTTCTTCTAATAAATCTCTACCAATAATTGTACTTAAGTTTTTGTGGTCAGCGATGTGTTCAGCGAAAACAACGAACGCGACTGGAACATAGGCGACGGCTAATGTTCCTAAGTATGGACCAAATTTAGAGAAATCACTACCATCAGAGAATGCTTTGATGCCTTCAATGAAAGTGAATTCTGGGCACCAACCACCATAGAACTTGCCCCAACCAGCATTTTTAAAGATATCAAAATTTATGATTTTCAATGCATCATTTTGAGCTGCATAACCGATACCTGTTAAACCTAAAGCAACAAGGTATCCAGCACCGATACCAACGACGAATGGAATCAATCTCAAGAAGCCTTTTGGTTTGCTAAAAACTGATGTAATGATAACTGTGAATAATGTAACAAGGCCAACGACGATACACATCAAAACGTGTAAGTCAATTTTGCCTTCGCTTGCAGAGAATGATGGGACATCACCATAACCGAAAACGTTAGCAACAGCATTACCGGATAAGCTTAATCCGATGATTGCGACTGTTGGACCAATAACAACGGCAGGCATAAGTTTGGAAATCCAACCTGTGCCGAATTTCTTACAAATTAAAGCTAAGATAACATAAACTAAACCAGCAAAAACTGCACCAACGATGAGGCCGAGGAAACCAATACTCATTGAAGCAGCGCCACCAAAGGCAGCAAACATACTTCCTAAAAAAGCGAACGAACTTCCTAAGAAGACTGGCGATTTAGATTTTGTAAAAAGTAAATAGACGATTGTACCAACGCCAGCACCAAATAATGCGGCCGATTGGCTCATTGTTGAACCTGTAACACTGTTAACGATTGCAGGGACAGCAATGGTAGCAGCCATGATGGCTAATAATTGTTGTAAAGCGAAGACAAGCGTTTTCCCCCAACTTGGCTTATCTTCAACATCGTAGATAAGGTTGCTCTTTGCCATATAATGTTTCTCCTTTCGAGCAAAAAAAATGACTCGACAATTAGCGAGTCAATCAACAAATAAGAATAGCGACAGAAATGCTGTTGAGAGGGGAGAAACCCCCTATTGCGGTAGGCTTTTCGGTTCTCTTACATCTCTTTTTCATACGCATTCTTTGCCTAAAAGATTACCACATACATATGACATTTCAAAACATTTTTTTAAGAAAATTTAGAAGATGTAACTCAATGGCAAAAATGTCACAACAAAGGTGGCAAAAAAAGCATATAAAAGTGTTTATCATAGTATCCCTTTGCTATACAATGTTAGTGTTGTTAAGAGGTAATAATCATGACCAAAAAAGAAGAAGTTATCGCATTAGCGGATCAATATATTAAAGATGTACCTGGATTTCCAAAGCCAGGAATCATTTTTAAAGATGTCACACCAGTATTTGAAAACCCTGAATATCTTCAAAAAGTATTCGATGTAATGGTCGAAGAATTAAAAGAAAGAAACATCCAATTTGATAAGATTGTTTGTCCAGAAGCCAGAGGCTTTTTATTCGGACCAACGCTTGGATTATTAACTAAAAAAGGTGTCGTAATCGCTAGAAAACCAGGTAAACTTCCAAGACCTGGATTTTGCGTTTCTTATAACTTGGAATACGGCACCGCTACTCTTGTTGTTTCTGAAGATTCGATTAAACCAGGAGATAAAGTATTAGTGGTCGATGACCTTTTAGCGACAGGCGGATCCGCAAAAGCGTTATGCGAACTCGTGGAAAGAAGTGGCGCTAATGTCGCAGCGGTCATGTTCTATATCGAATTAACACCTCTTAATGGCCGTAAGGTGTTAGAAAAATATCCAGTAATTTCGATTGTTCCAGTCGAAGCTTATTAATAATCAAAAAAATAATTAAAGAAAATTTCTCGCGCGATAAATCCTTGATGTAAAAATACGTGCGAGATTTTTCATTTTATTAAAATAAATTTGCCTTTTTGTGGTTGCTTTTTAGCTAATAAATGAACCATAATAATTATGTCAGTGATGTCACTCACTGGCTTCGTATAATTCCCTAATTGGAGGGAAGTCTCTACACCGCACCGTACAATGTGGTACTACGAAAAATCTATCGACGAAATAGCCGTTCGTGCATTTTCGGCATTGATTTAAAAGTAGAGGCTTCCAATTAAAGGAAGCTCATTTTTATTTTTAAGAAGTTTAAGGAGGAAGAGAAACAAAAATGAAGAAAGTACGTTTATTTACATTATTGGCTTTACCAGCATGCTGCTTAACCGCTTGCGGTGGTACTGATTACAAACCAGAACTAGATTTCAAAGCATCCGACGTTAAAGTTGGTCTCATTTGCTTACATGGTGATTACAGCACATACGATGCCAACTTCATCGACGCGATGAATCAAGCAAAACAAGAGCTTGGTTTCGAACTCCAAGTTGCCGAAAACATTGACGAAGGTCAACCATGCTACGACAAGGCCGTTCAAATGGCTGAATTAGGCTGCAATATTATTTTCGCCGACTCATTCGGTCACGAACCATACATGATCAACGCTGCTAAAGAATATCCAGAAGTCTTATTCTGCCACGCGACAGGTACAACTGCTGCTAAAGAAAACTTAGACAACTTCGGTGATGCTTTCGCTTCTATCTACGAAGGTAGATATTTAGCTGGTGTTGCCGGTGGTTTAAAACTCGCTGCTTTATACGGCAATGGCAATGGCGCGAACGTTAGTGCTGAAAACTCCGTCGTCGGTTATGTCGGCGCCTTCACATACGCCGAAATCATTTCCGGTTTCACATCCTTCTATCTTGGCGTTAAGAGCGTTGTCCCAAACGCCACAATGAAAGTCAAATACAGTGGTTCTTGGTACGATGAAACAAAAGAAAAAGAAATTGCCAACGAATTAATCAGCCAAGAAGGCTGCAAATTAATTTCCCAACACGCTGATAGCCACGGTGCTCCACAAGCTTGCCAAGCCGCCGGTATTCCAAACGTTTCCTATAACGGTTCAACATTAAGTGATGGTCCAAGCACATACTTAGTTTCTTCCAGAATTAACTGGGCTCCATATTACAAACACGTCATCAATAATTACGTTGATGCCCGTCAAAAAGGTAACAAACGTACTGTTGAAAACGACTTCACCGGTACATTAAAAGATGGTTCCGTTGAAATCCTTGCCGCTAGCGCAAACTGTGCTGAAGGCACACAAGCTCAATTAGACGCTGTTAAAGCGGAATTAATCGCTGGCACACGTCATGTCTTTGATACGAGCAAATTCACCGTTGGTGGTGCTGCTCCATCTGCCACAAATATGAAACCAGGCGATGCCACATGGCCGAATATGCCATCCAACGTCGACTTATTAAAAGATGGCTACTATCATGAATCCGAATTCAGAAGCGCTCCTTCATTCGATGTCATCATCGATGGTATTACCAACCTCAACGTCAACTTTGGCGAATAATCTTTAACATTAAACAGGGGGCAAACCAAACTTGCCCCCCTTTCTCTTTTTGGGGTCACTATGTTAACCACAAGCAATAACATAAAAGTTGTAGAATTAAAAAATATTACCAAAGTATTTGGTAGTAAAGTTGCTAATCTAAACGTTAATCTCGATTTATATAAAGGCGAGATTCTTTCAATATTAGGAGAAAACGGTTCTGGAAAAACTACCTCAATGAACATTATTTCCGGTCTATACGCTCCTGATGAAGGCAGCATTTATATAAATGGCGAGCTCGCTAAAATCAATTCACCCCACGACTCTTTAATGTATGGCATCGGTATGGTTCATCAACACTTCAAATTGGTGGATGTTTTTACCGCTGCGGAAAACATTGTTCTTGGTTTAGATAAACAAGACTACGCTAATTTCGCTAAAAAAATAGAAGAGCAAGAAGAATCACGCTTTGCGGAATTAAGAAAGCAAGGTAAAGAGCCAAGCGAAGAAGAGCTTAAAGAAAGTAAAAAGCGCATCAACGCGGCTAAATCATTCAACATTAAAAACGCCGCTAGTCGCATCAAAGAAATGTGCGACCGCTATGGTTTTGAATTAGACCCAAATAAAAAGGTCTACAACATGACCGTTAGCGAAAAGCAAACACTCGAAATCGTTAAAGCGTTATATAGAAATGCTAATATTTTAATATTAGACGAACCAACAGCGGTCTTAACTCCACAAGAAATCGACCGCTTATTTATGGTTATTCAAAACATGAGAAACGATGGTAAATCTATCGTTATCATTACTCATAAATTAAATGAAGTTATGCGCATCAGTGACCGCGTCGCGATCTTTAGGAAAGGTGAACACGTTGCCACCGTTGAAACAAATAAGACATCCATTAAAGAATTAACCGATATGATGGTTGGTGCGAAAGTCGACTTAGAAATCGAAAGAAGTACCCCAACAGATGTCGCTGATCGTTTATTTGTCAATAATCTTTCAGTTAAAAATAATGATGGACGTGTAGTGATTAATGATGTCAGTTTCGTTGCTAGAAGCGGTGAAATTCTTGGTATCGCCGGTATTTCTGGCAGTGGCCAAAAAGAATTATTAGAAGCTATCCAAGGTTTAAGACCATTAGAAAGCGGGGAAATCATTTTCCATAACCCAAAGAAAGATAAACCGGCTACATTCTTCCATAAGACATTAAAGAAAATTAAAGCATTAGCCGCGCATGGCGCGTTCCATGACCCAGATGGTAAACGCATTAACTTCAAGGGCATGAGCAATAAAGAAATTAGAAAAATGGTTAACGATTGTAAAGTTCTCTTCTACGAAGATGAAATCGTCAATTTAAAAGGTAAGAACCCACTTCAAATTAGAGAATTAGGCATTAGATTAAGCTTCGTTCCTGAAGATAGATTAGGTATGGGCTTAGTTAGCAATATGAACTTAGTGGATAACACTATGCTAAGAAGTTATCGTCATGGCCACTGGATTTTCCTTGATCGTGAAAGACCAAGAAAGCTCATTGAAAAGATTATTAAAGAACTAGATGTTTCCACGCCAGGCACAAATACACAGATTTCTAAGTTATCTGGTGGTAACGTTCAAAAGGTCTTAGTTGGTAGAGAAATCGCTTTAGCCCCTAAAGTCTTTATGGCGGCTTATCCAGTTCGTGGTTTAGACATCAACTCTTCTTACACAATTTATAATTTATTAGACAAACAAAAATGTAGCGGTATCGCTGTTATCTATGTTGGTGAAGACTTAGACGTCTTGCTCGCATTATGCGACCGCATTATGGTTTTGTGCGATGGCAGAATCAGTGGTTTTGTCGACGCAAGAAAAGCCACTAAAGAACAAATCGGTGAAATGATGACTAGACACGGGGAGGTTCAATAATATGGCTGATAAAGTCGCAAGAGAAAAGTTTATAAGAATCTCTCGTCGTACCGATGTTAAATTATGGCAAAGGATTGTTATTATTGGTGCTTCCATTTTATTCGCATTCTTATTAATTGGTTTAATTTCCAACATTGCCGCGCCAGGAAGTTTCTTAAGATTCTACGAATACATGTTCAAAGGAACATTCTCCACACCACGTATTTTCATGACTTTGTTATGGAATGTTGGTTTGATGCTTTTGGTTGCTGTTGCTTTAGCCCCAGCATTTAAGATGCGTTTCTGGAACATCGGCGCTGAGGGTCAATGCTTGATGGGCGCGTTAGGTGCAGTTATTGGTTTATACTTTATTGCCCCACACGTCCCTACTTTCTTAGCTTTAATCATTGAATTCTTATTAGCGATTTTATTCGCTGCGGTTTGGGCGGCGATTCCTGCTATTTTCAAAGCATTCTTAAATACAAATGAAACATTGTTCACATTAATGATGAACTATATGGCCACCGGTATTGTTGCCTCATTCATTATTTTTAATCAAACACCAGGTAGATCTGGCACGATTGATCCATTAAACTCCGCTACTAAAGCTGGTTGGATGCCGCAAATCCAATTCTTCCATAACAGTTATGTTTATAACATCATCATTATCGCGTTAGTCGCGGTTGTTATCTGGGGATACTTAAGATTCTCTAAACATGGCTATGAATTGTCCGTTGTTGGCGGTAGTCAAAATACAGCGAGATATGTCGGTATTAACGTTAAGAAAGTTATTATCAGAACAATTGTCCTTAGCGGTGTTGTTTGTGGTGTTGTCGGCTTCTTATTAGTCGCTGGTGGTAGCCACACCATTTCCGCAAGTATTGTTAGTGGTAGAGGCTTTACAGCAATTCTAGTATGTTGGGCAGGTAACTTTAATGTACCAATGATGCTCTTCTATTCATTCTTAATTACATTCGTTTCAAGTGGCAGTAGTACTGCTTCTTCCGCTTTACCATATTCCGATGCGATTAGTGAAGTTGCGACAGCGGTATTCTTCATAATTATTATCGCTAGCACATTCTTTGTTAACTTTAACGTTCACATTCCTTGGTTAAAGAAATTGATAGATAAGATAAAAGATCTATTTAAAAAGAAAGAAAAGGAGGCAGCACAATAATGAATATATCATTCTTCGTTGGTGTTATTAGCATCATGGTTGTCTTCTTATATGGCTGTATTGGTGAAATCATTACAGAAAAGAGCGGACACTTAAACTTAGGTACTCCTGGCGTTATGTGTTTTGGTGCGACAGGCGCAGTTGTTGGTGCCAGAATATTTATTAATATTACCGGCGGACCAGACGCAGTCCGAGATGGCGCTGGTAGTCCAGTTTTAGGTATCTTCTTATTAGTCTTGTTCTGCTTAATCTTTGCAGGTATCGCTGGCTTATTATATTGCTTCCTAGTTGATACATTACGTTGTAATCAAAACGCTACTGGTTTAGTAATTACCACTCTAGGTGTTGGTATTTATAAGTTCATCGGTAGTATCTTATGTCCGCAAGTTGATAGACACGGCTTTACCGCGATTGGTAGAAGGTTCTTCTCATCACCACTACCGGTTGATTTCAGAAACTCTAACTGGTTCACGCAGTTATTCCTGTCATATAGCACTCTTGTATATATCGCTATCATTATTGCGATTATCGTCTTTATTATCATTAAGAAGACACGTATCGGCTTAAATTTAAGAGCGGTTGGTGAAAACCCAGGTACAAGTGACGCTAGTGGCGTTAACGTTACAAGATATAAATATGTTGCTACAATTGTTGGTTCATTAATTACTGGTTTAGGTGGTTTATATTACTTATTCGACTACAACACCGGTAGTATGGAATATTCCTTAGAAGGTTTAGGCTGGATTGCTGTGGCCTTAGTTATCTTCTCAATTTGGAATACTGGTCTTGCGGTATTTGGTTCATTCGTCTTCGCGTTCTTCTATCAATTGCCAACTCCACTTTCCAATATCATCAAAAACGAAGCTATCAGTCCATTAGTTAGCACACTTCCATATTTGATTACTATCTTGGTCTTAATTACTATTTCAATCTTTAATAAGAAAGAGACGCAGCCACCGTCTGCTTTAGGCCTCACATACTTTAGAGAAGACAGATAAAGATAATAGAAAACGGCCGTTGCTGGTCGTTTTTAATTTTATTAAGTATTTTATGCTCTTATTCTTTTTTGGAGGCTAAGATGGCCGCTAAATGGACAATACATCTAACTAAAAGAGCGCCAATACTATTGGTTAATATCACAATTAAGATGTTCCAGAGATATTCAAGCTTCCAAGAGAAGTCCATACCGAAGTAGAACATATTAGCGACGCAGTGTTGGAAACCACAATAAACGAATAATGTGACTGCGGTGATAATACCAATAATCTTCATGCCATAGTTCTGTAAGTTCTTATAGAAATATACCGCAATATACACTAACGCACCACATAAGATACCTTGGATGAATACTGTGTTGGAGTCAATCTTGCCTTGCGCTATAGCCGCGATTCTATTAGCGACTTCAGGCACATTCATGAAAATGAAGTGACAAACAATGCCAATGGCAAACGCGCCAATGGTATTCCCTACAAGCATAATAGGTAAGTTGATTGCGTTATTTATGACATCTCTTTTGGCTTCTCCATCGAATACAGTGCCAATTTTGCCAGTATAAAGCTGTAATCCTAATACACAAACAAGAATTAAGCCGACAGAGAATAAAGCGGACGCAAGAAATAAACCCATCGCATCAGTAAGATAAGCGCTGACAACGGTAAAAGCTAAAGATCCTAGACCGATAGCTAGTCCAGCAAAGATGCCAAAAAGAAGTACCTTCAAATATTTCATATTAGAATACTGGTTTGTTATCAACGAATGCTTTCACATCCGCAGCACTATACACTTTAAGACCCAAAGCTTCTAATCGATTTCTTCCACCTTGGAAACCTTTTTCAATAGCGACAGCGACGCCCACTACTTTTGTGCCGGCTTGTTTGCATAAATCAATCAAACCAATAGAGGCATTTCCTTCGGCCAAAAAATCATCGACAATCAATACCGTGTCGCTTGGTTTTAAATATTTATTAGCCACTGTAATCTTGGAAACGATATTACGTGTGAATGATTTTACTTCAGCTGTATAAACATCATTGCCAACAGTTGCGGATTTGCTCTTTTTAGCAAAGACCAATGGAAGATTTCCCATCTCTTCCGCTACTGCGTAAGCAAAAGCGATACCACTTGTTTCAATGGTTAATATTTTATTAACTCCAAATGAGGCAAATTCTTTGGTGATATCTTTGGCAATATCTCTAACCAAAGCCACGTCTATTTGATGGTTGATGAAAGAATCGACTTTGAGAATATCATTATTAATGACGACACCATCTTCGATAATGCGTTGCTCCAAATTTTTCATTATTTTTGAATCTCCTCATTCCATCTATCGATGTCTTCAGGTTGGGCGATGAAAACATAAGGAACATTCCTTTCAAGTTCGTTATAGTCCAATCCATATCCCACTAAGAAGCAGTTTTCTTTTAAGCGTTTGCCAACATAATCGATTTTGATATCTTCACATCTCGCGTATTCTTTATCAAACAATGCGCAGATGATGATTCTTTTTGGTTGATAGTTATCGTTTAAATGATCAATGAGATATTTCATAGAAATACCTGTATCCACAACATCTTCCACCACTACGACTGTGCGGTCTTTGATATCCATATCGAAATCTTTTTTAAGATTAATTTTTCCTGTGGATTGTACACCAGCATAGGAAGAGATTTGAATGAAATCGGTATAGATTGGTCTATCAATACGCTTGATTAAATCAAACATAAAGTTAAGAGCACCTTTCATGACACCTAAAAACAGAGGAGTTCTTTCTTCGTTTTCTAGTTCTTTAGAAAGTTTCGCTCCGATATCATTACAGATATCTTGGATTTCTTGTTCGGATAAAACAATTTCACGATTCTCTCGCATAGTCTTTCCTCCTATTCCCATTCAATGGTGGCTACTGGCTTATTGCTTAAATCATATAATACACGATTTACGCCTTTAACTTCATTTAATATTCTATCTCTTATTTCCTCTAAAAGAGCATATGGAATCTCTTCGATAGAAGCAGTGACAGCATCAACGCTGTTGATTGCACGGATAACGACTGGCCATTCAAATGTCCTCTTACCATCTTTGATACCAGTTGATTTAATTGGTGGAACGATGGTGAAGTATTGCCATACTTTTTGATCTAAACCCGCTTTAGCAAATTCATCTCTTAAAATAGCATCGCTTTCTCTAACAGCTTCAAGTCTATCACGTGTAATCGCACCAACACATCTCACACCTAAACCTGGACCTGGGAACGGTTGACGATAAACCATAGAACGTGGTAATCCTAATGCTTCACCAACTTGTCTAACTTCATCTTTATATAATAATTTCACTGGTTCGACGAGTTCAAAGCCGAGTTCTGCTGGGAGACCACCGACATTGTGGTGAGCTTTAATGCCATGGCTTTCTAAAATGTCAGGATAAATAGTGCCTTGGCCCAAGAATGATATACCATCTAGCTTCTTTGCTTCTCTTTTGAAGACATCGATGAATATTTTTCCGATAATTTTTCTTTTTTGTTCTGGGTCTTCAACACCCGCTAAGTTATCTAAAAATTCATCAACGGCATCGACATAAATCAAATTAGCGCCTAATTGTTCTTGAAACACTTTGATGACTTGTTCACTTTCGCCTTTTCTAAGCAAACCATGGTTGACATGGACACATGTTAAGTTGTTTCCAATAGCTTTAATTAATAAGGCTGCACAAACGGATGAATCGACGCCACCAGATAAAGCTAATAGTACCTTCTTGTCTCCAACTTGTTCTTTAATTTCTTTTATTTGTTCCGCGATAAAGGCATCTGCTAATTCTTTAGAATTAATGCGCTTCATATTTGGATCTCTGACATTTCCACTCATAAAATTCTCCTTACCAATGAACTTCGTGTATTTTATTAAATAATTTGATAGCCTCAGGTGATGGTTGCTCAAATTTATTAACCAAGATTTCTAGTTGATCGTCTGGCACAATCGAACATTCTTTTCTTTGTTTGTTATAAAAACGGATTTGTTCAAGTGTTCTGGGGAACAACACTAGTTCATAGCGGTCAAATTCAGGATTATCTTTGACATATTTTTCTCTCAAACTATTTAAATCGTTAAGAGCATCAAGAATAACAGTTACATCGTCATACTTTTTTGCGTATTCGTGAATTCTCAAAGAAAAAAGCTCCCAAACTTCTTTTTGTTTCGAAAAGTCTTGCGACTGACCGGTTAATTCAAAGCGAATTTCGTCACTCGAAACAATCAGAGTATGAGGATGCTCTTCTTGATATTTCTTAGCCCAAGTAGATTTACCACTACCAGGCATAGCAGATAAGACGATTAGTGTTTTCATTTCTTCCTCCAGCATGGTTGAACGAAATAACTATTCCTTTAGAACTTTCAAATAAATAAAAAAGTTCCTATGCAATAATCATAAGATTGTCAGGAACTTTTATAAAGTAAAAATTATAAATTTTTTAGATTAATATAATCCTGGTTTGTAAACACCTTTATCAACAAGTTCTTTTAAGGCTTTAACAACTCCCGGTTTATCTTCTTTGTAGGTGACACCAAACCATACTGATGGAGTAGATAATAGACGCACGGATGCTTTATTTTCATGAACGAGTTCATCCACAACAGTCGGGATTAAGAATTCTGATTTAGGGACATTGATGTTTTCCTTTAGCCAAAGAGGGAATTTATCTCTTAAAGCAGGAATAAGATCTTTGTTAAAGCAGAACAAATTCATCGACACTAATTGAGAAGGCTCGGTTTCAAAAGTTGGTGCGCCATCCAAAGGTTCGCAAACAACTTTATTGCCTTTGGCGTAGATACTTGATTCAATTAACTTTGTTAAAAAGCCTTTTTCATCTTCGAAGGCCACACCTCTTTTAACCGCACCATTTTCAGTCATAGTGTTTTTAGCTTCAAACGCCACAATAGCATATTGGCCTTTGGCGTCTTTTGGTAAAGATTTGAGATATTGATAAGCGACATCATATGTTTCTTTGCCATAGAAATCGTCACCGTTGATAACAATGAAATCTTCTTTAATGAGGTCACGTGCCGCGTAAATCGCATGAGCGGTGCCCCATGGTTTTTCTCTACCTTCAGGACATTTAAATCCTTCTGGTAAATCGTTTAAATCTTGGAAAGCATAGTCCACTTTGATAATGCGTTCCGCTCTTTTGCCGATTGTGTTTTTGAAATCTTCGTAGAAATCTTTCTTAATGATGAAGACGACGCTATCAAATCCAGCGCGTTTTGCATCATAGATGGAATAGTCCAAGAGGAAGTTGTTATAATCATCCATTGGTTCCATTTGTTTGAGGCCACCAAAGCGGCTACCCATGCCTGCGGCCATAATAACTAGTTGCATATTTTTTTCTCCTTGTTATTTAAAAAATAATGCTGCGGCACCAATCTTGCCAGAATCATACCCTAACTCAGCGGGTAAGATTTTGACTTCAGGTGTCATTTTATATCCATAATTACGATCTCTCACATATTGGTTGAGTCTACTAAATAAGTAGTCTCCAGCATTAGCAACACCACCAGAAAGAACAATTGCTTCTGGTCTAAAGATGTTGCAGTAATTCAAAATGCCTTCACCTAAATATTTGATGTAATTATTTAAAACTTCAATTGCGGCTTCGTCACCTTGCTTTGCGGCTTCAAAGGATACCTTACCACCGACCATGTCAATATCTGGACAAATGTTCCACATTAATGATTGTTCGTTATTGAACATGGCTTTCTTTGTTTCACGTATGAGTGCAGTTGCGGATGCGTACGCCTCTAAGCAACCTTTGCGTCCACATGTGCATTGTTCACCATCGACTTGGACGACCGTATGGCCAAGTTCTCCGCCTTTGCCAAGGTTGCCTTCGTAGAGTTTTCCATCGATGATAATGCCACCGCCAACGCCAGTACCTAAAGTAAGCATAATGATATTGTTATATTCTTCGCCAGCACCATATTTGGCTTCACCAAGCGCCGCTGCGTTAGCATCATTAGTTAGCCTAATTGGATATGAAAGAACCTCATTCATTAAAGCGGCAATAGGAAGATTGTTCCAGCCTAAATTATTTGAATATTCGACAACACCGTTTTTGACATCTAAAGTGCCCGGACAGCCGATGCCGATGCCGACGATTTTATCTTCTAATCCAAAGGTAGAGATATAATCTTTAACAATTTCCGCTAATTTACGAATGGTGATTTCGCCAGGTTCACCTTTTTCACATGGCATAGAAAAGGTTTCATAGACCCTGCCATTAGAATCTACTGCTGCGCCCTTAATGGACATACCACCAATATCAATACCAATTGCAATCATAAAAATACCTACATGTTTAAGTTATAAAAAACAAAATTATTGTTGGTGTCTATATATCCGACTTCTTTACCTTTAATCATGATATATCCGTCTTCATCGACATAACCAACCTTTTGATTGTTATAGGAAATAACACCATCAGGAGTAATGTCAGCGAACTTTTGACGATTGATAAAAATGCCTTCACGGTCGATATAACCGATCATTTGTTTTCCTACAAAAACATTCTTACCAAAACACTCGACAATTTGCATATTATTTACCGTGTTTTTCAACAAATGGGCCGACTTTTGCACCGTTTTCGACTTTTATGTCGCTCAAATCAGCAAACAAGATTTCGGCGTCATTTCCGACTTCAACATCCTTTAAAACAACGTTAGGGCCAATGATACAAGCTTCGCCGATAACGGAGTGTCCAAGGATGGTTGTATTAGGGCGAATGATGGTGTCTTGACCTATCTTAACGTCTGGCGAAATATATGTTGAACCACTATGATCCATTGATACGCCAGAAAGCATCAAATTGTTATTGATTCTCTTGCGCATAATCTTTGTGGCGTAAGCTAATTGAATACGATTGTTGATGGAGTAAACTTCTTTCATTTCTTCAGCAACAAAGACACCGACATGGTAATTATCGCTAATCAATAATTGAACCAATTCTGATAAATAGAATAAGTGGCGGTTATTATCAACGGACAATCTTTCAATGTATTTAAACAACAATTCGTTATCGATAATACAAATGCCAGTATTGACTTCGTTGATTTCATATTCACTAAATGTGCAATCGCTTTCTTCTCTAATTGCTAAAATGCGGTTGCTCTTTTCTTCACGAAGTATACGCCCATATCCCTTTGGGTTTTCTAAAACCGCCGAAACAACGGTCATATCATATCTATTCTTTTCGTGAATGTGGAAAATTGAACGAAGTGTCTCGGTTTCTACTAATGGTGTATCACCGTAAATAACTAATGTTTGTCCTGGCTTTCCTTCTAAGAATGGTTTTGCCTGCAAAACAGCATGACCAGTACCAAGCAGTCTCTTTTGCCAGACAATGTCTGATTCTCCTTCGACGAGTTTAGCAGTTAATTCGCCACCAAAGCCAACAACAGTAACAATTTGTTTTGGGTCTAATGGCTTAACAGCATCAACAACATAGTTAATGATTGGCTTACCTAAAATTGGGTATGATACTTTTGAATGCTCAGGATCGCGAGAATTCATTCCGGTACCTTTACCAGCGGCCAAAATTACAACATACTTATCCATAGTAGTCTCCTTATTTCATAACTTTAGTTAATTCAACTTGATATTTATCTTCAAGCTTTTTGAAAACTCTTTTTAAGAGTTGTTTATCAGTACTTAAAGCAAAAACAGCAGAACCAGATCCTGTTACTTGCACCATTTTCAAACCTTCTGAATGTAATTCGTCAATAATTGCTTGAATGGCAGGCACCAATTTAATAGCGGGTTCTTGTAAGGCGTTTGAGATGTTGGCTTCAAGCAATTCGTCATCGCCGTTTTCTAAAGCTTTGACAACATTATCGATATTGGTAACCTTAAGATCCATACTATCTGAGATGCTATAAACTTCTCTAGTTGAGCAACCGATTTCTGGTTTAACTAATAGCACGTAGTAGTTATTTTTTACAGTAATTGGATTCAATATTTCACCAACACCTTGCACTCTAGCGGGTTTGCATTTGATAAAAAATGGTATGTCACAACCGAGAGTTTTTGATAGTTCAATTAATTCTTCATCACTAGCACCGAGTTTGAGCATTGCGTTAACTGCTTTCAAGGTGCAAGCGGCATTAGAAGATCCGCCTCCAAGACCAGCTTGGATTGGGATAACCTTATGAATTAAAATTCTGAACTTGTCTTTGAAACGATATTTGCTTTGCAACCTCTCAATTGCAAACGTTGCTAAATTATAACTAAATGTGCCAATCGAAAAATCATCAACTGTCACGAAATTATCGGTCGCATTACTTAATTTAGATATTACCAAAGAATCATGTAATGCAATTGGCAACATGACTGAATCTAGTTCGTGAAAACCATCATCTCTTTTTTTGGTAATGTTTAAACTAATATTGATTTTGGCAAAACTACGAACATGTAAACTTTTCATAGGGCACTTACTATGATACCGCATATTAAAATAAATTTTAAGACCGGTTTTATTGTTTGTTGGAAAGATATTCTGAGATGGAAAAATAAATTTCAGGCGATAACTGTTCTGGCCGTGACAAAGGATTGATGTTTAAATCTATACAAAGTTTATTGGCTAAATCTTTATTTTTTAAATAATTCACAAGATTGTTAAGGATTGTTTTGCGACGATTTATAAATAATTGTTTGGCCACTTTAAAAGCATTTATGGCTGAAAAATAGTCGACACGTGTATCAATATTTATAGCAAAAACAGTCGAATTGCATTTAGGGACGGGATAGAAAGATCCTGCTTTAACAACAAACAATTTTTCAATATTGCCCAATAAATGTATTAAAACAGAAGTTGGGCCATATTCTTTTCCTTTTGTATCTGCAAAATGGGCGAATGTTTCACTTTGAATCATGAACACCATTCTTTTGGCGTTTTTGGCGTTTTGTAAAAAATATTGTATTGTTTCTGTTGTAATGTTGTAGGGTAAATTACCAATCACTTTTGAACATTTTGAAATATCGAATTTTCTAATATCGTTTTCGACAATTTTTACATTAGAATTTTGATAAACTATATTCAAAAAATCAATCATTCTTTTATCTATATCGATTGCGGTTACATCGCATTTTTTCAAAGATAAAAAGTGTGTTAAAGAGCCAAGTCCTGGACCTACTTCTATAACTGTGTCGCTTTCTTTTAAATCTAATGCATCCACAATCTTTTCTGAAATTTGTGGTTCCACTAAAAAGTTTTGGCCATAATCCTTATCAGGTTTTAGGTCTGCTTTATTAACTATTTCAAAAATATTAGATCTATTGATTTCCATTATGTTTACTTTATTATCTCATAAAGCTGCTCTAATTTGATGTTATTATTAAGCAACCTTTTATACATGGTTTTAGCGTTGCATTTTCCCAATTTTAATTTTTGGCATACATCGTCTCTGAGAGCCTTGTTATCCATTAATCCTAATATATATAAATCATTTATTGTAATATCAGATTTTAAAACTCTATTATCAACGATAAATGGTTTTAACTTTGTTAATATTTCATCGATATCGCATTCAGCAACTCCGTTTTTATTATTTCTAATGCATTTTTTTATATCAACTTCAGCATTAACACAATTTGGTAACAATTCATTAAGTCTTTGTCTTATTTTTATTCCGGCATCATCTGGATCAGTAAGCACAATTGCTCTTTTATCTTTTAAATAAGTAATTGTGTCTTTCGGAATATCAAAACCGTTTGTTACCACAATTTCTGAGGCGATGTAATTTGAAAGATAGGAAGAATCTTCTTTTCCTTCAACCACCAATATTCCATCTAAATAGATTTTCATAAATTAAATAGCTTGCAGGAGTTTTGATATAAAACATCGAGTAGATGCTTTTTTGACATATCTCTAATTCTAGCAATTTCATCAATTATTAATGATATGTTTGCAGGCTCATTAACAGTGCCTCTTAAAGGATGTGGGGAAAGATAAGGGCAATCAGTTTCAACTACCAATTTATCAAGTGGCACTTCAGCCGCAACTTCCTTTGGGGTTTTAGAATTTGTAAAGGTCACAGGACCGTCAAGACCAATATACAATCCGAGGTTAAAAATTTCATTCAATCCTTCGACACTCCCAGAGTAACAATGCATTACCCCACCATGAAGCGGTCTATGTTCTTTGAGTATTTCAAGAGTGTCATTAAAGGCTTCTCTGCTATGAATTGAAATTGGTAATCCTACTTTATTAGCAAATTCAATTTGTTTTACAAAGTAAAGTTTTTGAAGTTCGCGCTTTTCTGGTTCTTTTGTCCAATGATAATCCAAACCAATTTCACCGATACCTACAACTTTAGGGTGCTTATATAAATTCAAAGTATCATACAAGATATCATCATCAATATCAAAGATATTCTCAGGATGAAAACCTATGACAGCATATATAAAATCGTATTGATCAGCCAGTTTGATAGCCAATTCTGAACTAGCCTTATCCCAGCCTATGACTATCATTTTTTCTACTCCGACTTTTTGAGCACGAGAAATAACTCCATCTAAATCTTTGAGGAGATTATCATCATTTAAGTGACAATGGGTATCAATTATCTTCATTATTTGCCCACACAGAAGCGAGAAAAAATCTCTTTAGAAAGGTCTAATTGATTGGCCTCGCCTAATATTTCAAGAATAGATGTATATGCATCAAAAAGCGATGTAGAAATCAAATCAACAGTTAAATCATTTAAAGCATCTTCTTTTGCTGCTAATAATGATTCTTTAGCTTTGCTAAGTAATCCCAATTGTCTAGCATTATTTAAAGCCGGTTTAGAGAAGGCTTTTTCATCAAGCCCTATTCTTTCCTTGATCGCTTTAATAAGCGGCTCAATTTGGTTGTTTAAAGCAGAAATGGATAATTTGTTATCTTGTTTGCAATCATCATCTTTATTGTAAACAATAATAGGATTGTATTCTTTAGTATATTCTAAAATCTGCTTATCTTCTTCATCCAAATCTTTAGAACTATCTAATACCACAACAACAATATCAGCTTCTTTAATGGTCTTTTTCGATCTTTCAATTCCAATAGATTCTATTTTGTCTTCAGAGTCTCTGATACCTGCGGTATCAAACAAGTGTAATACCACACCGTCAATGTTGGCGTGACCTTCAACAACATCACGTGTAGTTCCGGCAATATCGGTAACAATGGCCCTATCCTCTCCTAAAATGGCGTTGAGTAAAGATGATTTACCGACATTAGGTTTCCCCACCAAAGCCACTTTAACACCTTCATTGATAATTTTCGCTTTTTGGCCATCATCAAGAAGAGAGTCAATTTGAGGAATAAGTTCATCTACTATCGAAACGATCTTATCTTTATTAGCGACTTCGATGTCTTCATATTCTGGATAATCAATATTAACTTCTATCAAAGATAGAATATCAGCAATTCTTGTTTTGATTGGTCTGATTAGGTCGCTTGTTTTGCCGTCTAAAGAAAGGAGATTTAATCTCTTAGCTTCCTTGGTTGTAGAATTAACAACATCGTTTATTGCCTCAGCTTGCACCAAGTCAATTTTGTTGTGCATAAAGGCACGTGATGAGAATTCACCATTCGTTGCCATTCTAGCGCCAGATTTAATGCACGTCTCGATTATCTGCTTACAAACAAGCGGTGAACCATGACATATAATTTCAACAGAATCTTCACCTGTAAATGATTTTGGGCCTTTATAAGCCAACAATACAACATCATCTATTTTTTCATCATCATTGCTAATGGAGCCATATAAGATGGTTCTTTCTTTAATTGATCTCAGGTCTTTGGAGAAACATTTGCTGACAACTTCGAAAACATCATCGCCAGATAATCTAACGATTCCTAGAGCGGATTTAATTGGGGCTGTAGCTAAAGCAACAATTGTTTCAAACATAGTGTTATTTCTAAAAAACACCCAAAGGGTGTCTTTTATTCGACGTAAATGATTTGCACTTGTCTTTGTGCGCCTTCACCGATTGATTCGGTGCGGACGTTAGGCATGTTATTAAGAGCGTTATGAATTGCTCTTCTTTCGTCGGCTGGCATTGGATCAAATGTGTAAGTTGTTTTAGTTTTTTGCACATCGTGGCCAAGTCTACGCGCCATACGCACTAAGCGTGAATACTTGCTGTCTTTATAACCGTTGATATCAAGCAAAATTCTAAATCTCTTATGGAAATGGTTGCTTACAGCAAGTTTTACTAGCTCGTTAAGAGCTTGTAATGTTTTACCGTTTCTTCCGATTAAAATTGGGTTATGTGTTGAATCGATGGTAATACGAATGACTTGATCATCTAATTTTGTATTAACGGTGCTTTCAATTTCTAAAGCATCAGTAACACTTAATAAATAATCTTCAGCAAATCTAATAACATCCGCTAAATCGAAAACTTCAACAACAATCTTTTTTGAAAAAAGACCTTTTCTTTTATCGGAAACAATATAAATTAATTCATCAACAGCGATACCAGTTTCGCTTGCAGCGTTTTGCAAAGCTTCTTCGACTGTTTTTCCAGTATATGATTTCATGTATCAATTATCTTCCTTTCTTTTTACTTTTACGATTATTGATTAATTCAATAATGAGGGTTTGTACGATTGAGAATAAAGCACCGACAAACCAATAAACACCCATCGCGCTTGGGAGTGTGAAGCCCATGAAAATAATCATGGCCATCATAATGTAAGTGAACATTTTCATCTTGCTTTGTTGATCATTTTGAGCAGGATTTTTTCCTAAAGAAGCAACTTTCTTACGTTTCATCTTTTGGATGAATTGAGGCAAGAGCATAGAAACAACTTGAGCAGCAGCCATTAATAAGAATAAAACCAAAGCAGTGAAAGCACTAAAGCCACCATCAGCAGTCCAGTTTGCACCATTGAATAAGACGGTGTTAATTGAATCGGATAAATGTAAATTTAAGAACGCGTCTGATGATAAGCTCGCACATCCTTGTAATGCGCCCCATACGCAAATGAATACTGGGAATTGAACAATCATTACAAGTAATGTACCAAGAGGATTAATCTTGTTTTTCTTATAAAGTTTATTCATCTCAGCAGCCATTTGCTGCTTTTCATAGTTATTTGTATTAGCGTTTGGATATTTGTTTTGAATCTTAGTAATTTCTGGTTGTAACGCTGTCATTTTGGCGTTGCTGGTTGTTTGTTTCAATGTGACAACAAGCATCAAAGATCTCACGATAAATGTAATAGCGAAAATCGCTAACAGTTGAGCGAGACCAGGCGCCATATTAGCACCCTTAAAACCAGTAACAAATGTTTCTGTTAACCAAGCGATTGGGAAGACTAATAAGCCCTCGAAGAAGCCTTTCTTCCAAGCATAACCCCAGTTCTTCGCTTCGATAGCAACTGAAGTTTTGCCGTGTTTATCAGCTCCAATGATGTCGCTCTTACGCCATTGAGCGCCATTTGCGTAACCATAATAACCATAATCGTTATCGCTAATAGCGATACAAGAACGAAATCCTGCAACAAGACTATTCATATCTTTTTTATAAAGTTTCACATAGTCATTCGTTGGTAAATCATCCATGGTAATTCCGTTAGTAGGATCTTTTGTCATTTGAGCAAGGCGGTCATTGATGTTATCCCATGTTTCCCAGTTTTTATTACCTAAAAATTTCAAATGACCAAACTGGTCTAGTGCATTAAGCACTTCACTATAAGTTACGGTACTCAAATCTACATCTGCATTGGCGCATTTTAATGCGGTAACAAGCACTAATTGGTCCATCTTTACATAGTAATTATCTGATGGAATTGGAATATTAGCGGT
This sequence comes from Bacilli bacterium, assembly GCA_017442875.1. GTDB lineage: Bacteria > Bacillota_I > Bacilli_A > RFN20 > CAG-826 > RUG14515. The sequence goes on from JAFSPN010000046.1 coordinate 144,257, forward strand.
TAATGCATCTTTGTCAGTTTTACCAATACCACTACCAGTGTTGGTTGGACGGTTTACGACATAATAAACATTAGTGTTACCTGCAAATACTTCGTGTGCGATTACGCCAGTTTCAGCATCGGACACATCGTGATCATAGTAGTCACTAACGCCATAATCATAGGCATATAAAATATGTGCCCTATCCTCAACAGAACAAAATGATGCGGTACATCCACTTAAAAGAATCGCACCGGCAAGAATTGAAATACCTGCAATGGTAAGTTTTGTTCTTTTTTTCATTTAGTAATTCCTATCTACAAAATTTTAATAATTTAGTTAAAGACTGTTTGTTATCGTCATACGAATTATTTAAGAAGCCTTGTTTAGCAACGATAACAATATCAAGTGATTGATTATAATCAATGAGTTCATCACACATTGATCTAATTTGTCTTTTGATGTGATTGCGAACAACAGCGTTTCCAAGTTTAGAAGAAACAGATATACCAACTCTCGTATAGTTTAATGAATTGGTACAGTAATGGATGACGTACGATTGGTCACGCTGAGTTCTGCCTTTTTTAATCGTTGTGGCAAAGTCATCATTTGCCTTAATGCGATTAACAATTTTCATAGATTGCCTCTAATTAATCGGCTAATTTTTTTCTACCTTTAGCTCTACGACGAGCAAGAACGCGACGACCATTTGCGGATTTCATACGAGCACGGAATCCAGCTTTGTGTTGATGTTTAATTTTACTTGGTTGATATGTTCTTTTCATAAAAGAAACCTCCTATAACATAGCGAGATAAGTTTAATAGCATTTATTAATAAATGTCAACAAAATGTGGTTTTTCGCTCATAAAAGCAGACTAAATTTCCTATTTGAAACGATATAATATGATTAATAGAGGTATTATATGGAACACAAATTATCAGAAGGTCTTTTGCTTGACGAAAAAGGCAATTTAAACGAAGCTGGGTACGCTTTTGGCCTAGTTAAAGAATATCGTAGGGATGACATCAAAGCAGCTAAAAGCCGAATTAAGGAATGGGACTATTATTTTATCTCTGATGATGAATACGGGATTGCCTTAACTATCGATGATAATTCATACATGGGCATGGCCTCTATTTCTGTGTTAGATTTCAAAGCTAAGAAAGAGAACACAAAATCATATATTGTGTGGTTCACAAATGGTAAAGTTGGTTTACCTTCTTCTTCCAAAAATGGAGATGCAAAAATCAAGAATAAAAACTTCGACATGTTATTTGAAAATAAGGACGGAAAAAGGCACATTATTTGTTCGATGAAAAATGTCGCTAAAGGAAAAGATTTTAATTGTGATTTTCTTTTAGAAAAAACTTTAGACAAATCAATGGTTATCGCTACACCATTCAAGAAGAAAAAACACTTCTATTACAATCAAAAAATCAACCTCTTAAAAGCGAGTGGATATTTTGATTTTGGTGGCCTCCATTACGAGATGAAAAGCACCGCTCTTGGAGTGCTTGACTGGGGACGTGGAGTTTGGACGTATAAGAACACCTGGTATTGGTCAAGTTTGAACGCTGTTTATCAAGGTCACAATATTGGATTTAATCTTGGTTATGGATTTGGTGACACAAGTGCTGCTAGTGAAAACATGTTTTTCTACGACAAAGAAGCTTATAAATTAGAAGATGTTGCCTTCAATATTCCTAAAAACGATAAAGGTCAATTAGACTTTATGTCTAAATGGACATTTACTAGTCAGAAAGGCGACATCAATCTCACCTTTATTCCTATAATTGACAGGTACGCGAACACAAACGCGTTAATAATACAAAGCAAACAACATCAAGTGTTTGGTTATTTCAGCGGATCAATTTTTGCAGAAGGAAAAGAATACAAACTCGAAAACTTGCTCGGTTTCGCTGAGATGGTGACCAATCGTTGGTAGTAATCCACATATCCACACGGTGTGGAAAAGTGGAAAAATTATCCACAATTTTATCAATGTGGAAAAGTGGAAAACTGCCTTAAGTAAAAAACCACTACGATACCACTGTGGAAAACTATTTTTTCCTCAAAATCACATACCAAACAAATGTGAATTATTCTATAATACATTCACACAAAAAGGTGATTGTTATGAATAACTCAATATCAGAAATTGCTAGAATATGGCAACAAACATTAAAAGTAATAGATAAAAAACTTGGCGAAAGAGCCATTTTTGACTCTTTCTTTGCTAATTCTTATATTCAAGATATTAAAGGTAATACCGCAACTGTTGTGGTGGGAAGCGCTACAGCTGAAAGATTGTTATCATCCAGATATGTCGACATCATTAAAGATTCTCTCAGTGAAGTCACAGACAACAATTATGATTTAGTATTTGTTCAACAAGATAGTATTGCTAAAAGCAATACTAAAAATTTGTTTTCACAAAAAGAAGAAAGTGAACCATCATTTTTCAAAGATGCAAAATTAGATACAAATCTTACTTTCGATTCATTTGTGGAAGGTGCTTTTAATATTGAAGCATATAAGGCAGCAAGCGTTGTGGCTAAAAACCCAGGGCAAGCTTTTAATCCTTTGTTTATTTATTCCAATTCTGGTTTAGGCAAAACTCATTTGCTCCATGCTATCGGAAACAAGATTCAAGCTAGAAACCCAAAAGCGAAAATTCTATATATCGACGCCAACGATTTTGTTGATGAATATGTTAAATATGTCAAAGGTGAAAAAGAATCTGAAACATTAAAAGACTTCTTTTCATCCATCGATGTCTTATTGCTTGATGATGTTCAATTCTTGCAAAATAAGGTTAAAACAGAAGAGATGTTTTTCTACATCTATCAAAAGATGATTAATAACAATAAACAGGTAGTCATTACATCGGATAGACAGCCAACAGAATTGAAGGGCTTAGAAGATCGTCTTGTAACTAGATTTAGCCAGGGCCTTACCGTAAATATCAACAACCCAGACCAAGCTACATGTGTTAAAATCTTGGAAAAACAAATCGAAAATGCTGGTTTAGATATTAGCAATTTTGATCCAGCGGTTTTGCATTTTTACGCCGATAAATTTAGCGACAATGTCCGTGAACTTGAAGGTAAGTTTAATAGGTTAATTTTCTATGTGTCTGAAATCAAGCAGGTTGAGAAGATTGACTTGGACGTTGCTATCGAGGCTGTTTCTAATATTACCAACATCAAAAACGGAGCTGCTCAATTGTCAGAACAAAAAATCATTAATATAGTTTCTGACTATTATAACTTAGCCCCAGGTCAATTAGTTGGTAAAACAAGAACTGGTCAAATAGCTCTCGCAAGACACGTCGCGATGTATTTAATTAGGATTAATATAGATGTCCCACTTACTAAAATTGGAGATATGTTTGGTGGACGTGACCACACCACTGTTATGAACGGCATCTCAAAAGTGGAAGAAATGTTGAAAACTGACGAGAGTTTAAAGGCTGTTATTGATAACTTACAAAAGGGTATCAAATCCAATTAATTTTATTTTAATAAAAAATGGAAATTATTAACTGATTTGTGGTAAAATTAAATCAATTATTGGAGATTGAGTTTTCCACAATATCCACAGACTTAATAATTATTATTTATATAATAATATAATAAAAATAGAAAGGAACTTTATATGAGATTTACTATCAAACGTGAAGAATTTTTAAAGGGCTTGAATATCGCTAATAGAGCAGTATCTAGTAAAATAGCGATGCCTGTGTTAGAAAATTTAAGATTAGACTTAACCGATAGAGGCTTATTTATCACAGGTTCCAATCTTGATATTTCAATTAAAACTCAAGTTCCTTACAAATTAGGCGAAGAAGATATTATTAGAAATTACAAAGAAGGATCCACTCTTATCAAAGCAAAATTAATCACAGATATTGCTAGAAAGATGGATTCTGATGAAATTACATTAGATGTTATCGATTCCACTATTGCTACAATCAGTAACAATCGTTCTGAATATCGTTTAAATTGCGTAAAACCAGATGAATACCCAGATCTTGATTTAGAAGCTTCTGGCGTTCAATTGAATATGACGACAAATGATTTCAATACATTAGTCAATCAGACAGCTTTTGCGGCATCTTTAAAAGAGCAACGTCCTATCCTTACCGCTTTAAATCTCGAAGCAAGAGATGGTATCCTCACCGCTACTGCTACAGACTCTGCACGCATGGCTAGAAAGACTTTAAATATTCCTCAAGAAGTTGAATTTTTAGCCAATATCCCAGCTAAAATGATGGTAGAAGTTAGCCATTTACTAGAAGGCAAAGATTCGCTCGATATCGCTTTTAGCGATAAAAAAGCACTATTTACCATTGGTACAACCATCGTGGCAACAAGATTAATAGCTGGTGATTATCCAAATACCAAGAACATTGTTCCAAAGATCACAAACTATTCGTTAGAAGTCAACGCTAACGATTTAATGAAAGCTATCGAAAGAGCTAACATTTTATCAATCGATAGAGAAAACGTTGTTGACTTATCTATGAGTGAAGACGGTGTAGAAATTTCTGCTAAATCAAGTCAAGTTGGTTCTGCTGTTGAAAAAATCGACACATTTAGATATGTTGGCCAAAATTTAAAAGTTTCATTCAACAGTGAATTTGTTATCGCAGCGGTTAAAGCACTCGGATGTGCTGATGTGACCTTTGCGTTTGTAGGCGAAATGAAGCCATTTGTGGTTGAAAACGCCTCAGATGATTCCATCGTCCAAATTGTCACCCCAGTGCGCACTTATTAGACCAAAGAACACTATTTTAAAAATATAGTTAATTAAGGGAATATTTAATTCCCTTTTTTATTTATATAATGTATAATAGTCTTACAGGAGTTTTTTGTGGTCCAAAAGAACATCAAACTAAGAAAAGATGAAGAGTATATTACCTTAGGTGTGCTCTTAAAAATCGCTGGAATCATCGATACTGGTGGCCAAGCGAAATATTTCTTAAGCGAAAATGTTGTTCTTGTGAATGATGAAGAAGATAACCGTCGTGGTAGAAAGCTGTATCACGGCGATAGAGTTCAAGTTCAAGGGCAATTATTCCTAATCGACTAATATGCAGATTAAGAGAATTGGACTTAAAAACTTCAGAAATCATCAATCCCTATCATTTGATTTTTCTGATCATCTCAATGTTTTAACTGGTGATAATGCTGTCGGCAAGACAAATATTGTAGAAGCTATCTATTATCTATCGTTAGCCAGGAGTTTCAGAACTAGCGAAGATGATGATTTGATTAAGAAAAATCAGGATCGAGCGGAAATTGATGCAGTTATAGTCGAAGGAGAGATAACTAGAAAAATCAAGATTGTTATCACTAAGAATGGCAAGGCGATAACAATTAATGGTAAGAACATCGCTAAATTATCAGAACTTTCAAAATGCGTTAATGTCATTTTGTTTCAGCCTAAGGATGTCATGCTGTTTAGCGGTCCGCCTAAGGATAGAAGAAACTTTTTAGATATATCTATATCTAAGAAAAGCACTGTTTATCTAGATTACATTACTAGATATGAAAAAGTGCTCAAAGAAAGAAATGATTTATTAAAAGCGGATTCTATCAATCAAACACTACTTGATGTGACGACTGAATTATTAGTCAAATTATCGGGTTCGATTATCTCTTATCGACAAATGTACGTCAAGGATATCAACGATATCCTTAATAAAATAACGCGCGCGCTCACGGGTGATAAAGGCACATTTGAATTAAAGTATTATCCATTTGTTGCCTATGATGCCAATTACATCGAAAACGCTAAAAAGGCATTCAAACGCGTTGAGGAAAGCGATTTCAAGCATAAGCAAACAAGTATCGGCATTCATCGAGAAGATATCTCTATCAGCCTAAATGGACGCGATATTGCCACGTTCGGCAGTCAAGGAGAAAACAGAATTGCCGCCCTAGCACTTAAGTTAAGCCCTTACTTCTTAATTGATGACAAGGACAAAAAGCCAATAATTGTGCTAGATGACGTTATGAGTGAGCTTGATCACAATCACCAAGAGAAGTTAATCAACTTCTTAAGAAAGTTCAACCAAGTGTTTATTACAGGGACCAAATTAGATATCCCTAATTGTAACCACTTACAAATAAACAAAAAGACAAAGGAGGTCTTCTAATGGAAGAAGAAAAGAAAGAAGTCGTAGAAGAGACAAAAACTCCAGAAACCGCTCCAGTTCCTGAAGTTAATGTTTCCGAGATGAATGAAGAAGAAGTTCAACTCGAAAAAGCGGACGCTAAATACGACGCAGAAAACATTCAAGTCTTAGAAGGGCTTGAAGCAGTGAGAAAAAGACCTGGTATGTATATCGGTACTACATCCAGCGCTGGTCTCCACCACCTCGTATGGGAAATTGTTGATAACGCTATTGACGAAGCCTTAGCTGGCTACTGTACAGAAGTTAAAGTCACAATTAACCCAGGAGATACTATCACCGTTATTGATAATGGTCGTGGTATCCCAGTTGACGTGGTTAAGAAATCCGGTTTATCCGGTGTTGAAACTGTTTATACAGTTTTACACGCTGGTGGTAAATTCGGTGAAGGTGGCGGTTACAAAGTTTCCGGTGGTTTACATGGTGTTGGTGCATCAGTTGTTAACGCTTTATCAGAATGGTGTGAAGTTACCGTTCATAAAGACGGTGGTATCTACTACATCAAATTCCAAAACGGTGGCAAGATTACTGAACACTTAAAGAAAATCGGAACCTGTGATCCAGAAAAGAATGGTACCAAAGTTACATTTAAACCAGATGCGACAATCTTTACTGATACAACAGTTTACGATTACACAATTATCCGCGATAGAATGAGACAAGTTGCCTACTTAAATAGAGGCATCAAAATCATTGTCGAAGACGCGAGAGAACCAGAATTAGTACACGAAGAATTCTGCTACAAAGGTGGTATCAAAGAATACGTTTTATTCATCAACAATCATAAGACCAAATTATTCGATGACGTCATCTACTGTGAAGGTACTGCTCCAATTACACTTGCGAGTGGAAACGAGGCACACGTGTATGCAGAAATCGCTATGCAATATGATGATGGCTACTCATCAAACATCTTCTCTTTCTGTAACAATGTTCATACCCATGAAGGCGGTATGCATGAAACAGGTTTTAGAGATGCAATGAGAAGGGTCGTCAACAACTACGCAAGAGAATACAAATTCTTAAAAGAAGGCGAAGATGACTTAACATATGATGATATTACCGAAGGTTTAACATGTGTTATTTCCGTTAAGCACCCAAACCCACAATTTGAAGGTCAAACAAAGACGAAATTAGGTAACTCTGAAGTTCGTAAAATTGTTTCCCAAATTGTTGGTGATCAATTAAATAGATTCTTCCTTGAAGATCCTAAGCTTGCTAGAACAATCATGGAGAAAATTGTTAATGCGGCTAATGCCCGTTTAGCAGCGAGAAAAGCGAGAGAAGAAATTAGACGTAAAGGCAACCTTGATCTTACTACTCTTCCAGGTAAGTTAGCAGATTGCTCGAGCAAAAAACCAGAAGAATGCGAATTATATATCGTCGAAGGTAATTCCGCTGGTGGTTCTGCAAAGAATGGTCGTAACAGAGAAACACAAGCCATTCTACCACTTCGTGGTAAAATCCTTAATGTTGAAAAGGCTCAAGCGAAGAGAATTTTTGCTAACGCTGAAATCGGTAACATGATTACTGCTATCGGTGGTGGCATTGATCCAGAATTCGATACAAGCAAGATCAGATATCACAAAATCGTCATCATGACCGATGCTGATGTCGATGGTAGTCATATCCGTATCTTATTATTAACATTCTTCTATAGATTTATGCGTCCTTTAATTACCGAAGGCTACGTATATATCGCTCAACCTCCTTTATATAAAGTTGAATATCATGGTAAGCAATATTACGCCTACAATGACGATCAATTAGATACAATCAAACAAAAATTAAAATTAAAACCAGGTTATCCATTCCAAAGATATAAAGGTCTTGGTGAAATGGATGCTGAACAATTATGGGAAACCACTATGGACCCAAGCAATCGTAAGATGATTAGAGTGACTCTTAACGATGCGATTGCCGCTGAACAAATCTTTACAGATTTGATGGGTGATAATGTTGACCCACGTAAAGAATTCATTCACGCTAACGCGAAGTTCGTGAAGAATCTTGATATTTAAGGAAAGGAGTTCTCGTTATGTTATTAGATGAAGAAAATAAAGTCTTAGAGGAAGAAACAGTCGACGAAGAAGAAGTTGAAGTTTCTCCAGAAGAAGAACAAGAACTTGAAGCAGGTATTGTCGCTGGTTTAACAGATGTTGATACCGTTCCACTTGTTAAAGAATCCTTCCTTGATTATGCGATGAGTGTTATTGTCGCTCGTGCTATCCCTGATGTTAGAGATGGTATGAAACCAGTTCATAGAAGAATTGTTTATTCTATGTCTGAAACAGGTAATACACCTGATAAACCATTTAAAAAGTGCGCTCGTATCGTCGGTGACGTTATGGGTAAATATCACCCTCATGGTGACTCCGCAATCTATGGCGCTTTAGCTAGATTAGCCCAACCATTTGCGATGAGATATATGTTAGTTGAAGGTCATGGTAACTTCGGTTCTGTCGATGGCGATGAACCAGCGGCTTACCGTTATACCGAAGCTCGTATGGCTAAATTAGCATTAGAAATGGTCCGTGATATTAACTGTGATGTCGTTGATTTCATGGATAACTACGATGGTGTTGACCAAGAACCAACTGTTTTACCTTCTAGAATTCCAAACTTATTAGTCAATGGTTCTAGTGGTATCGCTGTTGGTATGGCCACTAACATCCCACCACACAACTTAGGTGAAGTTATTGATGGTGTTATTGCTATCGCACGTAACCCTGAAATCACTGTTGATGAGTTGATGGAATACATTAAAGGTCCTGACTTTCCAACAGGTGCTATTATCTTAGGCAGAAGTGGTATACGCGAAGCATATGAAACCGGTACTGGTAGCATTGCTATTAGAAGTAAATGTCATATTGAAGAACGTGGTGAACATGGTTTAAAACGTATCGTCGTGGATGAAATCCCATATGGTATCAATAAAGCCAACATGATTGAAAACATGGCTAACTTAGTCCGTGAAAAAGTCATTGAAGGTATTTCCGATATCCGCGATGAATCTAACAAAGACGGCATACGTGTAGTCATTGAAGTCAAAAGAGACGCTATTCCAGAAGTCCTTTTGAACCAATTATATAAACTCACCAACTTACAAGTGAGCTTTGGTATTATCAACCTCTGCTTAGTGGACAACGCTCCAAAAGTATGTTCTTTACCAGTCTTATTACAAAACTATTTAGACTTCCAAGTTTCCGTTATCGAAAGAAGAACCAAATTCTTATTAGATAAAGATGAAGCTCGTGACCACATCGTCATCGGCTTAATCAAATGTCATGATAACATTGATGATATCGTAGATATCATTAAAGAAAGCAAGACTCCAGAAGAAGCGATGAAGACTTTAATGGAAAAATATGAATTCAGCGAACCACAAGTTAACGCTATCTTAGCAATGACATTACGTAGACTTACTGGTATTGAAACCGATAAGTTAATCGCTGAAAGAGAACAATTAGAAGCTAACATCGCTGAATATAAGAGAATCCTTTCTTCTAGAGAAAACGAAATCGAAGTCGTTATTAAAGAATTAGAGGAAATCAAAGCTAAATTTGGTGATCCAAGAAGAACTGAAATCTCTAACGTTGCTGCGAACATCGATGATGAAGACTTAATTCCACAAGAAGATATCGTTGTTACTTTATCTAGAGGTGGTTATGTTAAACGCTTAAGCGTTGATGATTTCAAAGCGCAACATAGAGGTGGTCGTGGAGTACGTGGTACATCCTTAAACGAAAACGATGTTGTCGACTTAATGGTGTATACAGAAACACACACAGACCTCTTATTCTTTACAGATTTAGGTAAAGTTTATCGTATCCGTGGCTATCAAATCCCAGAATATCAAAGAACTGGTAAAGGTATCCCAATCATTAACTTAATCAATATTGAAAAAGGCGAAAATGTTAAATCCATCATCGCGGTTAATAAATATTACGATTATAGATATTTAATGTTCTTCACCAAGAAAGGTATTGTTAAGAGAACACCGATTACTGAATATGAATCTATTAGACAAAATGGTAAGATCGCTATCACTTTAAGAGAAGATGATAACTTATTAGCTGTCAAAGAAATTCAAGAAAAATCCATCGCTAATGGTGTCATTGATCCAGAAAGAAATTACTACACAATGACCATGGGCGAAGATGGTGTTGCTAAATTCGACTTAGTCAAAGATCCAAAACAAGAAGATATTGGTAGCTACTTTGTTGATACAATTGTTGGTATCGCTTCTAGCGAAGGCAAGATGGTTAACTTCCCAGTGACTGAAGTTAGACCAATGGGTAGAACAGCATCTGGTGTTATCGGTATTGATTTAAACGAAGGCGCTGAAGCAGTTGGTGTTACCGCTGAATACGAAGGCGAATTAGTCTTAGTTGTGACTGATAAAGGCTTTGGTAAGATGACCAATTACTCTGAATATCGTATTACCAAACGTGGCGCTAAAGGTGTTAGCACCCTTAAATCCACTGATAAAGTTGGTAAGATCGTGGCTGTTAGAAGCGTTTCTGCTGATGACGACTTAATGGTTATTACTAACTATGGTATCGTTATTAGAACACACTTATCAGAAGTGAGACAATCTTCACGTAATACTCAAGGTGTCAAGATTATTAATCTTGAAGGTAGACAAAAAGTCTCATCCATCGCTATTGTTCCATTTGAAGAAGAAAGCGATGACGTGCCACTTGAAGAAGGCGAAGAAGTTGCCACGGAAAATAGTGAAGTAACCGAAGAATAAAAATGAAAACACTAGTTTATTTTCAACCTAGTTCAAAAAACGATAATTTTGAGGGCGCTAGAATGCGCAAAACAATCAAAGGCGCCCTTGAAGTCGTCGATTCTAAATACACATCTAATCTATATGATGATTATGATGTGGCGCATTTCATGTCGCCTGATGATGAAAATAAGCTAAACATCGCTCTTGAAAGAGGAGTGCCTGTCGTAGTCTCTGCTTTATTTGGAGAAGATGATCCTACAACCAAATTCCTTATTCATAAGAGCAAAGATGGAAAGAGAACTAATACTTTAAAGTCTAAAGCACTGCGCGTGCTCAATAAGGCTAATCTAGTTCTCGTTCCAACGGAAAGCGCAAAAGAGTTCTTAATTGAAAATGGTGTATCTAAACCAATTGAGGTTTGTTTACCAGGTATCAACTTATCGAGATTTAACTTCTCTAGAGAAGATGAAAAAGAACTCTTCTACCGCTACTTCAGAGAAGATAAAAACAAGAAAATTGTCTTAGCAATGGGCGAATATTCATTCAATATGGAAGGTATTCATTCACTCATTAACGTCGCTATCAAAAGACCAGATGTCGGTTTCTACTATATTGGCTGTGAAGCGTTAAGTTCAAGCGTCGGTAAGGCTAAAAAGATAATCAAAAATTCACCAAAGAATATGCACTTTATTAATATTCTTCCTGATGATATTTATCGTAGCCTGTTGTTAAACGCTGATGTGTTTATGCTCCCAGGTTATAGTGTAGCAGGTATCATCTCTGTTGAAGAAGCAATGGTGGCTAAATGCCAATTGATTGTTCGTAAATCTGCGATGTTCCCAGATTTTTTAAAGAACGAAAAGACTGCTTATGTCGCTGAATTCTCTGAAACATTAACATCTTTATGTCTTGATTATCTAGATGAAAAGATTAAACCTACAACAGAAGAAGCATATCGCAAGATATCTTTATACAATTTAGAAAATTTTGGAAAGCAATTATTAAGCCTTTATGAATCAGTAATTGCTAGCAATAATAAGTAAGGAGAAATTGATTATGTTAGACATTAATCGAATTCGTGAAAATCCAGAAGGTGTAAAAGAAGCACTCAAAAAGAAATTATGGGACGCTGATTTTACCGAACTATTAGAATGGGACAAAAGGAAGAAAGAACTCATTCAATTTGTCGAAGGCAATAAGGCCGAGATGAACAAACTTTCCGCTTCCGTTCCTCAAGCTAAGAAAAATGGGGAAGATGTGAGCAAAATCTTTGCAAAAGTCAAAGAAATTGCTGCAAAAAACGCTGAAAGTGATAAGGAATTAAAGGAATTAGAAGACAAAATTTTTAACTTCTTAGCCGAACTTCCAAATATCCCAGATGAAGACTTATTAGGCGGTGGAAAAGAAAACAATAAGCCAATCAAAGTCTTTGGTAAAAAACCAGAATTTGACTTCCCGCTTAAAGACCATGTCGAACTCGCTACATCTCTAGGTTTAGTGGATTATGATAGAGGCGCAAAGATTGCTGGTCGTGGTGCTTGGATCTATACAAATTTAGGCGCAAGACTTGAATGGGCGTTATTAAATTACTTCATTTCTGAGCATTTAAAAGATGGATATACCTTTATCCTACCTCCTCACTTATTAAATGAGGCTTCAGGCTTTGGTGCTGGTCAATTCCCAAAATTTAGAGAAGACGTGTTCTGGCTTGATGGATTAGAACCAAAAAGATTCCTTCTTCCAACCGCTGAAACAGCATTAGTAAATCTCTATCGTGATGAGATTTTAAAAGAAGAAGATTTACCAAAGAAATTCTTCGCTTACACTCCTTGCTATAGAAGAGAAGCTGGTTCATATAGAACAGAAGAAAGAGGTATGATTCGTGGTTATCAATTCGATAAAGTTGAAATGGTGCAATACACTAAACCAGAAGATAGCGATGCCGCTTTCGAAGAATTAGTGAGAAAAGCTGAATCTTTAGTGGCTGGCTTAGGCCTACATTACCAAGTTAGTAAATTAGCCGCTGGCGATATCTCTCACTCTATGGCAAGAACTTATGATATCGAAGTCTATTTACCAAGTATGGGCATTTATAAAGAAGTTAGCTCAGCTAGTAACGCTAGGGACTATCAAGCTAGACGTACTATGTGCCGTTATAGAGATAGTGCAACAGGTAAGACTAGATACGTTCATACATTAAACGCTTCAGGTTTAGCGACATCTCGTATCTTCCCAGCTATTCTTGAACAATTCCAACAAGCAGATGGATCTGTGAAGATTCCAGAAGTGTTAAGACCATTTATGGGTGGACTTGAGGTTCTCAAACCAATCAAGTAATTAACTAAATTGGACACATCAAAATGTGTCCTTTTTATTGCTCCTTTTTAGTGATATAATCACTCTTGCCATCGCGATGAATGTTTGCGAACCAGGTCAGGACAGGAATGTAGCAGCCTTAAGTTTTATGTTCATGTGCGGTGGTTTCTTAAACTGTATGGAAAAATATGAAATATACATGAAAGAGGCTTTAAAAGAAGCTGAACTAGCGGCTTTAGAAGATGAAGTGCCTATTGGTTGTGTAATTGTTAAAGATGATAAAATCATCGCAAGAGCGCATAATCAAAGAGATAAATCGCATAATCCTATTGGTCATGCTGAAATACTTGCTATCCAAAAAGCCTCTGGAATAGTAAACGATTGGCAATTAGTGGATACTGAACTATATGTCACCATTGAACCGTGCTTGATGTGTGCTGGCGCTATTATCCAATCAAGAATCAAAAAAGTGATATACGGGGCACCTGATTTAAAAGGCGGAGCATTTGGTTCATCATTAAATGTGTTGGATGCTAAAAACATCAATCATCGCCCAGAAGTTATAAACGGCGTGCTTGAAAAAGAATGCGTTAATATCATTCAAAATTACTTTAAAAGTAAAAGAAAGTAAGAAATAATGCGAAAAACTTGGAAAATATTGCCAAGTTTTTTATTATTGTATTGTGCGTATGGCAAACAAAGATAATATCGAACGTTTTAACACAGATTTAAATCAAGGCCTCTCTGATGAACAGGTTCTTTTAAGAAAGAAACAAAAATTAGTTAACAAAAGCAAAAAAGCTTTTGGTAAGTCTTACGCTGAAATAATTGTTTCCAATCTATTTAGTTTCTTTAATGTCCTTCTATATATCATTGCCGGCATCATGATTTATTTTGCGGTTAGATACAATGATCCAAAGATTATTTGGGGCATGTTTTTCCTTGTTGTCTTATTAGCGAATACAATTATCGGTTTATATGAAGATATCAAGGCAAGATATTTATTAGGCAAGTTAAGATTGATTACTCAGCCTAAAGCAACAGTCATTAGAAACGGCCAACAAGTGGTTATAGATGTGCAAGATATCGTTTTGGATGACGTTGTTTTGATTGAGAAAGATACCCAAATAGGCGTAGATGGTATTGTTTTACAAGGTGAAGTCGGTGTTAATGAATCATTTATAACAGGTGAATCCGTTAATGTGTTTAAAGGCCCTGGTAAAGAAGTTTATTCAGGAACATTCGTCGCTAGTGGTAGTGCTTATATTCGCGCTGATAAGGTTGGTGCTAATTGTTTAGCTAATTCATTACAAGCTAAGGCTAACGCTTTCAAGCGTTCACCAAGCGAAATATTGAAATCACTTAATAGATTATTCTTAGTTATTGGTGTAACAGTCATTGTAATGGCTATATTCTTAGTCATCACTTTTGCTGTTCAAGGAAAATTCGCTAATGACGAATTATTGTTAAAAGGCGTTAAATCTATTACAGGTAGTCTAGTGGCGATGATTCCAAGCGGACTATATTTATTAACTTCTACCGCTTTAGCGGTTGGAGTAATCGGTCTTTCTAAAAAGAAAGCGCAAGTTCAAGACTTTTACTCTGTAGAAATGCTAGCAAGAGTAGACACTCTTTGTGTTGATAAAACGGGCACGATTACCGATGGCAATTTAGTTGTTAAGAAAGTCATTCCTTTGAAAGCTAGTTATTCGGATGGAGATATTGCTCAAGCTGTATCCAATGTCATCTGCGCTACAAAAGATAAAAACGCTACTGCAACAGCACTCAAAACATATTTTGATTTAGAACTTAGCGCTGGCGTTTTAGTGGCTCTACCATTTAGTAGTGAAAACAAATATTCCGGTGCATCATTTAAAGGCGGCAAAACACTTATTATTGGCGCTCCTGAATTTATGCCACTTACCAATAAAGTTGGTGTCATTAAAAGATGTGAGGAGTTTACAAAAGACGGCTACCGTGTCGTTGTTTTAGGCGAAGGCAAAGATACAATCAAAGATAATAAATATACTGGAATCCTTGAGGCGGTCGCTTTAATCGTTATCAAAGACCATATTAGAGATGATGCTGCTGAAACATTTGCATGGTTCAAAGATAATGGCGTAGATATCAAAGTCATATCAGGTGATAGTGCTAGAACAGTTTCCGCTATTGCATCAGAAGCAGGTATTGCTAACGCTGATAAGTTTATTTCTCTTGAAGGAATGACTTTAGAAGAAGTTAAAAATATTGCTTTGCAATATACAGTATTTGGTAGAGTAACACCAGAACAAAAAGAAGTTTTGGTAATTGCTCTTAAAGAAGCAGGCAAGACTGTCGCTATGACTGGTGATGGCGTTAATGATATCTTGGCGTTAAAGCGTTCAGATTGTTCTATTGCGATGGCTAGTGGTGCGGATGCCGCTAAAAACATATCACATATCATACTAATGGATTCTAACTTTGCTAGATTACCAGCGGTTGTAGATGAGGGCAGACGTGTAGTGAATAACTTGCAAAGAACCGCATCATTGTTTGTTACTAAAACCATCTTTGCGTTTGCTATTACATTTATTTTTACATTGGCGTCGATTATTGAAAGAGATCCAACTGTCCAATACCCATTTGTAACCAACCATTTATATTTGTGGGAAATCTTCACTAGTGGTTACGCAGCGTTCTTTATCGCTCTAGAAAGAAATAGTGAAAAGATTGAAGGTAAATTCTTGCCTAATGTCTTTAAGAAAGCGATTCCAGCTGCAACATTATGGATTGCTTCTGTGTGTATCATTTTCCTATTCTTTGTTCTACAAAGAAATAAAGTCATGAATGTTGGTATCTATTCAAGAGATACAGCGGTGGCAATGAGTGTGATTACATTTAGTATTTTAGGCATCGCATTCTTATATAAAGTATGCTCACCAATGAGCAGATATCGCTTCATTATTTTCTTGTCTATTGTTGCCATTAATGTCGTTTTCCTAACCGTGACAAGCATTGTTTCTCTTGTTAATCACATCGTTGAACCAGTCTTACAAATTCCATATATCGAGATGAATGGACCATCGTTGATAACAACAGTTATAGTAACTATTGTCTGTGTTGCCTTATATTTATTTGTCTATCAAATCATTGCTATTTATAAAGGAGATAAACATGAAAATTAATCCTATTGTCTTAGATGCTTTAAAAAACAACAAGCCGGTCGTGGCTTTAGAAAGCACAATTATTAGCCATGGTATGCCTTATCCTAAAAATGTTGAAACCGCTTTAAGAGTGGAACAAACAATTAGAGAACATGGTGTTGTTCCCGCTACGATTGGTATTATCGATGGCGAGCCAATTGTTGGTATGACACCAGAAGAAATCGAATTATTTGGTAAATCTAAAGGCATTGGTAAAGCGTCTAGAAGAGATTTACCTGTGGTATACGCTAAGAAATTATGGGCGGCGACCACAGTTTCTTCCTCGATGATTCTTGCTAATCAAGCCGGTATTGAAGTATTTGTGACCGGTGGTATCGGTGGTGTTCATAGAGGAGCGGAAGATTCAATGGATATCTCTGCTGATTTGCAAGAACTTGGTAAAACCAATGTTACTGTCGTTTGTGCTGGTGCTAAAGCGATATTAGATTTACCACGGACACTCGAATATCTAGAAACGATGGGCGTTCCAGTTTTGGGTTATCAAACTAAAGAATTGCCAGCCTTCTACACAAGACATTCTGGATTAAATGTGGATTATGAAATCAAAGATCCAGAAGAAGCGGCAGAAATTATTGCACAAAAGAGAAAAAATAATCTTCAAGGTGGTATATTAATCACAAATCCAATTCCTGAACAATACGCTATGGATGATGCCATTATTAATGATGCTATTGAAAAAGCTTTAAAGATGGCAGATGAACAAGGTGTTAAAGGAAAAGAAATAACACCATTCTTATTAAAAACAGTCGTGGAATTAACTGGTGGAGAATCTTTGGAATCAAACATTCAGTTGATTATCAATAACGCTGCCGTTGGAGCAGAAATCGCTAAAGAGGTTTGTAAAAACAAGTGAAAACAGAACATCGTCTCGCAGAAGCTCTTAAGAATATGATGTCTGAGCTACCGTTAGAAGAAATATCGGTAGCCGCTTTAACGCGCCGTTGTAAAGTTCATAGACAAACATTCTATTATCATTTCAATGATATCTATGATTTGCTCGCGCTAGTTTTCTTAAACGAAAAAATACCTCATATCGATGAATGCCGTGATTCAACTGAAATGGTGACCGCTATTTATAATTACTACAATAGCAACCAGGCATTTATTGATGGCACTTTGAATTCTGCTGGGAAGGATCTCTTTGGTGAGTTTGTCTATAACACTTGCTACCGTTTATTTACCAAATTTATTAACAATTTAGCGGAGTCAAAAAGAATAAATATTAACGATAAAAAGAACATCGTTAGATTTCGCGCTTTTGCCTATTCTAACAGCATCGTGTATTATTTATCGACGCATAAAAGCAAGAGTTTAGAGAGCATGCTAATGTGTTTCTCTTTTGAAAACGATGAGAATATGAGAAAAGAAATTTTAGATTTGTTAGATTACAGGTGGAGGAATAAAAAATCATGATAGATTTTGATTTCATCAGCCCCACAAAAATATATTTCGGCACAAACAAGGAAGAATTAGTTGGCCAAATATGTAACGAGCATGGCTATAAACGTGTTTATATTGTTATCGGCCAAGGTTCAGTTAAAAGAAGCGGTTTATTAGACACCGTCTTAGATTCTTTGAATGCGAATGATATTAAATATCAAATTTTAGAAGGAGTTAGACCAAATCCAACGATTGATTTATGCCGTAAAGGCATTGAAGAAGCAAGAGTGTTTGCTCCTAATCTTATTTTAGCCATTGGTGGTGGATCGGTTATTGATACTGCGAAAAATATCGCTGTTGGTTATTTCTACGTTGGAGATAGTTTTGATTTCAATTTGCATAAAGTGAAGCCTAAAAAAGCATTACCTATTGGCGTTATTTTAACAATCGCAGCGTCTGGTAGTGAATTATCAACATCATGCGTTATTCAAGATGATGAGACTCAAATCAAACAAGGTTTTAATGATGATATTGTTAGACCGGTATTTGCCATTGAAAATCCTAAACTCACATATAGTGTTTCAAA
This sequence comes from Bacilli bacterium, assembly GCA_017442875.1. Lineage (GTDB taxonomy): Bacteria > Bacillota_I > Bacilli_A > RFN20 > CAG-826 > RUG14515. Next base: position 162,660 of record JAFSPN010000046.1, read on the forward strand.
AGTACAAACAGCATATGGTGTTGTGGACATAATGATGCATACGTTAGAGAGATATTTTAATGCTTCAAGTGATAATGAACCAGCGGACGGTTTTGCGGAAGCTTTACTCCGTTCGGTTATAAAAGCAGGCAAGACGGTAATGAATAATCCTACTGATTACGATGCTAGAGCGGTATTAATGTTAATGTCATCTTTGTCTCATAATGGCATGACTAGCATAGGTAAAAACGGTGGATTCTTTGTTCACCCAATAGAGCACGCTGTATCTGGTGTTTATACCAATGTTGCCCATGCTGCTGGTTTAGCGGTCATATTCCCTGCTTGGGCAAAGTATTACATTAATTACGATGTTGATAAGTTTGATAGCTTAGCAAGAAACGTATTTGATCTACACAACAAGAATAAAATTGATAACGCGAAAGCGGGAATTAATGAAATTGAAAAATTATTTGCTATACTTGGTATGCCTAAAACATTTAAAGACTTAGGCATTGATAATCCAGATATAGATAAATTAGTTAATATAATCACTAATAATGGTGAAAGAGTCATAAAGCATCCTAAAAAGGATATGGATAAGGAAGTGTTAACAACTATTTTAAAAAGTTGTTTATAGGAGGCAATTATCATGAAGAAAGAAGATATAAGCGGAATTGTTGTCTATCTTGTCATTATTGTTCTTGCGGTAGTATTCGGCTTAACAGTATTACAAACTCACGCTAGTGAAAGTACATTAAGTGGTTTTCCATACGTGCTATATATCATTGGTGCGGTTTTAAGCGGTGCTATTTTTAATTCTATATTATTTGAACTCGCCCACGTCTTAGGCGCAAAAATTGGTAAATACGATATCTTAAGCGTTAACATTCTTGGTTTTTGTTTTTATAAAAGCGAAGGTAAAACCAAATTCAAATTTGCCTCATTTGATGGTCTTACTGGAGAAACAAAAATCGTCCCTAAAAAAGATATGTGCGACAAAGCAAATCCATACCCATATCTCTTCTTTGGTTCGTTATTCTTTGCTGTCGAAGCGATTGCAGTAATGGTTTCTTTCTCCTTATTAAGAGATGCCGCTCACCCATCAGGAAAAGATGACCTAGCTTTTGGTTTATTAACATTAGGCGCTATTGGATTTGTTATTCTTCTTTATAACATCCTACCAATCCGTGTTGATGCAATGACTGATGGTTATCGTTTGACCATGGTTTCAAACCCTAAAAACAAAGCCGCTTTTAACGAACTATTAAGAGTGGAACATGAAATTGAAATTGGAAATACCGATATTGAAGTTAAAGTCTTTGATGAAATTACTAACTTCACCGCTGATCTTAACTTAAATAGAGTGTATGCATTATTAGATCAAAAGAAATATCAAGAAGCAGAAGCGATTCTAGACAAGATTATCGACGCTAAAGATAGCGTTTCTGCTAAAGTCCACATCAGAGCAAGAGCTCAAAAGATTTTTATCAATTTGGTTACTAAAACTTTAGACGAAGCCAAAGAATACTATGAAAAAGAAGTTCCCGTTTCTGAAAGAAGAGAAATTTCTAATGATGTTTCTATGGCCTCAATTCGCGCCTATTTATTGATGTCTGGCTTATTAGATAAATCGAGAAGTGAATGCATTATCGCGTTAAATAATGTCTACCGTGCATTCAAACACACACCAAAAAATAGACAAGAAACAGAAGTAATGTTATTTAATGAAGCGTTGGAAAAAGTAACTACCGCTCATCCCGATTGGGATTTAGAAGGATATAAATTAGAAATTAAATCTAAGAAATAATTATTTTCTCTTCTTACTGAAAATAAACACTAAACCAATAAGAGCGCTGAAAGCGGTAATTGATAACGATGCTGTTATCGAACCATTACAGCCTCTTTTTTCTTTTTCTGATTTATCAGGTTGATCTGGCTTATCAGGCCCTTCTTCATCTCCGCCTTCGCCAGGCAAAACTGTAATTGGCACAACAGTGCCTCTTCCACCATAAAAAACTATGACGCTTTGGTCGCCTGCTTTATTCTTGTTAAAACCTTCAACAGTATAATCAGTAATAACAACTTGTGAATTATCGTTATACACTGCGGTAACAGTTAAATCTAATTCTTCACCGATTTTATAGCCAGTATCTGATTTATTATCAACAACTAGAATTCTTACTAAAGTAAGAGGTTGTGTTTGACCATCGACATATGTGTAACCACATGTTTTGCATGTATGGGTTGTATAGCCACCAGATTGTTCTGTTGCTGGAGTCACTTCGTCTTTAAAGGAATGTCTTTCTTTTCCTTTTACTACATCATGACCACATGTAGCAGCATACCAGTGATATGTAGCGTCAGAACTATATTCGTTTGAGAAAGTATGCTCATGTGCTGCTGAAACAGTAATACCAGAATATGTAGCGGATTTACCACTATAAGTGCACGTAACTGATGTAATACCTTCGACCAATGGATTAGGTGTCCAAACACAGTTAGAAACCGCAATTTCTTTGGTTGAACTATCGTCATAATGTCCGGTAACAGTTAAGCCGGTTGGATCAAATGTATCACCAGCCATGTAACTCTTTTTGGTGGCTTGTCCGGAAATAGAGATACTTGCTAATGTTTTCGCCGGCGTACCATCCGCTGGATAAGTTTCCATACATTCTTGTTTTGCACTAGCACTAGCTAAATCGCCAAAAACCATCCATGCATATTCCGGATGATCAACAAAGGGGTTTCTATTTTTCTGTTTAGATGTTTCTGAATAATCATTACGATTACCTTCTAAAACATCTGGTTTATCATCAGTATGCCATTTCAATAATGTGTCATAGTTTTCGATAACATTTAAAATGTTTAAAGGCTTGGAATTGTATATTGATCGATATGCAACCCATAAATACATATATTCACGAGCGACATCGCCTTTAATGCAATCTAATGGTTCGAACATTCCGCTAGTTTTATAGCCACAAAGCATACCATCGTAATAATAAGCGCTACTTTTACCGGTGTCGCCCATTAATAAACTGCTACGTGTACTATTCACGGTGTTGTAAGTTGGTCTTAAATGCAAAATATCAGTGCCTGCTTTTGATTCTACGAAATTACCACCTGATAAAGATTTAGGCCACACGTGTTCTCTGTTCCATGAGGAAGCGGCATTCTTTTTAACAGAATCACGGCTATAAAAATAAATCATATTATTGCTGTTTGTTGGGTCCTCATCAGCATATTGAAGCTGTGTGGATAAAGTGTTTGCGCCACTTCCGCTATATGTGTACCAGGCTTCTGGTTCAATTAATTCCGTTAAAGATGTTCTTAAAGAGCCATTAATACCATAAGTGAGAGAATTGGAGTCAATGCCATTATAATAAGAACCAGAATAACTATATGGATCAAAATTTTCGAGATGTTGGTTATGCGTTGCCGCTTCAACCTCTATAGAAGCGTTGTTATTTTTAACAGTAATCAATCCCAAGCCAAGAGTAAAAGCAGCTAAAGCAGCACTAATTGTTAATAATTTCTTTTTCATAGTAAAACCATTATACTCGCGTGGAAGAAATAAAAAAAGACCGCTAAATATTAACGGTCTATTTTTTTGTTTGATAATTACTTACCAGAAACAGCTATTTTCTTGATTAACAACGATGAAGCAGATATGCCGCTTGGAGAAACATCCACATCATTGCCAACTTCAAGAACATCACTGAATAGTTCTAATAAGTTACCAGAAACAGTAATTAAATCTAATGGTTTACCTTTTTTACCGTTTTCAATCATGAAACCAGTGGATTGAAGAGAGAAGTTACCGCTTTGAGCGTTTAACCCAGCGTGTAATCCGGATACATCAGTGATGTAAACACCATTACCAACTTCTTGGAATAACTCTTCCTGAGATTTTTTACCTGGTTTTAAGTAGATAAATGCTGGAGAAATACCTTTCTTTGAACCTCCACCGAAAGCGTTACCTGTTGTTTGAACACCATCTTTAGCAGCGGTTGTTAGATTATACAAGTAAGTTTGTAAGACACCATTTTTAATAATGGCTTTGTTATATGTTGCGACACCTTCATCATCGAACCATCTTGCAAAAGCATTCTTTTGAAGCGGTCTATCTTCAATAGTGACTTTCTTAGAAGCAACTTTTTGACCTAATTTACCAATGAATAAAGAAGATTTCTTTTGTACTTCTTCAGCGTTAGCGTAATCGACATACGCTCTCATTAAGGATTGGACAACACCTGGGTGCAAGACAGCTTTGTATTTATTTGATGCACAAGCATCTCCGCCTAGTTGAGCAACTGTTTGATCAACAATCTTCTTAGCGAGTTTAGCAGGATCAAATTCATCAAAGTTACTGCTAAAGGCAAAATCATAACCGGATTTAGTTTGTCCATTTTCACTAGCGACACATTGACCAACAAAATAGAAGTAGTTGTTCTTTTGTGTGAGATTTAAACCATTTGAATTCAATAAAGTGAATTTTGAACGAACTTGACTATACTCAGTACCTGCGACTTCCACTACACGGTGGTCGCCTTCTTTGATTCCTTTTTCCAAAGCATAGAGTTTATCCATGATTTGCTTGTTAGTGACGTTTTCTAAATCTTTATTGAAAGTGTTAATCTTTTTATATTTTTCAGAGCCTTTGAAAATAAAGACTGGGTCATCGTTTTCAATGACCTTAGCGTTAGCAACGATTTCTTTAACTAACCATTTAGCTTTTTCAGCATTCCAAACATCAGCAGTAGCAGCGCCACATTTGCCGTTTAGGATACCTCTAGCAAGGATGGAGTAACCATTGTTATCGGTGTATTCATTAACTTCTCCATGGAATAAGGAGATGCTTAACGTACGGCTTTCAGAAACATAGAGTTCAACTTCTTCTAAGCCTGCTTCTTTTGCTAAAGCAAAAAACTTATCATATTTGCCCATTATTTAAGCTCCCCTCCGCGGCCACCGACGGTGACTTCGCTCACTCTAAGAGTTGGTTGGCCTACATTGGTTCTAATTGAACCTGATGAAGCGCCACACATACCTTGTGCTAAATCTAAATCGTTAGCGACCATATCAATCTTCTTTAAGATTTCAAAACCTTTACCAATTAAGGTTGCACCTTTAACTGGTTCACAGACTTTGCCATCTCTAATGATATAAGCTTCGCTACAACCAAAGTTAAATTCACCAGTTGTTGAATCAACGGAACCGCCGTTGAAACTAACAGCGTATAGACCTAACTTAGTGGCTTTAATGATTTCTTCAGGTGTGCTCTTACCGTTACAAATGTATGTATTAGACATACGTGATGTTGGAATATAACGATAGTTTTGTCTACGACAAGCACCGTTACCAACTCTTCCCATACGACGACCATTGAGATCATCGATCATATAATCATTGAGTTTACCGTTTTTAATAAGCAATCTCTTCGTGCCTAAATTGCCTTCATCGTCAATATCGATTGAACCCCATTGGCTTGGAATAGTGCTATCATCAACCGCACTGACGATTGGTGAAGCGATAAAATCGCCAATCTTATTTTGTGAGAAGCAAGATAAACCTTTTGATACCGCACTAGCTTCTAGTGGGTGACCACAAGATTCGTGGAATAAGACGCCACCCCAACCATTACCAATGACAACTGGCATTTTGCCGCTTGGACATGGCTCAGCAGTCAACATCTTAAGAGCGGTTTCGGCAGCTTTTCTAGCTACTTTCTTAGGATTAACTTTTTCTGTTCTGAAATATTCAATTCCTTGTTGCGCTCCAGGACCTTCAAAGCCTGTTTCAAAACCATTTTGATCTGCGACGATAACTTGAAACACCATTCTTCCGAATTCAGTGGTGCGTTTGAACCATTTACCTTTAGAGTTGAAGACTGCGACAAATCTCACATTGTCACCAAAGACGCCAAATGTTCTGACGATACGTGGATCGCCAATGGAATTGATTTCATCAATACCTTCACGCACTAAAGCGATTTTTTCTTCAACTGGCACATCATCATAACTTCTAGAAATAGGGTTACGATTTTTGCATTTGATCATGTCTAATTTTTCAACAGTTAATAAACGTTTATCGTTAAATGATTTGCTTAATGATTCTGCTAAAGTAAGTAAGCCTTTTTTGCTTAAATCATTAGTATATCCATACACGCATTGGTTGTTTTTTAATAAGCGCAAACCAACACCACATAAGGAATTAGAACCACTTGTTTCAACTTTGCCATTTTCAATAACCACATTGTGCGAATGACTATCTTCATAAAAAATTTCTGAATAGTCTGCGCCTGTGGCTAAACTAGCGTTCAAAACATCAATAGCGAGTTTTTTACTAATCATATTTTTCCTCCTTTTTTAAAATGCCGATATCGCAGTAATGTTATCACAGGTTGTTTACAAAACAAAGCGATATCACCTGCGATAAATGTAAACGTAAAAAGTAACAATAAAATTGCTGAATAAAGTTGACACCACGCATATGTTTTTGTAACATAAACATAATTTTATATGCGTTTATTTTATTAAATGTTGGCGCGTATAAAAGAAAAAGTTGAGGATTATATGAACAAGAAAATGGCTGGTTACATCCTAAAGAGATTATTGTTAGGCATTCTAACATATCTTATTGTTGTGACCGTTACGTTCTGGGTCATGCAACTTGTTCCAGGTGGTCCATGGACTAGAGAGAAAGCTTTAAGCGATGCGGTTATCGCCACTTTAAATAAACGCTATGGTCTTGACCAACCTGTTTTTATTCAATATTTAAGATATTTAGGAAGAGCCATGATTTTTGATTTTGGCGTTTCTTACTATTATAAAGGTAGAGAAGTTACCGAAATTATCGCCAATGGTTTTAAAATTTCCTTGGCTATTGGCGGTTGGGCCGCTGTTCTTGCTTTAATTATGGGTTTGGCTTTAGGCACTTATGCCGCCACCCATCAAAACAAGGTATTTGATAGGATTATCATGGTTTTAACAACTGCTAGTGTTGCTATGCCTAGCTTTGTTACTTCCTTAATTCTTTTATATATCTTTGCTGTTAATTTATCGCTTGTCCCAACCAGCCCTGTTGGAGTTGACGGCATAGGACCGTACATCTTGCCTGTTATAGCGGCGAGTCTTTATCCAACCGCTTATATTACAAGACTTGTTAGATCGTCAACATTAGATGTTTTGGGGCAAGATTATATGCGTACCGCAAAAGCAAAAGGCTTAGCGCCTTCTCGCATTTTGATTAAGCACGGTTTAAGAAATTCGATTACTCCTGTAGTAACATATTTCGGTCCGATGTTTGCTTCAATTATTACAGGATCTTTAGTCATTGAAAAAGTTTTCCAAATTCCAGGCATTGGTAGACAATTTATTATTTCTATTCAAAACCGTGACTATCCACTAATTATGGGTACCACTTGTTTATTAGCGCTTTTGTTAATTGCGTTCACTTTACTTAGTGATGTTGCATATATTTTAGTCAACCCGCGTGTTGATTTTGATTAGGAAGAAAGGAGGGAAACTAACGTGAAAAGAAATCCATTAAGCTTTCAAATTAACGTCGAAAAATTCTCTTTCGCATCAGAAAGCGAAAAGAAAAGCACTAATTTGATGCGTCCAAATTCGACGTTCTTTGTCGATGGTTTAAAACGTTTTGTTAAAAACCCAGTCGCCATGGTTTCTTTCTGCTTCATCGCCATTTTATTGATAATGGTTTTTGTTGTTCCTTTATTCTTCCCATATTCTTACGATGAAGTAATTTGCTATCGTTATGTCGATAGACCTGATGGTGCATTCAACAGACTTGCTCCATTCGAATTCGCTCCCGCTGAGATAGCCGCTAGGGACGCTGGAACATTCGTATTTCCGCACTTATTTGGAACAGATTCAAATGGGCACGATTATTTCATACGTATTTTAGTTGGTGCTAGAACAAGCTTGATTGTTGGTTTCTTTGCCGCGATTATCGTTTTGGTCATCGGTGGCACAATTGGTGCTGTTTCTGGTTTTATCGGCGGTAAGTTTGACTTGCTCGTCATGAGAATTGTTGATGTTATTTATTCATTACCAGATATCTTGATTATTATTCTTTTATCTGCGACATTGTCCGCTGTTTTCGATACTAATCTTGGTGGTTTCTTTGCGCAACTAGGATCTGGCTTTGTAGCCATCTTCGTGGTCTTTGCCCTTCTTTATTGGGTTGGTATGGCAAGATTAGTTAGAGGCCAAGTTCTTAATTTAAGAAAACAAGAATTTGTTATGGCAGCACGCGCTAATGGTGCTGGCACCGCAAGAATTGTATTTAGACACCTCATTCCAAACTCCATGAGCGTCATCATCATTTCTGCAGCTTTACAAATTCCAAGCGCAATTTTTACTGAATCATTCCTTTCCTATTTAGGTTTGGGCGTTAAATATCCAACACCTTCCCTAGGTAGTTTAGCAAGTGATGCACAATCATATATCGTTAATGGTGCATCCCATGAACTCTATTTGTTCTTAATTCCAGCGATTTCAATTTGTTTAATCGTCTTATCGTTAAATCTTCTTGGTGATGGCTTAAGAGATGCCTTCGACCCAAAATTACAAAAATAGGTGAATAATTATGGCAAGGCAATATAAGTTACTAGAAGTTGAAAACTTAAATACATCATTCAAGATTGATGCTGGTAAAGTTCTAGCGGTCAATGGTGTTTCCTTTACCGTGGAAAAAGGTAAGGTGTTAGGTATCGTTGGCGAATCTGGTTCAGGTAAATCCGTTACCGCCTATTCCATCATGGGCATTCTTGATAAAAACGGTAAAGTTGATGGTGGTAAAATCATTTATAACGGTACTGATTTATTAAAGGTTTCCGAAAAGGAAATGCGATCAATTCGTGGCAACCGTATATCAATTATCTTCCAAGACGCAATGACTTCTTTGAACCCAACATGGTCAATTGGTAACCAATTAAGAGAAGCGATTTTAACTCACGCCAGAAATCCAGTTGAAGAAGCCGTTTATGACATAAAGAACGCTATTAAGAGCGATGAACAACGCATTGCTGCTATGAAGCGTGGCTTGGCTAATCACCCAGAGCGTGACTATTTAAGAAAAGACTTAGCAACAGTTGAACAAAAATTAATCGATGATAAAGCCCTTTATGAAGTTAAATATAAAGAAGCCGTTGAATCATATCAAAAATTAAAAGAAGCGTGCCATAAGAAATATAAAGATGCTGCTCCTGAATATAATAAAAAAATTAGACAATCCATTGGTAGATACTTCTCCCAATTCTTTAATCTTAATTCTATGCCGTCTTTTGACGAAGCAAACGAACAAGAAAAAGCTGTTGAACTATTTGCCGATATTCAAACAAAGCAAAAAGAATACGCTAAACAAACCACTGTTGTGGATGAGTTGTTAGCAAAGCGCAACGATTCAAAAACTCCTGAAGAAAAAGAAATCTATGATATTACACTCAAAAACGAAAAAGGCGTTTTGAAGCAAGACGCTAAAGACTTTAAAGCGGCCAAACGTAAGTACAATAGATTTATCGCTTCTTATCGTCGTAAAGTAAAATACGCTCCTCGTGTTGATAGAGGAAAAACAATAATTGAAGCTTTTAAAGAAAAGAGAAATTTCTATTGGGAATGCATTTCTGAATATAAAGAAACCAAATATTCCGCTAATAAAAAGGCTCTTCAAATGTTAAAAGAAGTCGGTATTACCGAACCTGAAAAGAGACTCAAACAATATCCATTTGAACATAGTGGTGGTATGCTACAACGCTGTATGATTGCGATGGCGCTTGTGGAGAAACCAGATATTTTAATCGCTGATGAACCAACAACCGCCTTAGACGTTACCATCCAAGCGCAGATTCTTGATTTATTAAAGAAATTACAAAAAGAGTATGGTATGGCTATCATTATCATCACTCACGACCTTGGTGTGGTCGCACAAATTTGTGATGAAGTCGACATCATGTATGCTGGTCGTATTGTTGAAAGAGGTACCGTCGAAGATATCTTCTATAATCCACAACACGAATACACTAAAGGTTTGCTAAATAGTATGCCTAAGTTAGATAGCAACGGCGAACGTCTTGAACCAATTCAAGGCAACCCAGTCGATCTTTTCTGCTTGCCAAAAGGATGTGCTTTCTCGTCTAGATGTAAAGAATGTATGGAAATTTGTATCGAAAAATATCCAGAAGAAGTCGTTTACAGTGAAAACGGTCATGCCGCTAGTTGTTGGAAGATGATTAAAAAACTTTATGAAGAAGGAAAAATCGATATCGTTAATGGTACTCCAGAAGGTAAACCATTAGTTTATAATGGCGCGATTGTCGCTAACGCAAAGAAAGGAGGAAGGAAAAAACATGGAAAGAAAAAATAATCGCATTGTCGAAGATAAAGACATTAACACTGATCCTAATCAAGATTTATCTTTATTAGATAAAGAAGTCAAAAAAGTCAAACACGATATTAAAGATAACGACTATATTTTAGAAGTTAAAAATCTAAAAATGTATTTTCCTATTAACGTTTCTTTGTTTAAAACCATTCCTTTAAAAGCCGTTGATGGTGTCTCTTTCAAAATTAGAAGAGGCGAAACATTAGGCTTGGTTGGCGAATCCGGTTGTGGCAAAACCACATTAGGTAGAACTATCTTACAGTTGTACAATCCAACAAGTGGTGAAATTTTGTTTAACGGCAAAGTGGTCAAAGGTAAAAAGGCTCTTAAAGAATTTAGAAGCAAAGCCACGATTGTCTTCCAAGATCCATATTCATCTTTGGATCCAAGAATGACTGTTTCCGACATTATTTCCGAGCCGTTAGAAATCCATCATATATACAAAACTAAAAAAGAAAAGGATGCACGTGTAGCGGAATTGATGGAAATTGTCGGTCTTAGTAGAGAACACGCTTCCCGTTACGTCCACTCATTTTCCGGTGGCCAAAGACAAAGGATTGGTATTGCTAGAGCTCTATCGTCATCTCCTGAATTTATTATGTGTGATGAACCTGTCAGTGCTTTAGATGTTTCCATTCAAGCCCAAATCCTTAATACGTTCCAAGATTTACAAAAACAATTTGGATTAACATATTTATTTGTCGCTCATAATTTATTGGTTGTGAAACACATTTCTGACCGTATTGCTGTTATGTATTTAGGTCACATTGTTGAACTTGCTAATTCCGAAGAGTTATATGATAACCCTCTTCACCCATATACAATTTCATTATTGTCATCAATCCCAGAACCCGACCCAATCAAAGCGAAGGCTAACAAAAGACAGATTCTAGAAGGAGATATTCCTTCTCCTTTAAACGCTCCATCTGGTTGTCCATTTAGGACAAGATGCCCAAGGGCCACTAGCGAATGCGCTAACGAATTACCAGAATTAAAAGAAATAAAAAAAGAACATTTTGTTGCTTGTCGTTTGATTAAAGAGTAATCTAATACGTATATAATGCCTGAGGTGGCTTTATATAAAAAACCTTAAAGATTAAAGCGAAGGATCTTTTTGGCAAATTCTAAATTAAAGGAGGAAATGCTATGAAATTTAGAAAGAACTCATGGCTCATTCTCGCCGGTACAGCGGCTATGGCGTTAGCTGCCTGTGGCGGTTCAAAGAGCCAATCTCTTACAGTCTGTTTAGCTAGCGAACCACAATCTCTAGACCCAGCACTCAACTCTGCTGTTGATGGTGCTACAATGTTAGTCCACTTAGATAGTGGTTTGTATCGCTACCAAAAAGACGGCGATGCCCTCAAATTAACACTCGACTTAGCTGAAAGCATTACAAAAGCGACAGCCGAAGTTACCGACCATGAACCAGATGGCGATAATTGGAAGGCAGTTAATTATCCAAACGGCACAAGATACACCGTCAAACTCCGTGAAGGAATCAAATGGTCCGATGGTTCCGCCATTACATCTGATGACTTCATCTATTCTTGGAACAGAGCTAGTGGTGCTTCCCTAGGAGGTGACTACTGCTACATGTTCGAACAAATCGCTGATGGTGTTGCCCATGAAACCGATGACGTAGCCTACCCATCACTTGCACTCAAAAAAGTAGACGACAGAACATTCACTTTTGACGTGATGGTTGACGTTCCATTCATGGATCAACTCTTAGCCTTCCCAACATACTTCCCAGTTCAAAAAGCAACTATTGAAGCTAACGATACAGAAGAAGCTGGTACATGGGCTACAAGTCCATCCACATTCGTTTCTTGCGGTGCTTACAAAATGAGTGCTTGGGAACACAATTCCTACATTACACTTGTTAAGAATCCTAACTACTGGGATGCCAAGAACATCAAATTAGATAAGATCACCTTCGCGCTTTCTGATGATGATAGTGCTATGTTAGCGTCCTACAAATCAGGTCAATACCAAATGATTGACAGCGTTCCAAACGAACAAATCGATTCTTTGAAAGCTGAATTCAAAAATGAATTCGTTATCGCTGGTCAAATGGGTACATACTATATCTCATTCAACGTTAATTCAACAGTCTTCAGCAAAGCTGCAAACGAAGCTGACAGAGCTAAAGTTAGAAGAGCTTTAGGTTTATTCATCGATAGAGAATATATCGTTAAAGAAATCGGTAAAGCTGGCCAAATCCCAGCCAACGCCTTCGTCTCTGCAGGTTTAAGTGACCCAGCCGGTGGTGAATTCGTTGATCACAATGGTCCAGAACGTGATGGTGCTGGTTACTACAAGAAAGGTGAAAACGACGCCGATTACAAGGCAAACATTGCTGAAGCCATTGCTTTACTAAAAGAAGTTGGTTATACATACAATGAAAGCACAAAGAAATTCACCGATTTCCCAGCATTCAAGTATTTATACAATACTTCCTCTGGTCACCAAGCTATCGCTGAAAACATTAAAGATACTTTAGCAATATACGGCATCACTGTTAATCTTGAAAATCAAGATTGGAGCACATTCTTACAAACCAGAAAACAAGGTGAATACGATGTTGCCCGTAATGGTTGGGTTGCTGACTATGATGATCCATCTTCATACTTAACAATGTGGACCACCGTTTCTGGCAATAACGATTGCCAATTCGGTAAAGGTGCTCATAAAGACGCCGCTATCTATTCCGCAGACTTAAATAATGATGGTTCAATTAGCGATGACGAAAAGAACCTCACATGGTCTCAATCATACGATGCTTTAATGGATAAAGCCGCCAAAGAAACCAACGCTGCTAAGAGATTCCAAATCTTACACGCTGCTGAAGACGTCTTAATGTCAACCGGTGCTATCTGCCCAATTTACTACTACACTGACATCTATATGCTTAAATCCAATGTTTCTGGATTCTTCTCCTCACCATTAGGATATAAGTTCTTCATGTACTGCTCAGTTAAGTAATACTAGATAGATACTTAAATAAAATGACCTCTTGTTTATCAAGGGGTCTTTTTTAACGTTAAATAAAAATGACACCATATAGGCATCATTTGCTGTTTTTCTTAATAGCCTCGAATGTTTCCTCGCTTATCACGTGTTCGACCTTACACGCGTCTTTTTCGGCCTGTTCTTGACTTACACCAATGTTAATGAGTAGTTTCTTCAATACACAGTGTCTTTCATAAATCCTATCAGCGATGACGTGGCCTTCTTTCGTTAAAGAAATGAATCCTTCATCATCGATAATTATAAGACCCGCTTCTTTGAGCTTTTTCATCGCCACTGAAACAGATGGTTTAGAAAAACCCATATCATGAGCGATATCAATTGATCTAACACCTTCTTGCTTTTCTTGGAGGATTAAAATTCTCTCTAAGTAATCTTCAGCGCTTTCGTAAATGTTCATAAGACAATAATACAACTATTCATTGTTTATAACAATTGGCACTATTTTATATTTTTGATTAAATGAGTTCACAAGGTAATATAGTCTTATTGAGCACCCAGTTGTGATTAACATCACCTTTTATTTCTTGCGTTTTCTTCATTCTTTTGATTTAATTATTTTGCTTGCAAAAGCAAGCGAATAAGCCGGTGATTTACCTTAGATGGTGTCGTAGCCGACTTTTTTATTTGCGTCTTTTCATTTTCTTTATTCGCTTAATACTACGCTTGTCATTTTTATCCCATTTCCAGTTATAGACTTTGTCATCAAATGAAGCAACATCATCGACGTAGTTTTTAGGAATGACATAAAATTGACCTTTTTTATTAGGATTCGGATGCCTATAAAGAGGAATATTCATAAGTGTTCTTTCACCCTTTTTATTCTTCTTTTCAATCATCCTATCTTTAGAACTAATCAAGATATTTACTCTTTTAGAGCCTTTATCTTTATGCGAATAAGAATAATGTTTACGTTTCTTGTTCCATCTAAATTCACTAATGGACATTTTTAAAACCTCCTAATTACTAATCGAGAGTTTTTTCAAATTTGTCCAAAAAAGTTTTAAAAAAGTTAAAAATATATAAAATAGTAGTGATGGATAAAATTAGAATTAATATGTTATCACAAGCCACATCTGTTGATGGACAGGGTGTTGGAAGTGCTTATATCGAACAAGTTGCGTTAGTCAAAGAAAATGACGATATCTTTGAAGTGGAAATCAATTCAAAGAAGGGAAACTTTGATATTTATCATATGCATACCTTCAATCCTCAATATGTCATGCGTCTCAATAAAAGACATATAAACGTGACATACGTGCACTGCTTACCAGAAACATTTGATGGTTCTTTAAAGATGCCAAAACCTATTTTCTGGGCATTTAAAAAATATGTTAAGCACGCATATAAAAAGGCGGATGAAGCAGTAGTGGTTAATCCAATTTTTATCGAGCCATTAGTAAAATTAGGCTTAAAAAGAGAAAACATCACTTATATTCCAAATTTCGTTGATCATGAAAAGTTCCATGAACTACCAATTGAAGAAAGAAATGCTTTAAGGGATAAATACGATATACCACACGATAAATTCGTCATCATGGGTTGTGGACAAGTCCAAACAAGAAAAGGCGTTAAAGACTACGTTGAATGCGCGAAAAGAAATCCAGACAAAGTATTCGTTTGGGCGGGTGGTTTCTCTTTTGGTCAAATGACTGATGGTTATAAAGAACTTAAAGCTATCATGGATAATCCACCAGAAAACGTTAAATTTATCGGTATCATTCCAAGAACTGAGATGAATGGTATCTTCAATATGTGCGATTTACTATTCATGCCATCATTTGATGAATTGTTCCCAATGTCTATCTTAGAAGCTGTCAATTCTAGAAAACCTGTTTTACTTCGTAACTTAGAATTATATGAAGATATTTTATTTAATGAAAAAGATACATACGCAAAAGCGCCAGATGTCGATGGTTTCTGCGAACAAATTAATAAATTAGCAAACGATAAGAAGTATTACGAACACTATCAAGAAGGTAGCCAGTATATCTCAGATTTTTATAGCAAAGAGCATGTTAAAAATCTTTGGCGAGAATACTATCAAAGAATCTATAACAAATGGGCGCCTTTGAAGAAATTAAGAAAACGCACTAAATAAATAGGAACAACGATAATAAAGAAATAGCTAATACGGGTACCGAAATAATGGACCCGTATTTTATAAAGTCCAAGAAAGTAAACTTCATTTCGTATTTGCTTAATAAGTTAGAAAACATAATGCCCGCGAGAGCACCAATCGGAGTTAAAAACGCTCCAATGTTACTACCGATAATGCTTGCGAATATCGCTCTTAAATACTCTCCGCTACTTAAAGCTGTAGGGACGTTAGAGAATAAGATGCTCATTGGAATGTTATTTATCACATTAGATAAAAGATACGATGAAACACCATATGTCAAAATTACTGGACCTTGATTTAAAAAATCACCAATCCTACTAGCTATACCTTGATAGTTAATCGCGATGACGATTACTGACATCGATAAAATAAAAGGAATTAGTTGATAAGGTAATCTTTTAAAACAATCACCTAAATAGATCCAATTCTTTTTTGTAATGAGTCTAATTATAAAAGAGCTTAATAATAATGAGGCGGCGCATATCGCGGCCACTAACCACATTTCAATACCGATATAGGGAGAAATAACAAGAAACACCAAACAAACAAGCAAATGAACGGATCCGATAATTAAATCTAATTTGCTATCAATGTGAACAATTTCTTTTTCTTCTTCACTTAATGGTTCTTTCAAGCTCTTTCTAAAGATTAAAAAGATAATTAGTAATTCAGCTAAACCAGCGATAATAGTGGGCACGAGCATCACTTTTAAATAGCCAATGAAATTTATACCAGCAGATGTTGCTAAATAAATATTTGTGGGGTTACCGATGATAAACATCATTGACCACGTATTTGCCGCAGCGAATTCGGCAATCAAATAAGGCAAAGCCTTAATTTTGGCGTGTTTACAAAAGAAACATATAAAAGGTGTAAATGTCAATATCACAATATCGTTTGAAGTAAAAATAGTTAAGATAGCCACTAAAAAGTAGAGGATAAAGAATAAAACGTTTTGATGACCTTTAGCTTTGTTAACCGCTAGAGAGGCTAAAAACCTAAATAGACCTAATTCATCTAAATATATTGATAAAACGGTCATTGAGAAAAATAAAATCAATATCTTTAAAGGATTAACAGCAGTGGAACTAGTCCAAGAAGCACCAATCTCTTGAATTGGGCATAAAGTAGTGGCTACCAAAATAACAGCGCCCAATATCGCAATTAGCCAATACGTGTCTATAGTTATGTTCTTTATTTTGATGTGAGGAAATAACAATATGGATAAAGTTATCCCTAAGAAAGTAATACCGCTAATAATAATTGTCGCTACCATATTCACAAATGAATATCATAGTCTTTTATTTTATTTAGGCAATAAAAAAGCGGATTTAATCCGCTCTTAATGTATTTTGATGTTGTGTTAGTCTTGATCCTTAACTTCAACATTTTCAGCGTCAATAACATCATTATCGTTATCGCAGCATTCTTCGTCATCCTTTTTACCAATGGCTTTATTAATACCACCAATTAATGTGTGATAAGCAGGAATGAGAAGGAATACCGCCCACATTGGATGCCATAAATATGGGAATCCAGAAATAACAGCAGGAAGAACCATACAGACAAAGAAGAACGCGAAACATGCTAAGAACGCCATATTGAAATTTTGAGCGTTTTTCTTTCTAATTGCTCTAGCGATAGAACAAATGATTTCTGGAATAAAGATTACGCACCAAGCGCTTGTCCATAAACCTAAGAATGTTCCTAATAGGATATAGGCGATAATTGCAAGAGAGAATAAAACACCTTCAATGCAATTAATGATAATAATTCCTTTATCGTGGTTGATATCTTTTACTTTACCGTTTTTATCAACGCACTTAACACCTTCATCTGTAATAGAAACAGAAGCGCCATCTTTTCCGTGTAAGAAAACGCCATCATCATTAATTACAACGCGATCGTCTTTCTTTTCTTCGGTCTTATCAGCTTTAACTTGTTCTTCAACGATTGTATCGATATCTTCATCGGTGGCTAATAACTCATCTAAAGAGACACCGTATAACTTAGCAAGGCAAATAAGATTATCAGTATCAGGTGAAGCTTCCGCTCTTTCCCATTTACTAACGGCCTGTCTTGATAAACCAAGCTTATCAGCCAGCTCTTCTTGCGAGTACCCGTATTTCTTTCTTAATTTAACTAATCTATCAGCGATTTCGATTGTCATAACCACGTCCTCCTGTTTTTGACGAGACTAATTTAGCATTTTATTTTTCGGTTGCGCTACCAACTCTGGTTAGAATTTACGCAACTTTCGGTTGCAAAACTACGCAACCCTTGCTAAAAAGTCACTAACAAGGCCGTCGTAACGGCTTTCATCATTTAATCTTACTCTAGAATGTTCGGCGCCTTCGAACCATTCTAATTGCTTATTTTTAGAACCGCATTTGGCGAATAGTTCTTTACTTTTTTCTGGTAAGCAATATATGTCTTTATCACCCCAGATAAATAAAACTGGCAAATCTAATTTATCCATATATTTTAATGGGCTTGAATCATTGATATTGCAGTGTGTGAAGAAAGAAAACCACATCCAAATTTCATAATAAACAGGGAATAAGGCATGACCACTTTCGATGTAGTGGTTCTTATATATTTCTTTGTATGTGATAAAAGCGCTGTCTAGGATAACTGCTTTTAAGTAATCAACTTTATATTTTGTACTGACAAGCGTGCTAACGCATGTACCAACACATATGCCGTGTAAAAAGATTTCCTTTTGCTTTAATTCATCATGTAGATATTTCATCCATAACGAAACATCTTCTGCTTCTTTAAGACCACATGTGGAATATTTGCCTTCGCTTAAACCATGCGCTCTTTGATCGATTACTAAAACATTAACACCGCTTTCTTTATATGGCTTAGCGTAGTAATAGGAATAGACTAATGTTTCTCTTCTACCTGGAAGAATAATAACGGTTTTATCAAAGCCATAATCAAACCATTCACCAACAAGTTTTAAACCATCTTTTGATTTAATTGAAACTTCTTTAATAAATGATTCGTTTTGTTTTTTCCAAACCAAACCGCGTTCCCACATTGTCTCTAATGGAACGCATCCTGGTTCAGAACAATGCTCTCTTCCCCATGAGCCACTTTTGCCTCTCATGAGTGTTTTGCTATAGACGATATAAGCCACAATAAATGTTAAAACAATACCGGTTAGAAGGCCTAATCCTAGTAGTGCTCCAACGATAATCAAAATAATCTGTAACATAGCAAAAAGTCCGCAAATTACGATTATTTCTTCAGTAATTCTTCCATTATCGCTCTTTCTTCAGCGCAATTTTCAGATATTCTTTCATCACCAGCGTAGAAGGCCGCGGCTAAGCCTGGACCAACGTTGCATCCAGTGGATTGGCCAACTGGAACAAAGATTAAATTTTCTGGGTGATACGCTTCTTCAATCATGCGTTTCATTTCAAGAGCTTGCTTTTCTCTTAATGAATGTGTAATGACAAACGCTTTACCTTCTGGATTACCGATTGTCTTTTCGATATATTGAGGGAAAATTCTCATTACTTGCTTATAACCTTTTGCTTTACCAATTGGTTGAGATAAACCAGTTTCATTGCAAAGTTCCGCAAGTGGTTTGATACCGATTAAGTTACCCATAAAAGCCAAACCTTTTGATAATCTACCTTTTCTAGCTAAGAAGAATAAATCATCTAAGAAGCCCGCTTGGTGAATGTGTAGTCTATATTCTTTTAAATGCTCGACCGCTTCATCAAATGACATGCCTTTACTTCTACATAACGACGCTTCAACCGCTAATAAGGTAATCGCACCGCTATATCTTAATGAATCGATAACTTCGATTTTAATATTTGGATATTCTTCCATGATTTCTTTAGCGACAACAGTGAAAGCACTAAAGCCACCGCTCATCTTAGAAGAAATAGTGAAGACGACAACGTTTCTTCCAGCTTTTGCTAATTCGGTTAATCTATTTGTAATTGTGCCTACCGATGGAATAGAGCTTGAGAAATTATTCTTCTTGTTTGTCATTAAAGAAAAATAATCATCTGGTTTCATGGTGTCCCAATATAAATCAGTTGGTCTTTCTGAACCATCTGGCCAAACAACAGTACTAATTGGTGTTTCTTCAATGCCGTATTTCTTAATGACTTCTCTAGTAAAATCACCACCGGCATCGGTTAAGATTGCAAAGTTTTCTTTCATGATGTAAATCTCCTTATAAATTATTTCTTATTCATTTTAATCTTCCACCATAAATATGCGAGTGGAAAATTAAGTAAAAATGTTACTAGTAAGGCAATGATATATGCTGCCCAAGCAAAAACAGGCGTGAATTCGATGAATAACGCCACAATGCCAAATACTAAAACGGCTTTTATCGTGAAATAAACACCTTCTACGAGAACTCTTCTTCCCATCTTTCTTGTTGGCCAGAATAAAGCGGTAAAGCCCATCAATAAATAAAAGTAGAGTAAATATGAAGCGGCTAACCATATGTATTGATTGTAGTGAGGCTCTGGTAGTAGGCTACTAAAAATAGCCATCATCACAATGCTTAATAAAACACATACCAAAGGAAGAATAGCGTTCATCCAAATCGTTCTTTGAATTCTAAATGTATCCAAACTTGGTTTAAAGTGTGATGAAGAATTGTTGTCTAAATAAATTGTTTCAATAGGCACTTGCTCAAAATTTAATCTCTTGATTTGCAAGTTACATATGACATTCATTTCGTATTCGTAGTGGTTACCAGGCAAGGTGATGATGTTAAAAATATCTTTAATTGGAAAACCGCGCAAGCCACATTGATCATCAGGGACATATTCTTTTGTAAGAAGTGTTCTACATAATCTAGACATAAAGTTACCGTTTCTACTTCTCTTAGGAACGCTTTTGTCAAATTTACGGCTACCTAAAACGACATTGTTTGTTTCATGGAGCTTATCGTAAACAGCAATTATATCTTTGATAGCGTGTTGTCCATCAGCGTCACAAGTGATGACATAATCATGGTCCTCTTGATGCAAATTCACATAAGAAAAGCCCAGACGTAACGCTGCGCCTTTTCCGCGGTTTGGATTTTGATTAATGATATACGCGAATTGTTTAGCTTCTTCAAAAACAGAATCAAATTCTTTCCCCGAACCATCATTAACTACAACAATGTCAAAACCTTCTTTTTTAAGATTCATCAAAAGTTCAATCATTAGATGATCTGGCTTATATGCCGGAATAAGAATATAAGTATCTTTTCTTTTGAAAGAATTGCTTTCCATAGGCTACATTATAAAATAAAAAATTCTTATCGTTAATAAGATATTAACAAACAACAAAAGTAATGATAAAATAAAAATGACCAGACTAGTCAGACCAAGGAGAAATAACATGGAAATTAGTATTTATGACGCCAAAGCACATCTCTCCAATCTAATTCAACAATTGGTGGACGAAAAAGAGGAGATTATTTACATTTCTAAGAACGGTAAACCAGTTGTCCAATTAACCCTTATTAAGAATAAGAAAAGCAAGCGAGTTGGAGTCGCAAAAAAAGAAATGAAGGATTTTAACTTGTCGCTGGAAGATTTCAATAATATTTCAGTTGGAGATTTTTACGGAGACTAATTATGAAAATATTGTTGGATACTTATACACTCATCTGGGCTTTAGGTGCTCCAGAAAAGATGCCCGAATATATCGTTGAAATGATTTGCAACGAAAGCAACGACATATATGTCTCCGCTGCTTCTTTGTGGGAAATCAGCATTAAAAATAAAAAATCTCCAGAAAAGATGCCTTTTACAGCAACACAAATTAGAGATTATTGCCAAAGAGCAGGATATTATTTCCTATCATTAAGCATTGATAGTGTAGCTACTTTTGATAAATTGTCATTTAAAAACAATAATGATCCGTTCGACCAAATTCTCGTTAGTCAATCGATCGCTAACAACATGAGGTTTCTTACACACGATGAGAAAATCAAACAATTCGGTCTCGGTAATATTGAATTCTTCTAACTCTCTATTTGATTCATTCATCGTCAAAAAATATTTATTTTTAAAATCTAATTGCTAACCTCATTTATATTTGATACTATTTATGGGCAAACTTTCTTTGGACGACATCACTGTCCAAGGCGGAAGGAGATTAAAAGCTATGAAAAAAGGAATTCATCCAGAATACCATCGTTGTACAGTCACATGCGTTTCATGTGGTAACACATTCGAAACAGGTTCAACTTTAAAGGAAATCAAAGTTGATACATGCGCTAACTGCCACCCATTCTACACAGGCAAACAAAGATTCGTTCAATCCGATGGTCGTGTTGATAGATTCAACCGTAAGTACGGCTTAAACGAAAAGAAATAAGAACTATTAAGATTAAAAACTCCCTTGATGGGGGTTTTTATTTTGTTAAAAAGACTATATAATAGTCAGGCATGAAAAAAGAAATTAGAATTGTTTCATTCTTGGTATTAATTGCGGTAGTGGCGTTATGGGGTGTGGCCCCCGTTGTCTCTAAAGCGGTTTTTGATCGTGGCATGTTTTCACCAGGCGTGCTCATTATGCTTCGCGGTTTGATTTCGGTTATCGCGATGGCGATTGCGATAAATAAGGGTTTTAAAAAGATTGATAAATCATATCTTATTTGTATTCCAGCGGGTGTCATTCTCGCTTTGGCGTATATTTTTCAATTTGTTGGGCTTAATTACACGCACCCATCCAAAAACGCATTTTTAGAAAATATTTCATGCATTACTATTCCACTTTTCATGTTCTTGTTTATTAGAGAAAAGCCAAAGTGGTATAGCATTATGGCCGCATGTTTATGCGTTGTTGGTTCATTAGTTTTGGTGGGCAACGGCTTTGACTTTGCTATGTTCTTTAAAAGCGGTGACATCAAAGGTGACGGTTTAAGTGCGATAGGGGGCTTATTCTTTGGCCTAGATACAGCGTTCACTAAAATATATTCAAAAGGGAAAGATCCGTTGATCTTTGTCTTTATCCAACTATGCGTGATGACTGTTTTAGCCTCTGCATACGCATTTATATTCGAAGGACAGGTGTTCCATACCTTTACCATCTCGTTTGATATTGTTCCAGTGTTAATTGTCATTTTCTTAGGCGTTGTATGCACCGCAGTATGCTGGGTATGTCGTGCCTGGGCAATGAAATATATCGACGCCGTTACTGTTTCTTTATTAGTGCCATTTTCCGCGGTTGTGGCATCCGTTCTTTCTATCGCGTTTGAAATTGAAGAGTTCACACTCAATCTTATGATTGGTGGTTTAATTATTATTCTCGCTGTGGCGATAAGCGCCTTTTTCGATTACCGACGAGGTTTGAAAGAAGACGTTCAAGAAAGCCTTCAAGCTGAAGGACCACCAGAAGAAATTGAACAAAGCGAGCAGTAATGCTCTCTACTCTAAGAGAAAATCTTAGATTATAATCATAGATAAGGAGGCTCATTTGCCATGAAAAAAAGATTTTATATCACCACTCCAATTTATTATCCAAGCGCTAAGCTTCATATCGGTCACGCCTATTGCACAACTTTAACCGATATTTTTGCCCGTTATAAACGCTTAAGAGGATTTGAATGTTTCTTCCTTACTGGTGCTGATGAACACGGACAAAAGATTGAAAAGAACGCTGCTGCCGCTGGAAAAACGCCACAAGAATTTGTTGATGGTATTGTGGAAGGTTTCTATAAACTATGGGATTTATTACAAATTAGTAATGATGACTTTATTAGAACTACACAAGAAAGACACGTCAAAGTGGTGCAAGACATCTTTTCTAAAATGCTCGCTAATGACGACATCTATTTAGGCAAATATAAAGGTTGGTACTGCAAAGAATGCGAAGCGTTCTGGACTGATACTCAAGCTGGACCTGACCATATTTGTCCTGATTGTGGTCGACCAGTTCAAATGGCGGAAGAAGAAGCCTATTTCTTTAAAACCAGCAAGTACGTGGATCGATTATTGAAATTCTATGACGAGAATCCTAAGTTCTTAGTGCCTGAATCTCGTAAGAATGAACTGATTAATACATTTATCAAACCAGGATTAGATGATTTATGTGTTTCTAGAACGTCGTTCTCCTGGGGCATCCCAATTAGAGAAAACCCAAAACATGTTATCTATGTTTGGTTAGATGCATTAACGAACTATATTACCGCTTTAGGATATGATAGCGATCATCCGGAAAACTTTGATAAGTTCTGGCAAGATCCAGAAAGTGAAACCATCCATATCTTAGGCGCTGATATCACAAGATTCCACGCCATCTATTGGCCAATGTTCTTAATGAGTTTGGGTCTTAGATTACCAGATCGAGAATTTGTTCATGGTCTCTTAATGATGAGAGATAGCAAGATGAGCAAATCTAAAGGTAATGTCGTTGACCCATATCCACTCGTGGAAAGATACGGCGTTGATGCGGTTAGATATTACCTTGCTAGAGAAGTTAACTTTGGCAGCGATGGTTCTTTCTCGCCAGAACAATTCGTTGAAAGAATCAATATGGACTTAGCAAATGCTCTTGGTAACTTATTAAATAGAACTGTTTCCATGATTAACAAATACTTTGATGGTGTTATTCCTCAATATAATGGTCGCATCAATGATGTTGATGGTAATTTAGAAGATTTAACAAAGTTAACTATCAGTAGTTATGAAAAACTCATGGATGATTTGAAGATTACCGACGCAATTAGTCAAGTTAATGAATTAGTTAATAGGGCTAATAAGTACATCGATGAAACTGAACCATGGGCTTTAGCTAAAGATCCAGAAAAGAGAGCTAACTTAGAATCAGTCATGGTGCACTTAGCTAATACCATCTATGTTGCGGGTATGCTAATGAAACCAGTATTAGTAACTGCTTCCGATAAACTATTTGACCAATTAGGGGTCACGGGTGACCTACTTAAATATGAAAAGATCTATGAATATGGTATTGTTTCAAACCTCAAAGTTGAAAAGAAAGACCAGTTATTCCCAAGATTAGACGCCGCTGTCGAAGTGGAATTCATCCAAAACTTGATGGGTGGAAATAAATAAAAAAGAAAAGATTGCCTCAAACAAAGCAATCTTTTTTCTTTTGTAATTCTCTTATTTCTTTTCTTCGAGAATTTCAGCACGACGGGCTTTCGCTAATTTGGCGATTTCCATTAATGCTTTACGAGCACGTCCGGCGGCGGCTTTGTTGCCTTTTACGACGAACTTTTCGTTTTCGGCTAAGAATTCTTCAAAAGCCTTTTGGAGTTGTTCAACAGTATTCATTATGTTTTCCCACCTATTTCGCTAGGCGGCCTTTCCTCTTTAATTAAATCAATAATTTGCAATAATTCAAAATGTTTTTTTCTTAATAAGTAAATGTGAGTTCTTTGATATAAACCCTATTTGAAGCAGCATTATTGTAGATTTTGACAGTTTTCGAATTAATGGCGACTGTCAAACTTTTTTCGATTGGTTCGTTGTTGGCGGCCGCTGAAACATCAATAATATTATCGTCGCTATTTACATAGCAAATCGATGGTGAGTCTGGGTGATTAGCGTTGTCATAATATTTGTAATATGTATAAGCTGTCACTTTGACAGTTTTAACATTGCTGGCAAACGTGAATTCCAATTCACCAGAGTTTTTAGCCGATCTAATTGTCAATTTTTGATAGCCTTTTTCAGGAGCGGTATCCATGATTTGGCAGTTAACATTCGAAACGTTCGAAACAAAGGTGAAACCTGCAACTTGGTTCATGTAATTCTTTAATGTGGTATTTAAGACATTAGATCCCGCTGTTCCACAGGATGGATTGAAGAAATTAAATGTTACTGTTTCCTCAGCAGTTTCTTGACTTGAGGAAGAGTTGGAACTTGATGAGCTACTACTTTCCTGAACTGATGAACTAGTAGTGGCGCTACTTGCGCTTATGTCATCAAAAGATGAAACGCTTTCATTTTCTGACGAATCGCTTGTTACTTGTGTCGCTTCATTTGAAGAACTTGGAGCATCTTCAATTGAAGAAGAGCCAACTTTACTAGTGTTAGAGGAACAGGCTACTAGTGTAATCGCAGTTAATAAGATGAATAGATTTCTAATTTTCATAATCAATTACCTCACAAACACGATATACATTATAATGTAAGGGAATAATTATGGGTAAGATAATTTATAACTGCTTATGCACTGATATATCTAGCGAAGGTAAGGGTGTTGTTAAAAACGGCAAAGACATCATCTTTTGTGATGGCTTGTTCCCAAGCGAAAAAGCTGATATTGAAATCATGTATCACCGAGCGGGTGTTTATTTTGGCAAGGTGAATAAATTACACAATCTATCAGAAGATAGAATTCAGCCTAAATGCAAGATTTGTACCTCTTGTGGTGGTTGCCAGTATCAACAATTAAGTTATAGTGCTCAACTAAAATATAAAACCAAAAGAGTTAAAGAAGCTCTTACACGTATTGCCCATATTGACGCAAAAGTATTGCCTTGCCTTGGCATGGATAATCCATATAACTATCGCAATAAGATACAAGTTCCTTTTAATAAAGATAGAAACGGTAAAGTTAAATTTGGTTTTTATAAAGAAAATAGCCATATTATTATGCCAATTAAAGAATGTGCGATCGAAGATCAAAGAGCAGCGCCTATTCTTTGGGACATCAAATTGCTTTTAGAAGAAATGAATATTCCTTGTTATAACGAAGATAGTGGTAAAGGCATATTGAGATACGTTCTTATTAGGACAAGCCATCACTATAAAGAACTAATGGTGGTCCTAGTTACTACGCAACTAAATTTCCCAGGACAAAGAAACTTTGTTAATGAACTAGTTAATCGACATCCTGAAATAACCACCGTCGTAGAAAACGTTAATAGTAGGCACACTAATGTTATTTTAGGCAACCAAGAAAAAACGCTTTATGGTTCAGGACATATTAAAGATGATATTTTAGGTTTAACGTTTGAAATAAGCGCTTCTAGTTTTTTCCAAGTTAATCCTGTACAAGTTGAAACCCTATACACGTGTGCCCTAAATTTAATTGATTTCTCAAAGAAGGAAGTTGTGTTAGACGCCTATTCAGGAGTGGGCACAATTGGTTTGATTGCAGCGAGAAACGCTAAAAAAGTAATATCTGTTGAAATAAATAAATCCGCGCATAAAAACGCGATTGAAAACGCCAAAAGAAACAACGTCGATAATATTGAATTTGTTTGTGATGATGCTGGCAAATTTATCAGCAATTATGATAAAGAAATTGATGTCTTAATTATGGATCCACCACGGAGTGGTAGTGACGAGACTTTCTTATCGACAGTGATGAATAAGAAAATAAAGAAAATTGTTTATATCTCATGCAACCCCGAAACATTGGCAAGAGATATAGGCTATTTGTCATCGATGTATGAATTACATTATGTCAAGCCTGTTGATATGTTCCCAATGACCGCTCATGTTGAGACTGTAGCGTGTCTACGACTAAAAGAGTGATAGCATCTATCACTTATTATATTCATATAATGAAGCATTAACATTAAGAAGAATAGGCGATGGTAGTATGCTATTATTTTTCGCCATTGGTTTTGCCAAGCTTGCTGTTTATGCTTCAAAAACATATAATAAATAAGCAAGATAATAAGCAAGATTTAAGTAAGTTAATGTTTCACATATCATAATAATATGATATAATATAGTTGATTAAAAAATATG
>JAFSPN010000047.1 GCA_017442875.1 Bacilli bacterium
CTCTTCCTTCTTCAGAACGTAGATAGAAGCCTTGAACTTCTTGAAAGGCTTGATCTGTCCTGGATGGCAGAGAACCATACCACGCTTGATCTCGTTCTTGTCGATACCACGGAGTATATCTCCTGGAAAGGCCTTCAACTTAGCAGGCATCCATTCTTCTGTGACAGTGGTTAAAAACGAAGAAATAAGAAATAAGTTACAAGAAGCTTTTTATCATGATGATATTGGTGAGCCTAATTATTTTGCTATACCCGTCAATATTGCTGCCTATACAAAAGGGGAAAGATACGTTGATGAATTAAATGAGTATTTGTACCAAAATAAGCAATACGTGTCATCGTTTATTGATAATAACTTGTCTCAACTAAGATTAGTTAAAGGACACGCGACATATCTACTTTGGATAGATATATCAGCTTTAAAAATTAGAAGCGATGTGTTTACTGATGAACTAAGAAAAGAAACAGGACTTATACTATACCCAGGCAATCAATTTGGTGATGGTGGTGCTTACTATTTAAGAATGAACGTTGCGACATCTTTAGATAATGTCAAAGATGCGATGAATAGATTGAAAGACTTTATTGAGAAAAAGGAGAAATAATATGCGTAAAGATTTTGGAGCACAAACATGGATGTATCCAATGCCAGTTCTAATTATTGGAACATATGATGAAAATGGAAAGCCAAACGCAATGAATGCAGCATGGGGTGGAATTTATGATTACAATCAAATCATGATTTGTCTATCATCTCATAGAACAACAGAAAACATAAGAAAGAGTAAAGCGTTTACTATTAGCTTTGCTACTGTTGAAACAATGACCGCTAGTGATTATGTTGGTATTGTTTCTCAAAATGCCGAACCTAATAAAATCGAAAAAGCGGGGTTGGTAGCGGAAAAAGCTAAAAAAGTTAACGCTCCATTATTCACCAACTATCCATTAACTTTAGAATGCGAATTAGTGGAAGTGTTTAATGAAGGCGAAGGTGGTGGAAACTTTGTTGGTAAAATCGTCAATGTCAGCGCTGATGAAAAAGTTCTTACTAATGGCAAAGTTGACTTTAAAAAACTTAATATTATTACTTACGACCCAGTCACCTTCAAATACATCGCTTTAGGCGAAGAAGTTGGATCCGCTTTCAAGGAAGGCTTAAAACTTAAATAGTTATTTGTCTTGTAGAACAAGTTCTTTAGCGTATTCTAATTGCTTATCAGTGACTTTTCCTGAGGAAATAAGAGAAGCAATTTCGTAAATCTTTTCTTCAAGAGTAAGCTCTTTTGCGCTGGCAAAGGTTCGTTTGCCAATAACGTTTTTACTAATGCGAATATGATGATCGGATAAACAAGCCACTTGTGGTAAATGCGTAATAGTGATGACTTGATGAGAGTAAGAAAGTTCCTTAATCTTTTTAGCCACTTTACTAGCAATTTCACCACTGATACCAGTATCGATTTCATCAAAGATGATAGTGCCTATTTTATGCGATTTAACGTAAAGCATTTTGATGGCTAGCATGACACGTGATAATTCACCACCTGACACGACTTTGGCTAGAGGCTTCATACCTTCACCAATGTTTGTTTCAATGTTGAATTCAACAGAATCAATGCCATCTTCGTTAAATAAATCAATGGCGAGTTCATCGCCTTTTTCTTTAGCGGTAATAACGACATCGAATCGACATGATAAGCCGAGCTCGCCAAGTGATTTTTCAATGTCTTTTGCTATTTTAATAGCAATACTAGCTCTAACTTTATGAACATCAAGAGCTTTTTCATAAGTTTCGTTATATAGAATAGAAATTTTTTCTTTCTCTTCGTTTAATAAGACTTGATGGTCTTCTTTGTTTTTCAATAATTCTTTTAATTGCTCTCTATATTCGATGAGTTCATCAAAAGATTTACTATATTTCTTTTTCAAAGAATTAATAGTGTGGCTCTTTTCAATAAGGCTATCTAGTTCCGCGGGATCATAATCGAGATGATCGCCTTTTCTTTTAATTTCAGAATAGATGTCTTCGAGTTCATAATAGGCATCATTAAGACGCTTATTGATTTCTTGATATTCAACGTCGTATTTTTCTAAGTCTTCGACATTTCCCTTGATGCGATAAATATCTTCTAAGGATGTTCCATCCGCTAACTCTTTATTCTCCATGCTCAAGGCATAAATCTTGTCATAGTTAGATAAGATAGCAATTCTTGCTTCGATAGCTTGTTCATCACCTTCATTTAACTGCAAGGCGCTTATTTCTTGATAAGCATAAGCGTATTCTTCTTGGTGCTTATTAAATTCTTCAATACGCTTGATGAGTTCATTATAACGAGCATTTTGTTTCTTTAATAATTCCAATGATGAACGATATTTGTCCAAGTATTCACTCACTAGTCTTTCACTAAAGCCATCAACCATGGATAAATAGTTTTCTGGAGCGAATAACTTAACGGAATCAAACTGTAAGTGAATGTCCGCTAAGAAAAAAGCAATCGTTTTTAAATCACCGAGAGAAACGGTTTCATCATTAATCTTAATAATGTTTCTTTGATTAGAAATCGTGCGCCTAATATCTAATAATCCGTCAAATGGAATATTGAGCTTTTCTAATAGTGCACGAAGTAATGGCGAGTCGTTATCAAAAACACCACTGACAACGGCCTTATCTTCACCTTGCCTAATCATCTCTGAAGCTGCTCTTTCACCTAAAAGCAAACCAATACAATCGATGATTAAGCTCTTGCCTGCACCTGTTTCACCCGTTAATACAGTAAGACCGCTTTTAAAGTCTAATTCGATGTCTTCAATAATCGCAAAGTTTTGAACTTTTAATCTTATTAACATACTAATATGATAGCCGACTTTTACTATAAATATAACAACTTTTTATGAATATTTAACTGTCA
>JAFSPN010000048.1 GCA_017442875.1 Bacilli bacterium
CTATATCTGCTTTACATGTACACGCTAAGGAGGTATATTATTTATGATTCTTAGTTTTTCTGACAAGGAAACTGAAAGAGTGTTCAATCAGGATTTTTCAGTTAAGCTACCTGTCAATATCCAAAAAACCGCTGTGAAAAAACTAATCTATATTGATACCGCCAAAAGCTTGAATGATTTAAGAAAACCAGCATCTAATCACTTAGAAAAACTTTTGGGGAAATATTCTGGAAAATGGAGCATAAGAATTAATAATCAATGGAGAATCTGCTTTGTTCCAATTAATAGTGGCGCCGACTACATCGACGTTGAGATAGTGGATTACCACTAGGGAGGCAATGAATTATGAAAAAAATACCAACACCAAAAATGAGTGAATTTTTGTTAGAAGATTTTATGATTCCTCTTCATATTTCAGCATATAAACTCGCACATGATATCCATGTTCCTGTTTCAAGGATTCAAGACATTTTGCATGATAGAAGAAAAATTACCGTAGATACATCTGCCAGATTAGGCAAATATTTTGGCGTTTCTGAAATGTTTTTTATTAGAATCCAAAACGACATCGATTTAAGGAATCTTAAATTAGAGTTACAAAGCGAATTGGATAAAATCGTTCCTATTGCCCCTGCTAATTTATAGTCGAAAACTAATAAATTATTTTTCTAAATAAAGTGTCCTTGTAAACGCGCACACATGCTCGTATAATAATTACGGTTATTTTAGGAGGGATTTTTCATGTCCGAAATTAAAAAGACAATGCTATCTGTCGATGGTAATACCGCAGCAGCATTAGGTTCTTATAACTACATCGAAGTCGCTGGCATCTATCCAATTACTCCATCCTCCCCAATGGCGGAGAATATTGATGTCTATGCTTCCCAAAACCGTAAAAACTTCTTTGGCTCAGTTGTCAAAGTAAGCGAAATGCAATCCGAAGCTGGTGCTTCTGGTACAGTTCACGGTGTCTTACAAGCCGGTGGTTTAGCGGCCACATATACCGCTTCCCAAGGCTTATTATTAATGATTCCAAACATTTACAAATGGGTTGGCGAATTATTACCAGCCGTTTTACACGTTAGTGCCCGTTCACTCGCAACACGTAGTTTATCCATCTTTGGTGATCATCAAGATATCTACGCTATTCGTCAAACAGGCATCGCGATGATTTGCTCACACAGTGTCCAAGAAATCGCTGACTTAACTAACGTTGCCCACTTAGTGGCTATTGATGCTTCTTATCCAGTTTGCCATTTCTTTGATGGTTTCAGAACATCACACGAAATTCAAAACGTTGAATTCGTTGATGACAACGAATGGAAGAAATTACTTCCAATGGATAAAGTGGAAGCATTCAGAGCGCGCGCTTTGAACCCACATACACATCCAGTCACACGTGGTGGTGCGGAAAACGATGATATCTACTTCCAAGGTAGAGAAGCGCAAAATAAGAAGGTCGAAGAAGTCATTGAAGTCGCTGATAAATACTTCAAAGAAGCTTCTAGATTAACTGGTAGAAATTACGCTCCATTCACATATTATGGTGATCCAAACGCTGAACGAGTCATCATCGCTATGGGTAGTGTTACCGAAACCATTACCGAAGTTATCGATGACTTACGCGCTAAAGGCGAAAAAGTTGGCTTAATCAAAGTCCATCTCTATCGTCCATTCTCTGCGAAACACTTACTCGCAGTCTTACCAAAATCTGCTAAACAAGTCGCTGTTCTTGATAGAACAAAAGAAGCTGGTGCTTCTGGCGAACCTTTATATGAAGATGTCGTTGCCGCGTTCAACGCTAACGATGTCAAAGTCGAAGTTTTAGGTGGTAGATACGGCTTATCTTCCAAAGATACACAACCAAAAGACATGAAGGCCGTTTTCGACTTCTTAAAAGCCGACAACCGTTGGAACGGATTCACCGTTTCCATCAACGATGATGTTACTCATTTATCCATCCCAGTGGATGATAATTACCACGTTAAAGGTGACTACACATCTTGCTTATTCTATGGTTTAGGCTCTGATGGTACTGTTTCCGCTAACAAATCTTCTATTAAGATTATCGGTGATGCAACTGGTCAATATGCTCAAGCTTACTTCGCCTATGACTCTCGTAAAGCCGGTGGTGTTACCCGTTCTCACTTAAGATTTGGTAAATCCCCAATTCATAGTACATACTATGTCCAAAACGCTGACTTCATCTCCTGTTCATTAGATACATATCTCTTCAAGTTTGATATGTTAAAGAACTTAAAGAATGGTGGTACATTCTTACTCAATACTGATATGGATGACGCTACCTTAGTGAAGATGATGCCAAACCGTGTCAAATATCAATTAGCCACAAAAGGCGCTAAGTTCTACGTCATCGACGCTAATAAGATTGCCGCGGAAATCGGTATGGGTAGACATACAAATACCATTCTCCAAGCCTCATTCTTCTATCTCAACCAAGACATCATGCCATATGATGATGCCAATCACTGGATGAAGAAATTCGCTGAAAAAGCCTATGGCAAAAAAGGTCAAGATGTCGTTGAACTCAACTACAAAGCTATCGACGCTGGTACCGAAGGTTTAAGAGAAGTGAAAGTTGATCCAGCATGGAAAGAACTTGAACCAAAAACCGAAAGACAATTAACCGGTGATGATTACTTTGATAACTATGTTGCTGTTATCGGTAATTTAGGCGGTGACGATCTCCCAGTCAGCAAATTCATGGAATATGAATTACTCGATGGCACAATGAGAAATAACATCACCTTCCAAGAAAGACGTAGCATTGCTGATAGAGTGCCATTATGGCATCCAGAAGCCTGTATTCAATGTAACCAATGCGCCTTCGTCTGTCCACACGCGACAATTCGTCCAATCTTAATGGATGAAAAAGAATACGAAGCCGCTCCAGAATTAGCAAAAGATGCCGTTAACGCGATGGGTCCTGGTTTACAAGGTCTTAAATACCGTATCCAAGTCTCCCCACGTAACTGCGTTGGTTGTGGTCTTTGCGTCAGCGAATGTATGGCCAATAAGACAGGCAAAGTCGCTCTTGAAATGGTCGAAGCTAAATCACAATTCGCGCAAGAAGAAGCTGCTGCTTACTTATATAAACACGTTTCCTATAAAGCTGATAGATTACCAGCCGCTTTGCAAAATAGTGTTAAGGGTGTTGGCTTCTTAATGCCATACATGGAAATCAGTGGTGCTTGCGCAGGATGCGGCGAAACCCCATACTATCGTTTAGTTTCCCAATTATTTGGTAAAGATATGCTCGTTGCTAACGCAACTGGTTGTTCCAGTATCTATAGTGGTTCCACTCCATTAACTCCATTCTGCACTGATAAAGATGGTCAAGGTATTGCCTGGGCTAACTCCTTATTCGAAGATAACGCTGAATTCGGTTATGGTATGAGAGTGGCCACCAACGCCAAAATCAAAGCCATCATCGAAATCTTAAGCGCTAATAAAGAAAATGTTGAACCAGAATTAGCTGCTAAGATTGATGAATACTTCGAAAACATCAAGAATAGACAAGCGATGCGTAAGATTGCTCCTGAACTCGTCGCTTTAGTTAAAGCTAGCAAGAATCAAGAAGTCAAAGCCGTCCTTGCTTATGAAAGAGATATCGCTGATAAATCCGTATGGATCGTCGGTGGTGATGGCTGGAGTTATGATATCGGTTATGGTGGCTTAGACCATGTTATCGCTAACGAAGAAGATGTTAACATCTTAGTCTTAGATACCGAAGTTTATAGTAATACCGGTGGTCAATCCTCCAAATCTTCACAAACTGGTTCTATCGCTAAATTTACCGCTTCAGGTAAAACAACAGCCAAGAAGAACCTCGCTCTCATTGCGATGAGCTATGGTAATGTCTATGTTGCGCAAATCAGCTTAGGTGCTAACCCAATCGCCGCGATTAAGGCTCTAAAAGAAGCTGAAAGTTATGATGGTCCATCATTAGTCATCTGCTACGCTCCATGTGCGAACCATGGTATTAAAGGCGGCCTTGCTAACTCCATGAGACAAGAAAGATTAGCGGTTGAATGTGGTTACTTCCCAATCTTCCGTTATGATCCACGTAACGAAGCTGAAGGCAAACCAGCCTTAACTCTTGATATGAAGGATCCAGACTACAGCAAGTTCAGAGACTTCGTCATGACAGAAACAAGATTCTCGCAACTTCCACGCGTCAATCCAGCCAACGCTGAAGAACTCTTAACCAAGAGTGAAAACTACGCGAAAGCCAGATTAGAAAGAATTAAAAAGTTTGGTCTTTAATCGAAAGAATTACAATTTAGCGAGTCATTTGACTCGCTTTTTTGTTTGTTGCTATAATACTAAAAAGTGAGGAACGTTATATGTATCGTCATTACGTGCAATATTATGAAACCGATAAGATGGGTGTTACGCATCACTCCAATTACATCCGCTTCATGGAAGAAGCAAGAGTCGAGTTCTTTAAAAATATTGGTTTAGATTATTTTGAATTTGAAAAGAAGGGTTTAATCTCGCCAGTAGTGGGTATTAATAACTGCCGCTACAAAAGACCGAGCACCGCAGGTGATACACTTGATATTGATGTTGCCATTAAAGCAATTGGGACAGTGACCTTCACCATGCAATACGTCATGAAAAATAAAGATGTGGTGGTGTTTACTGGTGAGAGTGAACACTGCTTACTCGGTAAGGATGGAAAAATCGTTCCTCTCAGCGATAAAAGAGTGGCTTCCCTCACAGAAAAACTACAAAAGTTTATTGCTTAACGCTCCTTATATTATAGGTGATATGTAGCACACACAAAAAATAGGCGATATAATCGCCTTTTTATTATTTTCTAACCTCAAAAAATAAATATTTGCAACAAAATTGTCTTTCCTATATAATTTATCTCGTAGGTTAAGGGAAATATCGTTATGAAAAAAGATCTTAGAGAAGTCGAGGCTTTAGTGCAGATCGTTGAAGAATACGCGTCTGTGCAAAAAAACATCGCTAATTTACCTTGTGGCTATATTTCTGTTAAACAAATCAGCGGCCACACATATTGCTATCGTCAATGGAGAGAAGGAAAGAGAATCATTTCTCAATATGTTCCTGACGCTCTTCTTTCTAGTGTCAAAAGAAAAATTGCCGTTAGAAAAGAAAACGAAGCTTTATTGAAGGTCATTAAAAAAGATTTAAAGAAAGCAACTCGCAAAGTCGTTAAAAGCGGTCTTCTTACCGAAGAAGATGTCATTGCTTTATTAGATGTCGCTATGAATAATGGCGATGTTAACGCTGAAGCGGAAAAGCGTTTAGCAAAATAAGAATTAAATGAAATAGTGGATTATTGACAATTCACTTTTTCTTTGCCTAAAAAATATGAATACACTCATTGTTCTTTCTGGCGTTCCTGGCTCTGGTAAAAGCTATTTTTCTAATGCCTTAAAAGCGGAATGTAAGGGACGTGTATTCATTATCTCTAGTGACGCTTTAAGAAAAGAGATCGCGGGAGACCAACGCGATTTAAGCAAAGATCAAGAAGTTTGGGTGAGATATTATCAAATAGCCAAAGACCTCGCTAAAGAAAAAAATGCAATCGTTATCATGGACGCAACGCACGCTAAAAAGACATTTCGTTTAGATAATATAAAACCATATCGTGATTTATATAATCAAATCGATTTAGTTTGTTTCCAACTAGATAAAGAGATTGTGCTTAAACAAAACAAAGAAAGAGAATTCCCTATTCCTGAAGAGGCTTTATTGAAACTTATTGATGAATATGAAATGCCTGATGAGGAAGAAAAAGAATTCTACAATCACATTGATATTATTAAAGACCATAATACAAGCGATATTATTAAGCGTTACCTCTGATAAAGTGTATAATAACAATACGTCATCGGGACGTAGCGCAGCTTGGTAGCGCACTTCCTTGGGGTGGAAGGGGTCGTCAGTTCAAATCTGATCGTTCCGACCAGTAAAAAATAAACGAGATTTTATCTCGTTTTTTGTTTAAATAATGGTTAAAAACCGCTATAATAATTATGTCCGATATATGCAGATCTAGACCGCGTCATAAGGTCGAAGAATGAAATACTTCTAGAGTAGACATAAGCTTGGCTAAAACGGGAAGGGGACACCCATATATTGAACTGGTATGTTATGAGTGTTGGGACATACCAATGTGGAAAGTATTGCCCAGGGGCTATATTAGTAATCTTAGATAACTCTCCACCTTGATGTGGGACAAGGTCTAGATGAGGGTATAGTTCTTCGCTCCACACAGATATTAATCTGAGCATGAGGCCATCCAGGAGAGGATGTAACACCAGTAGTTATGGTTGGTAGGGATATCAATTGTTAACTACAAATGGTGTTTTCAACTTGGATGGCTTTTATTTATCTCCTTTTGAGGACACCAAATCCAAAAGAAAGGAGGTATAATATGGGCTTTAAAAAGTATAAGGGAACAGATAAATACCATTTTAGGTTTTATAGAGTTTCTATTTATCATCCGTTTATCGTCGTGGCTATTACTGAAGAAAAAGATAAAGATGGCAAGATACTAATAAGTGGTTATATGATGACAACTTCGTTAGATCGTGCGATGGATAAGCCTGGTACATATAGGCGTTTAAAAGAGAACCCTAATCCAAATGATGACAAAATTAGTTTTGTGAATAAATATCGTATAAGTGATGTACCAGCAAATTGTTTTACAAAACCACACCCTTCATGGCATTTGTCTGAAGAAGATGAAAAACTCATAGATTCTTTTGAAAGAAAATACAAGAAAAGTAAGAAATGACGCTTCATCAAAAAAGCCTCCGTTTTGGAGGCTTTTGCTTCGCAAGAAGACAGCTTTCCCAAAAGTTAGCCATGCACGGAACTTCTTGCAATTTGCGTGTTCAATCGATGATTTGGGAGTCACGCTATCGTAATCCGCCGCTCATCCTGATGGGCTTGGCCTTGGCCTGCATGTCCGCTAAGACGGATCACCTTGTGTGTGAACAAACTAGTATTCAGGAGTCACACTTAATCAAAGAGGGGTCATCCTCAATTGAACTATTTTTTGCTATTATCGATAGCCTACATAGTATACCACACAATTGTCGTAAGACAAGCAAAACATTCGCTTTGTTGAAATGTCAATACAATGTGTTATTATTTATTCATAAATCTTTCCCATTAAGGAGTTTAATAATATGAAATCTTTTTGCAGAGTTTTATTAGTTAGTGGCGCTCTTTTGTCCATGTCATTAACTGCATGCAATAACAATAATGGTGGTAGTCAAGAACCAGAAAAAGAAGCCGGACCAGCTGTATTTGTTTTAACAGGCCAATCTAACATGGAAGGAAACTCTTCTTTTACTGAATCCAGCTTAAACGAAGTATTCCAAGGGCTAAACATCACTGACGGTGATTGCTGCTTCACAGGTATTGAAGAAGTTCAAACCAGTTATTATGGTCAAGGTTATGATCATCTTCATCCAGATGAAATCATCGGTTCTAACCCTACAAATAAAATTGATGGTTTATTCCTAAATACAAAAGCGGGCATGGGCCATTCCTCTAACAGTATTGGTCCTGAACTTGGTATGGCATATCGCTTAAAGGGCGAACTAGAACCAGACCAAAAAGTCTATTTGATTAAATGTGCGTTTAATGGCAGTGGTTTTGACCAGGGTACACCATCTGCTAACTTAGTGAACTGGGACACTACACAAGATCCAAACTTATACAAAGATCATTTAAAAATCTTTACACAAAACTGTTTAAACCTCATTGAAGAAGAAGCGGGTGTTAAACCAGTCGTGAGAGGTTTCATTTGGAATCAAGGCGAAAGCGACGCTGATAACAAAAAGATCCCATTATATAACGGTAGAATGGATGCTTTGTTTGGACTCTTCAAAAACGATTTCAAAGACTATGCCGTTGATGAAGAAGCTGATAACATCGCCTTTATTGATACGATTATTTATGAAAAAAATAAATCGACCACTCAAGCTTTAAATGATGTGAAACTTGAAAACATTCAAGCGCATGCTGACTTACCATATTATTATGTTGACGTCACTGAAAGAGAAGGTGGCCTCGCATTATCATGTGGCTTCGATAATCTGCATTATGACCTTGCCTCAGAATTCAAGCTAGGTATGGCTTATGCCGATGTTATTATCAATAATAATTTATTAGACTAATCCAACAACAACTAGCCGTCTTTCCTGACGGCTTTTTTATTTTGAAAGGAACATTCATATGAACAAATACGCAATCGTTACAGACTCGGCTTCTGATTTATGCAAAGAATATCGTGAGGCTAATAATATTGACTACGCCCAAACGATGATGTCTTGGAAAAAGGAAGACGGCCAAAACATTGAAGCTGGCGCTTCTTTAGACTGGGACTTTATCTCCTATAAAGATTTCTATAATTTGCTTCGTGGTGGTACAAGAGTGTATACCGCTCAAGTAACAATCCAAAACTACTTAGATGTTTTTGAACCACACCTTAAAAACGGCGACGATATTTTATATGTTGCTTGTTCATCAGGTTTAAGTGCATCTTTAAACATCGCTAGAATGTTAGCGGAAGGTGAACTCAAAGAGAAATATCCAGACCGTAGGATTGTAGTCTTTGATTCATTAAGAGCAGGTATGGCTCAAGGTATGCTTGTTATGTTAGCGGTGGACCTTAAAAATCAAGGTAAATCGCTAGAAGAAAACGTTGAAATATTAGAAAAAGAAAAGAGATCATACAAGGAAGTTGGTATTCCTGAAACTCTTTCATATTTAAGAAGAGCGGGTAGAGTCACTGCTGGCGCGGCCTTCTTCGGTAACATCATCAGTTTAAAACCAATTTTGGTTTTCGATGACAAAGGGAGCAACGTCGCTGTTGAAAAAGCCATTGGTAAAAAGAAAGCCTTTAACCGCATGGCGGAAATGATTAAAGATGATATCGTTGATCCTGAAAATCAAGAGATCTTCTTACTAAGTGGCGATTGTAACGAAGAGGATGTTAACTACTTCAAACAAGCCATATTAAAACAAGTCAAAGTCAAAGAAATAACAGTGGTGCCACTAGGCCCAGTCGTAGGGGCATCTTCTGGCCCTGGAACAATTATTGTTAACTACAAAGGCAAGCAATAAAAAAGAACTACTCATGAGAGTAGTTTTTTCTTTAAAGATGCATAAGTTTCAGGGTTGGTAAACAAGGTTATCTTTTCGCCATCCCTTTCAACACAAACATCTTCTTTGGAGGATAAGTCTAAATAGTAATCGAAATTATCTTCCAATTCTTTTACTGTGATAACAATCATTTACATCCCTCCTATTTGATTTTAACAAGATTTAAACGATTTATCAGTTCTTTTTGTATTTATATAGTCATATTTTCGAATATTTGTTAAAATATCGAAGACTGACAATATGGAAAAGAAAATAGTTATTACAGGCGCAAGAGAGAACAATCTCAAAAATATCAATGTCTCTTTACCAAAAGATTCGTTGATTGTTTTTAGTGGTCTTTCTGGTAGCGGCAAATCCACTTTAGCGTTCGATACGATATTCGCTGAAGGTCAAAGAAGATATATGGAATCCCTTTCTAGCTATGCTAGACAATTCCTTGGTAACTTTGATAAGCCAGATGTTGATGCGATTGAAGGATTGTCTCCTAGTATCGCTATTGATCAAAAATCAGTTTCTCATAACCCAAGATCAACTGTGGGTACAGTCACTGAAATATATGATTATTTGAGACTATTATATGGTCGTATTGGCATCCCGTACTGCCCAAATCACCATACACCAATCGTTTCTTTTTCGGTGACGATGATGACAGATGTAGTGAT
The DNA here is from genome assembly GCA_017442875.1 of Bacilli bacterium. Classification (GTDB taxonomy): domain Bacteria; phylum Bacillota_I; class Bacilli_A; order RFN20; family CAG-826; genus RUG14515. The sequence goes on from JAFSPN010000048.1 coordinate 9,843, forward strand.
GGGTTTACCAGAAGGAACTAAGGTTCAATTATTATCCCCAATCGTCCATCAAGAAAAGGGCACACAAAAAGATGTTTTAGATAAAATCACTAAAGATGGTTTCAACCGCGTTAGAGTGGACGGTACAATGTACACTCTTGAAGAAGTACCAGCTTTAGAAAAGAATAAGAAACACAGTGTTGATATCGTTGTGGACCGTTTAATTATTAAACCTGATATCCGTTCACGCGTCTTCGAATCTATTGAAACAGCGATTAACTTCTCAAAAGGATTATTAATCATCCTCACTGATAAAGAAGAAAAACTTTTATCTGATAAACACACTTGCCCAATATGTGGCTTCTCTGTTCCAAGAGTGGAACCAAGATTATTCTCTTTTAATTCTCCATTAGGTTGTTGCCCAGACTGTAAAGGTTTAGGTATGAAAAGAGAAGCGGATATCCGTAAGATGGTTCCAAATCCAAAACTTTCTATTAATCAAGGCGGACTTAAATATTATTCCCATATGATTGGTACCCCTAATCTAGAATGGCAAGAATTTAAGATGCTTTGTGCTTTATATGATGTATCTTTAGATACACCTTGGGAAGATTTACCAAAAGATAAACAAAATATCGTTCTTTATGGTTCAACAAAAGAACACCAATACACTCTTAAATCTAGCAGTGGTAACACCATGCATCGTAATGGTTTTATCGAAGGTCTTAAAGTCAAATTAGAAAGACTATATAACGAGACTTCCTCTGATTGGATGAGAGAGTATTATGAAACATTTATGTCTGATCATGAATGCACAACATGTCATGGCCGTAGACTTAACGAAGCCGCATTAAGTGTTTTAATTGATAATAAAAACATTTGGGATGTTTCCTCAATGCAACTTAAAGACTTAAAAGCCTGGGTATCATCTTTACCAACCAAACTAAATGAATCAGAAAACGAAATTGCTGATTTAGTGCTTAAAGAAATCAATAACCGCGCTTCGTTCTTATGCGATGTCGGTTTGGAATATTTAACTTTATCCCGTTTAGCCATGACTTTAAGTGGTGGTGAATCTCAACGTATTAGATTAGCCACACAAATTGGTTCTAAATTAACCGGTGTTTTATATGTTATGGATGAACCAAGTATTGGTCTACATAGTAGAGATAGCGAAAAGCTCATCAAAACAATGAAAGAAATGCGTGATATTGGTAATACTTTAATCGTTGTGGAACACGACGAAGATATGATTAGAAACGCTGATTATATCGTTGATATCGGTCCGGGTGCGGGAGTTCACGGTGGTGAAGTCGTGGCCGCTGGTCCACTCAAAGATATCGAATCAAATAAAAAGAGCATTACTGGTGCTTACCTTTCTGGAAGAGAATACATTCCAATTCCTAAAACTAGAAGAGAAGGTAATGGCTTATTCTTAAAGATTAAAGGCGCTAGCTGCAATAACTTAAAGAAAGTTAATGTTGATATACCGCTAGGCAAGTTCATTGCCGTCACTGGTGTTTCTGGTAGTGGTAAATCATCATTAATCAATCAAACACTCTTTAACCATTTAAAAGAGCATTTTGGTGGCGAAGTACAGTTCTTAGGCGAAGTCAAATCCATTGAAGGCTTTGATAATATTGATAAAGTCATTGATATCACCCAAGAACCAATTGGAAGAACTCCACGTAGTAACCCTGCGACATATGTCAAATTATTTGATGATATAAGAGGCTTATTCGCCGAAACAGTTGAGGCTAAAGCTAGGGGCTATGATAAAGGTCGATTCTCTTTTAACGTTGAAGGTGGAAGATGTGAAAAGTGTGGTGGCGCAGGTGTCACGCGTATTCCAATGAACTTCTTACCTGATGTCTATGTGAAGTGCGATGCTTGTAATGGCAAACGCTATAACGAAGAAACATTACAAGTTACCTATAAAGGTAAGAGTATTTATGATGTCTTAGAAATGACCGTGGAAGACGCCTTACATTTCTTCGCTAATAGACCTGGTTTAGCTAAGCGCATTCAAACTTTATATGATGTCGGTTTAGGGTATATTAAATTAGGTCAACCCGCGACAACATTAAGCGGTGGTGAAGCACAACGTGTTAAACTTGCTAGCGAATTACAAAAACGTCCTACTGGTAAGACCTTATACATCCTAGACGAACCAACAACTGGCCTACATACCGATGACGTGAAGAGATTATTAAAAGTCTTGCAACGTTTAGTGGATCATGGCGACACCGTTTTAGTTATTGAACATAATCTTGATGTTATCAAGGTTAGTGATTATATTATTGATTTAGGACCTGATGGTGGTGATGCAGGTGGCAAAGTAATTGCCACAGGTACACCAGAAGAGGTCGCTAATAATCCAAAGTCCTATACGGGACAATATCTTAAAAAAGTTTTAAAGAAGGAGCATTACGAATAAATATGGTTTTAGCAATTATCTTTCTTGTTTTGTTTGCTATATGCGCTGGGATAAGCATTTATCAAAGCGTTAGTTTAGTTAAAACCCCAATGGTTGAAGTTGATTACAAACGCTTCATTATTAAAAGTGGTGCTTTCGTAATTGGCTCTGCGATCTGCTTTTTAGTAGCCGCTTTTGGCTTAGCGATGTGGACAAACGCAACACTAGATTTCCTTCATGGCTTTGAATTAGCGGTTGGTTCATTGTTATTTGTCGCTTCTTTGTTTTTAGCGATCAACGCTTTTATCATCCATTACTATGGAAGAAATATCCCTGAAAAACTCGATAAATGGTTGTTTAGATTTATCATTATTGGTTTCTGCGTTGCCCTAGTGATGTTCTTTATTTTCACTAATGGCTTAGCCCCGTATCTAGAATATCCTTTCTATAACGGCATTTCATTTACTCAAGGCTTAGTGAGACCAACTGATTCCAATAGCCCAAACATTGCCTTCTATGCTCTATGCATTCTTTCTGGTGCGATCCTTGTTTATTTCATTTGTGACCATTACATGTATAAAGAATATGGCCAACACGGTATCTTAGAATCCACTTTCTTTGTGGCATTCCCGTCTGGCATTCTCGGTGCACGTATCGCCTATGTTGTGGGTGAATGGGGCACAAAGTTTGATTATGGCCATAAAATGACGGAAGCCTTTGGAATACAAATTTGGGCGCCTTTAGCTATTTGGGAAGGTGGCTTAACTATTTTAGGTGGCGCGATTGGTGGCATCGTTGTCGGCGCTCTTTGGTATATGTGGCGCAATAAAGGTAAATCCATTTGGATTCCTTTTGACTTAGTTTTGCCAACGATCTTAATCGCTCAAGCTGTTGGTAGATGGGGCAACTTCTTTAACTGCGAAGTTCATGGTTATGAAGTGGCAGTGGATAATTGGAAATGGTTACCAGAAATCATTTATAGAAACGCTATTTATAGTTCTGATTTAGGCTATGCCGCGGAAGGTAACATATTCGTTCCATTATTTTTCATCGAAGCGATAGTTAACCTTTTAGGTTTCTTTGTCTTAGCCCATGTCTTTGGTAAAGCCCTAAGAAAATATACCGAAATGGGTGACATTGGTTTTGGTTATATCGTTTGGTATGGCTTAACTAGAATGTTTATGGAACCACTTAGACATCCGGCTTTCCAAATGGGTGAAAAAGGTTATTGGTCATGGCTATGGTCAATGGTGTTCGTCGCTGTTGGTACATTAGCGATTGTCATCAATCATATCGTCCGTTCAATTCTTAGAAAGAAAAGAGATGCCTATCACGTTGAAGATAACGATAAGAAAGTCGGTCTTATCGCTAGTATAGTCATCGGTGTTATCGGCATCGCTTTGATCGTTACCGGCGCTACTTTAATGGTTAACAACCAATTTGAAACCAAAGTCCTTTATAATGGGTTCAATATCGGACTAATAATCTTAGTCCTAGGCAGTTCTATTTTCCTTTGCTTAGGCATTTCTTTGAAAAAACTCATTTTTGCACTTAAAAAACCACAACATGAATAAATATCGTTTGCTTCTTTTTGATCTAGATGGCACCCTCGCTAACACGGATGAGATGGTGGTCCAATCTTTCTATGCGCTTTATAAGATTTATAAGCCAAGAGTCATAAGAAGTAGAGAAGAACTATATTATTTTTCTGGTCCTCCGATTAGAGAAACGCTTAAAAAAGAATTTCCCGATTATGATCTAGAAGAAATGCGCGAAGCTTTCAGCAGGATTTCAAAAGAGTTTTACGCTCCTTATGTTACGGCCTATGAAAACGAAATCGAAGTTCTTAAAGCCTTAAAAGAACAAGGCTACCTTTTAGGGGTTGTCACTAATAAAGGTAAACCATTAACTAAATATAATTTAGAACTATGCCATATCAACGGCCTTTTTGATGTTGTTATTACCGCGGATGATGTGAGCACTCCTAAACCAAATCCAGAAGGCATTTATAAAGCCATGGAACTACTTAACATCAAAAATAAACAAGACGTGCTTTATATTGGCGATAATGATATCGACTATTTTTCAGGCTCTAATGCCGGTGTTGATACCCTTTTAGTTACTTGGGGTCCAAGAGAAATAAAAAGCGTTAATAAAGCAAAATATGTGGCGTCATCCTATAATGAAGTGAGGAAGATACTATTATGAAAACATTTGATACATTAATTCTCGGTGCGGGACCATGCGGTATTAGAACCGCGATTATTCTTAAACAAGCGGGCTTAGATATCGCTGTTATTGAAGGATATACTCCTGGTGGCAAAATCAATATTGCTCCAAGAGTGGATAACTATCCTGGTTTTACTAAAATCCCTGGTCCAGATTTAGCGGTGGAATTTTTTAACTGGCTTAATGAAGCAGAAGTGGAAATGATTCCAGATATTGTTACCTCTTTAACTAAAGAAGGAAAAATTTTTACTGTTACATGCCAAAATGGTACATATCAGGCTAAAACTGTTTTAATCGCCACAGGCACCAAAGAAAGAGAATTAGGTCTTCCTAAGGAAAAAGAATTATTTGGACATGGCTTATCGTACTGCGCCGTTTGCGATGGCCACTTCTTTAAAGGACAAGATGTTTTAATCATTGGTGGTGGAAATACCGCGCTTAAAGAAGCCATCTATATGGCGGATTTAGCCAAACACGTTTATCTCATTCACCGTCGTAATGAGTTTAGAGGCAATAACTATTTAGTGGATGAATTAAAAGCGTTACCAAATACAACGGTCTTAACTCCATATGTTCCAGTCGCCCTTTTAGGCGAAGATAAATTAGAGGGTGTCGTTATTAAAAATAATGAGACTGGTGAAGAAAAGACGCTAGACGTGCAGGGTGTTTTCCCATTAGTGGGCCAAATTCCAAATTCACAGTTTATCAAAATTGAAGGTGTCACTAATGAATGGGGAACCATTCCGGTTGATCCAAAAACCAAACAAACAAGTTGTGAAGGTTTATACGCTGGTGGCGATATCCTTCCAAGAGATATTAGACAAATCTACCTATCAGAAGTTGATGGTAAGATGGCTAGTAAGGCGATCATTGAATACCTAAAAAACAATTAGTACTCAAGTATATCTTTGGGTGAACAAGAAAGTGCTTGGGCTAAAACAAAGACATAATTTGCTTGAGCGTTATTGATGTTCTTTTGCCGTTGTTCATACTGTTGAATAGTCCTAATTGGGATAGCGGTAATTTCAGCAAGTTCCTTTTGGCTTAATCCTCGCGACAACCTCATCATCTTTAGATTGGTTTCACTTTTGTGCAATTTTATTAATCTATCCATCTCATCACAAAAGTGTGTAATATCCATTTCATGATATTTTTTATACATCAATAATATGGTTTCAATATCAACTTTATTAGTGATGAACATAAAAGGAATGTTTTTTATCCATTGATAATAGGCAATAGCCCAACCAAGCCAATACTCAGGGGTTCTATCATAGATGAAAGGTAGCTTGTCTACTGTTTTTCCAAATAATTCCAAAGCTACCTCTGTTCCAGATTTACCGCATATTGTAAATGGATTTCCAACAGCAAAATTCAAAGAATAATTAGACATAATAAAGCGGCGCCACGATTCTTTTAATTCCATGTTTAAAATATAGACTGATGTTTCAAGGTATTCGCCCAACCAATCTTGCGCTTCGTTAATATAAAAATCGTTATAAGCGTTCATCATCAGCCTCCATATCTTCATCAATTATTTGATTGATATACAAATCTCCTTTTTGGCGTTTTGTTTTTTCACTAGTGAAGTATTCGTTTCTAGCATCATTCTCCCTTTTAATCTTTTGGGGATACCATTCATTAGAAAAAGCTCTTTCTGCATCAATAAAACGAATAGCGTTAAAGGCCTTATTACTTATTAGTACCACTTGTTCACCTAGACCACCTATTTTTAACGCATTGATTAACTGTCTATAAGAAATGGTGCCTTGTAAGAAATCTCTAGCAAATGAGAAATAACTATCATCCGCCCGATATCCGATAATCACATCATATTTTGAACAATCAATAGAGAATTTTTTGATAAGAAATTCTTTTGCGTCTCTTACTAAATAGGATTTGTCTTTGAATGTGCGATTTTGAACTAAAAGTGTTAACCAGTGCAAAGCGGTATATGGTTTTTCATTCAGATTTAAGACTTTTAGTCCGTCAAGGTTCAAATCATAACAGTTCGCGTAACCATCTAGTTCGTAGTCAACTGACCATTCTTTAGCGAGTTCATTAGATTCCGTACAATAAAAACCAAGTCCATAATCGTTATGCGGATTACCATATCCAAACACCGGTTTTTTAATAATTATTAAGGAACCATGATATATTTTCATATCAAAATTATACTCCCCAAGGAGTAGTAAGTCAAAGATTCTTCCTTATTATTTTATAAATGATAAAATATATATAATGCGCAATAAGAATTCATTTACTTCACAAGTTAAAGAAGAACTCGTCAGCAACGCTTATCCATCTGATGATCGTTTAAGAGCCCTTCTTTCCGCTTACATTAGAATCAATGGTTCTTTAGTTTTTAGACACAAAAAGACTCTCTTACAGCTCAATACAGAAAACGCGAAGATCGGACGTTTTATTTATGAAACAATCAATGAGATTTATAAGGCTAATGCTGAACTCATTATTAAAGAGAGAAAATCATTTACCCAAAGTAAGTCATACATGATTGAAATCAGTGACGCTAGTGAAGCAATCATGGATGATTTAGAAATCTCTTTCTTAGAAGGTAAAATCAGCAAAAACATCGTCAAGAATGATGATACTATCTCAGGATACCTCGCTGGAGCCTTTTTAGCCGCTGGTAGTGTCAATTCCCCAGTGACGAGCAATTATCACCTTGAAATCGCCTTAAATAACGAAAATTACGCTAAATGGTTAGCGAAGTTATTTGCCAAATATAAAAACAGCAACATCGAGCCTAAAATCACTCACCGAAGAGATGAATACGTCATCTACTTCAAAAAGAGCGATCAAATATCTAATTTCTTAATTATGATAGGCGCGGTTTCTTCCTGCTTAGAATTTGAAGATGTGAGGGCAAATCGCGACTTAATGAATAACGCGAATAGGCTCACTAATATGGATACCGCGAATATGAAGAGAACAATTGAAACTGGTTCCCGTCAAGTTGAAGAAATCAAACTCATCGACCAACTATTAGGTATTGATAATTTAGGTAATCTCAAGGAAAGAGAACTATGTCATTTGAGACTCGCTAATGAATCAGCGTCACTCCAAGAACTCGCAGACCTTATGTCTGAAAAATTCAAAAAAACCATTACTAAAAGTAATGTTAACCATTTATTTCGTTCCATCCATGAGTTTTATGAAAGGCTAAATCATGACAATCAATAAACAACTTGGAGCGAGAATTAGATATCTAAGACAACAAAAAGGTCTCTCTATTGAAGACCTCTCTTTAGAAGCGGAAATCAATCGTAATTACCTTGGTGATTTAGAAAGAGGAACCCGTAATCCCACCCTTATTATCCTTAATAAAATAGCAAAGGCTCTCGATATCGATTTAACAACCTTATTTGAAGGCATTAAAGAAATGTAACTATTTCTTTTCCTTATTGCTTTTTGTATTGTATCATAAAAGCAGGAAAAAGTGATGTCTTGGTCATTCGGTGGATATTATTTTGATAAACACAAGCAGTTTTTTAATTATAATTGTAAGGATTATTCTTTCAAAATAGATTTGGAAAACGGGCTTTTGCTTTTTTCTCATCCGATATTGTCTTTTGGTGGGAAACACCTACCTCTTGATTTACATCTAAAATATAACCAATCTCAAATAAATCGCTTTCTGCATCTTGATACAGGCTTTCCTAGGGCGTTTAAGACCAATTACCATGTTTTCTTAGAATACCAGTCTTCAGATGATGTCTATTGGTATGAAGATGCTGATGGATATCTACATATCTTTAAGTTGGCCGAGAATTCCTCTTCTTTGTATTATGACTCGTTCGGCACTGGGATGATGTTATCTGCCATTAATGGTGGTTTTAAACTATTTGATGAAGATGGTAATTATCACCAGTTTGACACTGATGGCAGATTAATCAAAATTCATAAACAAGTAACATCAAATTATTCAGCGGAAATAACTATTGCTTATTGCGATACTTCTCTCAGAATATCTTCCATCGCTGATAATTATGGTAGAGTGGTTAATTTTTTATATGATAGCGACACCTCCGTTAAAGTGATATACCTCTATCGAACGGTGCTCGAACTTACATATGATTGGAGCAGTTTTCGCTTGACTTCTCTCAAAATGAATCTAGATAACTATTATCCAGAAGATTATTTTTCATTTTCACCTCGTTTAAATAGTGTGTCCTTATCAAGTGGCGAATCATTATCGTTTTCTTATTCAGGTTCTAAAATTGTTTCTCTTCAAGCAAATATCAATCAGGATGTTTTTGATATTTCATATGATTTTCAAGATGATAAAAAAACGACAATTACAAATGCGAGATGTATTGCAACGATTTATGATTGCAACAACAATCAAACAGTCAAACAAACAAGCGACTCAAACAGTAACTTAAGCTATCTATCTTTAAAAAGCGATTTGTTATCTTGCCTCATCAAAGATCAGACCAACACTAACAATCAGATAATTGACTTCAATTTAGCTCCTCCAGAATCGAATCCTATTTATACCATTTCTCTTCCTGCTTTGACCACAAATTATATAACCGATATTTCGACCAACACCAATGTTTTATCTAAAAGAATGTATCTTTTGTGTGCTGAAATTGAAGAAATAATGGGTTTTGGTGAGCTATCAATCTCTTTATTTGATTCATCTAACAACAAACTTGCCATTCTTGCTTTTAACGGGAAGACAACAAAACTTGCTGCTCCAGTTGGTATAAAAGAATCTTTGCCTAGGAGTTATCACTTGATTATTGGTAATACAGCACCTAGTTCAGTTACCATAAAACAAGTTCGCCTTGTTCCGTTGATTGGTAGTTTTTCGGCTCTTTGTTCAAACGTTGATAGTGGCGGTCCAGTGTTTTTCTATGGAGATGAGCCACATTATCTTCTTTCTGAAGGTAGTGCAATATCTTTTAATCCATCAGTTTCAAACTCTTACACATTTAGGATGAAATTAGAAGATTATCTCGTTGATGAAAGATTGTTTAGAAAAAGAAGCGGCAACACTTTCCGCTTTTGGTGTAATGATAAAGCCACTTTGATTGATAATGTAAGTTCTATGAATATTTTTATGGATGGTAATTATTCACTTTGTTTTAATTCATCGTCTGATTTTATACGCTTTGAATCATTAAATGGCAATCCTATCGATGCTATATTCTATATTATTAGTGGTAAAGACGATAATTCATTTGTTAAAACAAAGATTTCTCATGACAGCGCTTCATTTAGAACTGGATACACTAATTACTATTATGAGAAAGAAGAAACTAGATACGCTGGTGGCAACAATGGCTATGTTACTTTTTATGATTTTGATAGTAACCATTCCCTTTGTGAAATATTTAGGAGCGATGGTTATTTAGAGAGTTTTACTTATGACGGGCACGCAAATTTAATAGAAGAATCAATCTCTCCTTCAGGGGAAACTACACATATCAAGTTAGAATATCGATATGAATCGACAGATGACAGTTTATCTCGTGTTTATAAGCTAATCGATTCAACGGTGGAATATGTTAGATATTATTATGATGATTTTGGCCTTTTGGCTGATATCCATCATCCAAATGGTTTGATTGAAAAATACCAATATAGCGCCGCCACAGAAGAAAGATTGAGAAGAGTCATGTATCAATCTTCAAATCTCACTGTGGCACAATATTTGGATGATATCGATTCAAACAATTTGTATTACGGCTCTCATGGTAATATTTACCACCTAACTTATCAAAACGGAAAGTTGTCTTCTGTGGCGTATAATAATCAAGAGTATATTTGGATGTCATATTATCCAACGATTTATAACGGCCATGTCGTTTATGATAGGTACTATACCTACACTTCCAATAGTTATAATTTTTATAAAGAATACGACGCTTTTGGAAGAATAACAATAGACGATAAACTCTTTTATGAATACGATGATTTTTCAAATATTACAAGCATACAAGACACATCTTTAAATATCGTAAACTCATATACAACGTATCAATATAATTACTTTAATGATTTAACAAACATTAATGTTCAGCCTAATGGTTTATCGTTGGAAAATGAATACGATGATTATCGACGTTTAGTTAAGAAAACATACAAATTGAACAATACGACTATTCTTGGAAACGATTATTCATATCATAGTGGTGCGAGTTTAGAAAAAGTAATTAAGAATGCAACTATTTCAATATATTTATCTACTCCAAATTCTAATCCTATCGTCATTGATGCTTTTGACGAAGTTGATGGCTTTTCTCGCATTTCAAGCCAACATATTAGTATATCCGGGATGAGAACAAATAAATTGATTTTCTATTGTTCTGGTGGATCTGATAACGACTTAACGAATTTTAGGGTTAAAACAGTTGTCTATTCAAACGATGTTGTTGGTGGTCCTTTATTTGGAAATATCATATTGCAACAAATAACACGTAGAGAAAACTATTATTACGATAGTTTAGGTAACATTACCAAAATAGAAAACGCGACATCCCCATTAAACATAATTGCTATGGCGGAATATTATTATGACGCTTTGTCTAGGCTTATTAGAGAGAATAACAAAGCTTTCAACAAAACGTATGTCTATTCCTATGATTACCGTGGAAACATTGTCTCAAAAGAAGAATACGCTCTTACAACAAACCAGAGTCCTTCTAGTCCGTTAACTATTCATACATACACCTATGATTCTGTTTTTCTCAATAGACTCATCTCATATGATAATGAACCTTTCGAGTATGATAACATGGGTAATCCCACTACTTATCGAGGCAAAACAATGTCGTGGATTAGAGGCACGCTCCTTCAATCAGTAGTAGATAACAATAATAATTCTGTTTCTTTTGTTTATGACGGTTTTAAACAACGTATCCGCAAAGAAGCAAATAATGTAACCACATCTTATTCGTATATCAATGGACAATTAGTTTTAGAACAAAAAGGCAATCAAACAATCAAGTATTTTTATGCTCACGATGGTATTGTTGGTTTTGCCTTAGATGATGTCATTTATTTTTACGAAAAAAATATTCAAGGTGATGTTATTACTATTAGAGATATTAATCGCTCAGTCGTAGCGAAATATGAATATGATGCATGGGGCAATCATATTGTCAAAGATTCAAGTAATAGTGTTAACACATCGTCATCTTTTGTTGGCAACATCAATCCAATAAGATACCGTTCTTACTATTATGATGTTGATCTTAAGATGTACTGGCTTACCACAAGATATTACGATCCTGAAATAGGTAGGTTTATTTCACCTGACCATTATTCATATTTAAGCATCAAAAAACTTCATGGTATAAATCTTTACGCCTATAGCAGAAATAATCCAGTGATGTATTATGATCCTAGTGGGCATTTCCCTTGGTTGATACTCCTAGCAGTTGCTGTTTGTGCTATTGTTTTAGCCACGACTTTGAAGTCTGATAGCAAAACCACTAAACAGCCAGATAAAAACGAGATTCCGACTGGAGATGACACATCTGATTATGATATGGATAATCCTTATAAAGGCGATGGTTTTATAATCTATTATAAAGTTAATGAAAACAAAGATTCAAATGTGAATAGTTTAAAGGTTTATAAATCGTGGAGGTTTTCATCCGAGGAAATGAGAGCTTTCCTAGAGTTTTTGCAAGGCAAATATAAAGATGCCTATATTAATATTGATAAAATAATGAATGAGTGGGTTTGGCATAACATTGCTTACTCTGTAGGTTTCAAACCAGATCAATCAGGGTCTTTAGACGCTTTTTTCAATCACGATGATGTAGACCATTGGTATTCATTTATTCTTAATTGGAGGCTTTGGTATTAATGAAAAAGGCGGTTCGTACAGCAATTATAGCGACTTCTGCTGGTATTCTTTTGACTCCTATTGCTTTCTTTATGTTTATATATATTGTTTTTCTTATTGGCTCCAATGTTATTTACTATCGCCATAGGCCATCATTTGTTAAACAAGTCGACTATGTTTTTTCTGATGATTTGGGAAATACTTATTTTGGCATTGATCGTAAATGTTACAAATTTAGATTTGATAATAATGATAAACGAAATTACGATAGAGCTTTTGGAAATGGTTTTAATCCCCCATATTGCTTAACGGCAGTCTCTAATAACGACTTTATTTTTGTGTGCATGTACCAAAAAAACGAAAAGGGTTGTTTTATTCGAATTCTAGATAAAGAATTGAATCCAATTAAAGAATGGTATTTTGATGATTCTGATAGAGTTATAGATATAGCGGAAAAAAATAACATGTTGTATTGCATTATTTATCATGACGATAATAGTATTTATTCTTTGTTAATGGTCGACCCTTTTAATGACACAAAAGAGGTTTTGGTTGAAAAAATTGAAAAAAGATCAGTCTACAAAGATGGTGATTTAATAGTATGTGCCTGTGGTGAAATAGGAGTTTCTAAAGAGAAAACAAGATTAATAGGAGATGGTTGGTTTGGCAACATTTCTAAACCAATTATCCAAGATGACAAAATAATCATTAAATATGATGATAACTCATTTGCTTTTCAAAACAATTACAATGTGGACGTTATTTACAGCAATGCTTTTTTAATTAAAGATTATCTACTGTTTGCTGCTTATGATCATATTGAGAACAAACAATGTGGTGCTTCGGTTGGCACATGTATATGCCAAATGGGAAAATCATATTTGTTTTCTTTTGATTTGATAAGTAAAGAGTTAAATTTATTGAGTTCATATGAGCCAGGTACATTTTTAATAGATTACGACTTAGAAACTGTTGCTTATTATTATAATGGTGGTTTGTACGTAAATGATATAATGCATAAATCTTGTGAATTAATTGAACCAGGACCTTTGGAAAAAATTAAAGGGCAAAGTTCTTTTTCCTCAGGAGATGAAAAAAAGGATTTATACGTATCTTATTACAATGGCGAGTTTTATGGTCTTTAAAGAAATGTAGGTTTATTTTTATTTTTAAATAAAATAAGCACAATTAAGATTTTGTGCTTTTTTCTTGCAACTTATATTAAATATAAGTAATATATAACCGCAGTGACAAATAAAGGAGGCATTAATTATATGTCAAATGTCAGAGTTGCAATTAACGGATTCGGCCGTATTGGTCGTCTAGCGTTCCGTCAAATGTTTGGTGCCGAAGGCTATGAAATCGTCGCTATTAACGATTTAACTTCCCCAAAGATGTTGGCTAACTTATTAAAATATGATACCGCTCAAGGTGGTTATGCTGGTCATATCGGTGAAAACTTACACACAGTCTCCAGCAAAGAACCAGAATTAGCCGAAGATGGCAAGACCATCCTCAAAGAAGGTTCAATCACTGTTGATGGTAAGGAAATCACCATCTACGCTCGTCCAAAAGCACAAGATCTTCCTTGGAAAGAATTAAAAGTCGATGTCGTCTTAGAATGCACAGGCTTCTACTGCTCCAAAGAAAAATCCATGGCTCACATTGAAGCCGGTGCTCGTAAAGTCGTTATCTCCGCTCCAGCGGGCAAAGACTTACCAACCATCGTTTTTGGTGTCAATGAAAAAACACTTACAAAAGAAGACAACGTTATCTCCGCTGCTTCTTGTACCACAAACTGCTTAGCCCCAATGGCTAAAGCCTTAAATGATTTTGCTCCAATCCAATCCGGTATTATGAGCACAATCCACGCCTATACTGGTGACCAAATGATCTTAGATGGTCCACACAGAAAAGGTGACTTACGTAGAGCCCGTGCGGGTGCTGCCAATATCGTTCCAAATAGCACCGGTGCTGCTAAAGCTATCGGCTTAGTTATTCCAGAACTCAATGGTAGACTCATTGGTTCCGCGCAACGTGTCCCAGTCCCAACTGGTTCAACCACAATCTTAACCGCTGTTGTTAAATTCGATGGCGAATTAAAAGCTGAAGATATCAACGGCGCTATGAAAGCTGCTGCTAACGAATCATTCGGTTATAACGAAGATCAAATCGTTTCCTCCGATGTTATCGGTATGAGATTCGGTTCCTTATTCGATGCCACACAAACAATGGTTTGTAAGATTGCTGATGGTTTATATGAAGTCCAAGTCGTCTCTTGGTATGACAACGAAAACTCCTATACATCACAAATGGTCCGCACCATTAAATACTTTGCGGAAAAGTGCTAATTAAATAATTAGTATTATTACCCCATAGAAATATACGGCGCTCATTACTATGGGTGCCGTTATTTATGAAATAAGGAGATTTAACTATGTTAACAGTTAAAGAAATGAACAACTTAGAAGGCAAACGCGTTATCGTGCGTGTTGACTTCAATGTCCCTCTCAAAGAAGGCGCTATCCGCGATGATAATAGAATCGTTGCCGCCTTACCAACCATCAAAGAATTACTCGCTAAAGGTGCTCGTGTTGTCTTAATGTCTCACTTAGGCAAAGTCAAACATAAACTTGCTCAAGAAGATCCAGAAAAATTTGCCAAACAAATTAAAGATGGCAATATGGCGCCAGTCGCTGTTCGCTTAAGCGAATTATTAAATCAACCAGTCGTTTTTGTTAAAGAAACACGCGGCGAAGAATTAGTTAACGCTGTCAATGCTTTAAAAAACGGCGAAGTCTTATTAATGCAGAATACCCGTTATGAAAAGGGCGAAGAAAAAAACGATCCTGAATTAGCCAAGATTTGGGCTTCCTTAGGTGATGCGTTCGTCATGGATGCCTTTGGTAGTGCGCACCGCGCTCACGCTTCAACATATGGCATTCCAGAAATCTTAAAAGCCGAAGGCAAACCAGTGGCCGTTGGTTATCTTGTTGAAAAAGAAGTTGCTAACTTAACACGTTGTGTTGATGTTAAAGCCGAAGATAGACCATATGTTGCTATTTTAGGTGGTTTAAAAGTTTCTGATAAAATCAAAGTTATCGAATCCTTGCTCCAAAAATGCGACAAGATCTTAATCGGTGGTGCGATGGCATTCACCTTCTTGAGAGCCTTAGGCCATCCTACTGGCAATTCCCCAGTGGAAGAAGATCAATTAGATTACGCCAAGAATTGCTTTGTTAAAGCAAACGGCAAAATCGTCTTACCAGTTGACTCCGTCATCGGTGATGCTTTTGATCCAGCTGAAAGAACAACCGTTCAAACCGTTGAATCTGGTGACATCCCAGAAGGTTTCCAAGGTTTAGATATCGGTCCAAAGACCAGAGAATTATTCGCTAACGAAATCGCTAAAGCGAAAATGATCTTCTGGAATGGCCCAAGTGGTGTCTTTGAACAAGAAGAATTCCAAAAAGGTACATTAGCTATTTGCGAAGCAATTGCTAAAAATGATAAAGCCTTCACCGTTTGTGGTGGTGGTGATAGCGCTGCTGCTGTCAAACAATTCGGATATAAGGAAAAATTCAGCCACGTTTCAACCGGTGGTGGTGCTTCCCTAGAAATGATTGAAAACGATGGCCATTTACCAGGCATCGACGTGGTTCGCTAATATGAGAAGAAAATTATTAATGGGCAACTGGAAGATGAATAAGCTTGCCAGTGAAGCCAAAGAATTTGCTATCGCATCACGTGATTTAGCTAAGAAAGCTAAAGCCAATAATATCGACTTAGGTGTCACCCCAACATACTTATCTTTAGCCGCGGTTAAAGAAAACGCCGCTAAGGAAATGATTGTTGGTGCACAAAACTGTCACTTCAAAGAGTCTGGTGCTTTCACAGGCGAAGTCTCGATTCCTATGCTCAAAGAATACGGCATCGATTGGTGCTTAATTGGTCATAGTGAAAGAAGAACATATGACAATGAAACTAACGAAAAGTGCAACGCTAAAATCAAAGCCTTAATCGCTAATGAAATGGTGCCACTATATTGCGTTGGTGAAACTCTTGCCCAATTTGAAGCCGGCCAAACCAAAGCCGTTGTGGAAGAACAAGTCAAAGTCGGTTTACAAGATTTAACCTCTGAACAGGTTAAAGACTTAGTGGTTGCCTATGAACCAGTTTGGTCCATTGGTACTGGTAAAAACGCTTCCACAGAAATCGCGCAAGATGTTTGTAAGTTCATCCGTGACGTCTTAAGAAATATGTTCGGTGATGTCGCAGATGAAATTAGAGTCCTTTATGGTGGTTCCGTCAAACCAGAAAACATCAAAGCCTATTTATCTTGCCCAGATGTTGATGGTGCTTTAGTTGGTGGTGCTTCCTTAAAGATCGATTCTTACGAAGCTTTATTAAATAACATTCTCTAGGAGTTTTATGCCAACATACGATTCATCCAATAACAAAACTTATAGTGCTGACGGATCAGTTGCTTATACTTTTGCGGATAGACAAACTAAAGGCATATTCCTTTCCAAAGTATTTGGAATGATGTTTATTTGCCTACTCATTACCACAGTTGTAGCAGCGGGATTTGGTTATGGCTTCCAAGCTTTATTAATCAATACTGCGACTGTTACAGATGGCGTGACCATTCTTGATACAAATCTCGTCACTGGTTTAGTCATTGGCTTAATCGTGACTATGATTGCCTTACTCATTATGTCATTTGTCTTACCGATTACTTTTGCAAGAGGTAAGCACAACGTTATCGCGCCACTCATGATATACGTCACATTGATGGGTTTGTTATTATCAACATTTACCTTCATTTTTGACTGGGTTATTCTTGTTGAATCGTTTGGTGTTACCGCGTTGATATTTGGGGTAATGGGTTTATTAGGTTATGTCAGTAAAGGTAGATTAACCGGTATAGGCTTTATCCTACTAGGCTTATTAATCGGTGCCGCAGCACTCTCGGGTATCAACTGGTTATTAATCTTATTTGGTGGTATTCAACCACAGAACATCACTCTCTCTTGGTTTGTGAGTTTAATACTCTTTGCCTTCTTAATGCTCGTAACATTGTATGATGTTAACCGCATTAGACAGATCGCGGAGAATGGTGCGCAACAAGATAATAACCTAGTTTATTACTGCGCTTACATCCTTTATAGCGATTTTATCGCTTTACTAATTAGGGTCATCTACTTTATGGCCTTGATTATGGGTAGACGCAAATAAGAAAAATAACTACTAAATGAGGACGTCAGTTGGCGTCCTCTTTTCTTTGTCTTTTGTTAATCTAAAGATAATCAGTTGGTAAATAACCTTTTATCTAATATGATAAATGTATCAAAACGTTATTAATAGTAATGTAAACAATCTTTTTTTCTTACAAAGAAAGGAGAACAAAATGAAAAAGTACCTTATTTTATTATCAGCAGTAGCTGCTTTAGCGTTGTCGGGTTGCCAATTTGGACCAAGTTCCAATGGTGATGGTGATGGCGATAATAGCGCTAATACTCCTTCTAATTCATCAATAGATGATAGCTCTTCTAAAGAAGATCAAGTCGTTGAAGGTGATAACTTCACAATTACCGTTCCTGCAGATTTATCTTCCATGAGTGCTAACTGTAAAAAGTATGTCGATGACATGCGTGCCCAACAAAGAAAATTCATTAGTGAAAACGGCCAAGATGCCGATTACTATCTTAACGAATTATATGGTAATAACGGTGTTGATATTACAAAAGGCATTACCGAAGGAGATAATGGTGGCTATCGTCCTGCCAATGTCAATAATGACTACTTAGACCCAGTCGCGGCTGAATGGGAAAAAGGTGAAAAGAGTGATGAAAATAAAGGCGTTAATATCTCCTTTGTTCCATCCGATGCTTTAAAGAACAAACAATATACCATTACTTATAGTAAAAACGCTGATTTAAGTGGCGCTAAAACGATTACACAAAGCGAAACAACCGTCAACTTAAAGAATCTTTTAGTTAACCAAAAGTATTACTTAAAGGTTACCGCTGATGGTCAAGAATCAGAAATTATTAATTTCACTACAGGTGATTATCCTCGTTGGATCAATGCTAGACCAATGTTTAACGTCCGTGACCATGGTGGTTATATGACTTCATCAGGTCAAAGAATTAAACAAGGTTTAATCTATAGAGGTGGTGAAATCACACCTGCGACAGGTTGGAAATCAGGACAGATGTACACTGGTGATGTCGGTGGTCGTTATACTGATAGCAATGGTAGAATGCAAGATGGTCACATCACAAGCCAAACCAATGAAAGCAAAGAAGTGTTCAGAAATGTCATGGGCATGGTCAATGGTTTAGAAATTGACTTGAGGTCAAGTGGCGAAAGAAATAACTATACAGCCTGTGGTTTTGCTAATGGTGGTGATATCAGTTACAAACTATTAAGTATCAGTAGCTATGATAACGGCATGAAGAACAACAAAAACGAAATCAAACAAGTTTTTGAAGCATTCGCTCAAGCTGACCAACATCCAGTTTATTATCACTGCTATGGTGGTGCGGACCGTACAGGCGTCGTGGGCTTTATGCTTGGAGCGCTCTTAGGTATGTCCTATACCGATTTAGTTATCGATTTCGAGTTAACTACTTATAGTAGCAACCCATCAAGAAACTATCGTAGCCATCTTCGCGCTGGTCCGTATAACTACTGGCCAAGAATGGTTACCTATTTAAAGAACACTCTTGGTTGGAACTCTTCTAAAACAATGAAACAATCGATGGAAGAATTCCTTATTAACCAATGTAGCGTTTCTCAAACTACAATTAATAAGATTCGAAGCATCATGCTCGAACCTGCTCAATAAAGAGTTAATATAAACTAAGAATAAGGTCAGATTATCTGGCCTTTTTCTTATGACCTTAACTATGCAATTGACAACATTGTCATTATTATTAGATCAATTGTTTGGCATAATAATTGCAAGTGAGGTTTTTAATATGAAAAACTTGAAATTATGCGTTTTGCCTTTTACTGTTGCTCTTCTTTTGACTGCCTGCGGTCAAGGTGAAGCTGATAAAAACTTTAAGCTCATTGATCCAGAAAACACATCAATGCTGACCGCTAACTGTAAAGCCTATGTTGATGCGATGAGAGAACAAGAAAAAGGTCTTGCCGATCCATATAAGTATGACGATTTAGGTGGTGAACAAGGCGTCAATATTGATGAAGGATCTAAAGAAGACAAAGATAGACTATATCTTGATACAGGTGATCCAAATGGTAAGAATCAAACAAGAAATACCATTCCAGATAGAAGTGATAAGAGTGTCGGCATCGAATTAAAATTTGAGCCAAAAGCCGGCGCTGAAGCCGATGAATACAAAGTATTAGTGAGTGATAACGCTTTATTTGAAAATCCAATCGAATACACAACATCTGGTAATTCAGTAACCACAAATAACTTACGTGTTAACACTGAATACTTCTGGAAAGTTGTCGCGGGAGATAAAGAATCAAAACCTGCTAAATTCACCACAGGTGATTACCCACGTTGGATTAATGCTAGACCACTTTATAACGTTCGTGACTTAGGTGGTTATATGACAAGTTCAGGCAAACGAGTCAAACAAGGTTTAGTGTTCAGAGGTGGTGAAATCACAACCATGAATGGTGGTGGCCACTATAACACAATTGCTGATTCATCAAAAGAAGTGTTTAGAAATGAAATGAACATCGGCGTTGAACTCGATTTAAGAGGTGCCTCCGATATTTCTGATGGCTATAATGCCTGTGCATTCGCGGAAAATGGTGATATCGAATATCAACAATACGCCATCAAATCTTATGAGCAAACATTTACTCAAACAAGAAGCATGGTCGCACCAATCTTTGAAATTTTGAAAAATGCTAATAATAAACAAGTTTATTTCCACTGTTTTGGTGGTGCGGATAGAACTGGTACACTTGGCTTCTTATTAAACGGTGTTTTAGGTGTTAGCTATACAGATTTAGTCATCGACTTTGAATTAACATCTTATAGTTCCATCGATAACGAACACATTAGATGCCACATCCCAGGCTATCAACATAGCTATGACCGTTGGCCAGCTTTGATTAATCAATTAAAGACTGATACGACTGGTGGTTATGCTTATGATGCGGACGCATCATTAAAAGATAATATCGAAGAATTCTTAGTAAAAGCATGTAGTGTCCCATTAGACACCATCAACACAATTCGTAATATCATGCTTGAAGACTAATAAATAATCGCAAAAAAGTCTTAGAAAAAGGGCCAGTGAGATAATCGCTGGCCTTTTCCTTTAATATAATACACGCGCATGTACGCACATATATGCAATTTTTTTATAAAAATATTGCCTTAATTATAAATATGTATATAATAGAGAAAGCGTGTCTAAAAATGACCGCTAAAATAGGCTTCTAAAAAATGCGTAAAAAAATGTAAAAAAGGCATTGACACGCATAAATTAGAAGTGATATGATATCAAAGCACGCGTCGAGGAGACTCGTTCTGATATTACATAGTAATAAGCGTGCAACTGATCTTTGAAAACTAAACAGATGTACAAACATCACAACGTCAATTTGTTTAAAAACAAAATACAAAACCAGATAATTATTTTGAACTAGAATAAAACTTTGAGAGTTTGATCCTGGCTCAGTATGTACGCTGGCGGCGTGCCTAATACATGCAAGTCGAACGAGGTAGCAATACCGAGTGGCGAACGGGTGAGTAACACGTAGGTAACCTGCCCTTAAGCTTGGGATACCCAGAGGAAACTTTGGCTAATACCGGATAACAACAGAGAAGGCATCTTCTTTGCTTGAAAGGCCCCTTCAAGGGTCACTTAAGGATGGACCTGCGGCGCATTAGCTAGTTGGTGAGATAACAGCCCACCAAGGCGAGGATGCGTAGCCGAACTGAGAGGTTGATCGGCC